>NZ_JAHEWS010000015.1:0-95145 GCF_018598405.1 Curtobacterium flaccumfaciens | reverse complement strand
GCGGTGGGGCGGTCCGGCGGGTGTGGTCCGGCGGGGGTGTGTGCGGTCACGACTCCCCGCTCAGGTCCGCCGGCCGGTCACGAACTGTCGGACGCGGAGTGTCCAGGCGACGACGAGTGACCACTCGGCGCAGGACCGACGAGGAGTCGTGACCGCTCGGCGGTGTGCAACCGGGCGTGCAGGCGCGCGTGCCCGGCGGCGTGAGGCCGATGCGGACCGAACGGGTCAGTCGGACGCGTCAGTCGGCGTCGGGCTCGGCGTCCGACTTCGGCTTCGGCTTCGGGGGCTCGAGCTCGGTCGCGACGATGCGGGGTGCCTCGGACATGAAGCGACGGACGTCCAGGTCGACGATGATGTCCTGCGGCCGGAGCGGGCGGGTGAGGAACAACCCCTCGAGCGAGGTCAGCCGGGACAGCGCCACGTACGTCTGCCCGGCGCTGAACACCCGGTTGCCGAGGTCGACCACGGCGCGGTCGTACGTGCTGCCCTGTGACTTGTGGATGGTCACGGCCCAGGCGAGCCGGAGCGGGAACTGCTGGAACTCCCCGACGGTGTCCTTCTTGAGTTCCTTCTTGTCGGGGTCGTACGAGTACTTGAACTTCTCCCACACCGACGGCTGGACCTCGAAGGACTCCCCGTCGACGTCGACCCACACGGTGTCGCGTATGGCCGTCACGATGCCGAGCGTCCCGTTCACCCAGCGCTGGTCGGCGTCGTTGCGCAGGAACATCACGTGCGCGCCGGGCTTCAGCTCGAGGGCTTCGTCCGCAGGGAAGTTCCGCCCGCCGAAGTCGCCGTTGACGTCGGCCTTCGCGGTCTTCACCTTGCCGGGCAGCCGCTCGAGGGCCGCCTTGTTGATGCGGGCAACCGTGTCGTTGCGCGTCGCCAGGGTGATGGCGTCGTCCGGCGCGGGACGCGCACCGGCTGTGTTCAGCTGCTCGGCGATGTCCGCGGTGACCCGACCGTGCCGGACGGCGGTGAGCATGGCGGCGAAGGCGTCGTCACGCTGCCGGTGCACGGTGGCGAGCTCGATGATGTTGAGCTCGGTCTCGAGCCACACCTTGGCGTCGAAGAACCACATCGACCGGTAGTGGTCGGTGAAGTAGGCGCGCTCGTCGGCGTCGCCGGGCACCGGGGGCAGTTGGTACGGGTCGCCGAACATCACGACCTGCACGCCGCCGAACGCCTCGAACTGCCGACCGCGGGCCTTGCGGAGCGAGCGGTCCATGCCGTCGAGCAGGTCGGCGTTGACCATCGAGACCTCGTCGATGACCAGGGTGTCGATGGTGTTGAGGAGCTTGCGGGTGTCGGGGCCCTGTCGCAGCTCGGCGTCGGCGATGAGCCCGATCGGCAGCCGGAACAGCGAGTGGATCGTCTGGCCGCCCACGTTGAGCGCGGCGACCCCCGTCGGGGCGCAGATGACGACCTGCTTCTCGGTGTTCCAGGACAGGTGGTTGAGCAGCGTCGACTTGCCCGTGCCGGCGCGACCGGTGATGAAGACGTTGTCGCGGGTGTGCTCGATGTACTCGAAGACGGCGCGCTGTTCGTCGCTCAGTTCGATGCTCATCGGGTGTCCGCCCCCGGCGAGGGCTCGAGGTCGTCGCTGCCGTCGTCGAAGTCCAGGTCGCCCAGGTCGTCCCGGTCGGCCCGGGCAGCGGGGACAGCTCGGACAACCGCGTCGTCGGGCGTCGCTGCGTCGCCCGGGGCTCCCCCGTCACGCCGCAGTCGCACGAGCACCACCACGACCACGGTCACCAGGAGCAGCACCCCGGCGACGATGAGCACGAGGCCGGCCCGGGCCTGGTCGACGAGCGGGTCCGGCCCCCACGTCCGGCCCATCGCGCCGAACCACGATGCCTGCAGCAGCCCGAGCGGCCCGCGCATGGCGAACCCGAGCGAGACGGTGCCCGCGGCGATCACCGCGGCCCCGACGATCCGGACGACGGTGGCAGCGGTGGTCGGACGCCGGCGCCCGGCAGGGATCGGGGTGCACAGTGTCGGGACGGCCAGCAGCCCGACCAGCAGGAACACGGCGTCGCTGACCGTGCGTCCGATCGGATCGCTCACCGACCACCGGAGCGCGTCGGTGGCGAAGAAGGCCCACCAGAGCGCCGCCGCCAACGCGAACGCGGGGAACGGCTGTGCCAGGTACCGCACGGTCGGGTGCTCGACGATGACGTCGGTCCATTCGCGCACACCCGTGCTGTCGTCGCTCCGGGGGTGCACGGCGGCACGGATGAGCGCGACGGGCGCCGCGGCCCACACCAGCGCGGGCACGACCAGGCCGAGCAGGACGTGGGCGCCGACGTTCGCGGAGATCAGGAAGCGGTCGTACTGGTGCAGCGAGCCGGAGGTCGCGATCACCAGTGACACGATCGCCAGGGCTGCGGCGACCGAGCGCCGCACGGGCCACCGCACGCCGCTCCGACGCAGTCGCACCACGCCGGCCGCGTAGGTCACGACGAGCAGCACGGCCGCCATCAGCCAGAACAGGTCGATGTTCCAATGCGTCAGCCAGCCCCACGCACCGGGCGCGTGCGGCAGCAGGTCGTCGGTCAGGAGTTCCGCCGGGCTCGGGTCGGTGGTCTTGCTCAGAGCGATCTGGTCGACCGGGGTCGCGGTGCGCCCGAGGGCCGCGGCGAAGCCGGATGCGACCCCCATCACCGCGAGCTCGACGACGATCAGGGTCCAGAAGGGCCGCTGCCGAGCGGGCGACGTCGTCAGCGCCCGGATGACCCGACGGCGCTGCAACGCACCGAGGACCCCCGCGACGACGATCGCCCCGATCTTCACCAGCACGAGCGTGCCGTACGGGGTGAACAGGTTCGACAGCGCGCCGACGCGGATCTGCGCCGTCGCGATGCCGGACACGGCGACGAGCACGAAGCACCCGAGGGCGATGCTCGAGTACCGGGCGACGACGGCCGCCAGACGGTCACCGGGCAGCACCCCGCGCAGCAGCACGAGCATGACGAGCCCACCGACCCACAGCGCGGCGCCGACCAGGTGCAGCCCCAGGGCGGTCACGGCGGCGTCGTGGCTGGCGGTGCCGGCGGCATGGCCCTGCTGCGCGAGCGGGATGAGGCCGATCATCGACACCCCGGCGGTCAGGGCGACCATGCCCCGCGAGCGGACGGCGAAGCAGAGCACCGTGACGGCCGCGGCGACGAGGACGGTCACCAGCCAGGCGAGCCCGAGCTCGGTGCCGGTGAGGAACACCCCCATCGACTGCCCGAACTGCTCGTCGATGCTGACGCGCGAACCGGCGACGCTGAGGAAGGTGCAGAACGTGGCGACGGCCGACGCGACCGTCCAGACGCCACTGGCCCCGGCGGCGACGTCGATCGCGCGGTTCCACTCGGGGCCCGAACGTGAGAGCCCGATGGTCGCGAGGGCGAGCCCACCGATCGTGGTGGCCGCGGACAGGTCGACGACGAGCCGGGCGATCGGCAGCCCGAAGCGGACGACGGGCCCCGGGTCGGCGATGAGCGCGGGGTCCGCACCGCCGCCGATGACGAGTGCCGTGAGCAGCGCCACGAACCCGACGAGCAGGAGCACGGCGGGACCGGCGATGCGCGCGATCCGATTCACCCGTCAAGCCTAGGCGGTGCCCACCCGGCCGCCGAACGGGCGGGCCGATCTGTGCAAAGCGGCACGGGCCTCCAGGCCGGACGCGCGCACCGGGCGCCCGCCCACGCACGCGCCCGCCCGCCCCCGGGAACGACGAAAGGGACGGCCGAAGCCGTCCCTCCCGATGCGCGGAACAGTCTTACTTGACCGCAGCCTTGAGCTTCGAGCCGGCGCTGACCTTGACCGAGTCGCTCGCGGCGATCTCGATGGCGTCACCCGTCTGCGGGTTGCGGCCGGTGCGGGCGGCGCGGTGCGTCTTCTCGAAGGCGATCCAACCGGGGATCGTGACCTTCGTGCCGTCGGCGACGGACGACGAGACGACGCTGAAGAGCGCGTCGACGACGCCGTTGACGGTGGCCTGGCTCTGGCCGGACTCAGCGGCGACGGCAGCGACGAGCTCGGTGCGGTTCAGTGACTTGTCAGCCATGGATGTCCTCCTCGGACTTCTTGCAGTATCGGTCGGACGCACGTGTCGTCCGGCGCCCGGAGCGGTTGCCCCGTGCCACGGTGCCAGTGGGCCGAGGGCCCGGCGGAACCGGAGTTGAACCTACCAGCCCCAGGGGACGGAACCTGCCGACTCGCCCGGATTTCCGGGGTTGTCGGGGGTCCGGAGGGGTGCTGGAGGGGCAGATGTGACGAATGAACGGTCACCTGTACCCCGTACACAGCGAACGCCCCGCCACCAGGAGGTGACGGGGCGTCGGGTACTGCGAGTGCTTACCAGGAGCTCTTCGTGATGCCGGGGAGCTCGCCGCGGTGGGCCATGTCACGGAAACGGACACGGCTGATGCCGAACTCACCGAGGTGGCCACGGGGGCGGCCGTCGATGGCGTCACGGTTGCGGTACCGGATGGGCGATGCATCGCGGGGCAGCTTCTGCAGGCCCACGCGGGCGGCCTCACGCGACTCGTCGGTGCCGTTCGGGTCCACGAGGGCCTTCTTCAGCTCGAGACGACGCTCGGCGTAGCGCGCGATGATGACGGCACGCTGGTTGTTCTTCGCGATCTTGCTCTTCTTCGCCATGCTTAGCGCTCCTCACGGAAGTCGACGTGCTTGCGGATCACCGGGTCGTACTTCTTGAGCACGAGACGGTCGGGGTTGTTCCGACGGTTCTTCTTGGTCACGTAGGTGAACCCGGTGCCCGCCGTCGAGCGGAGCTTGATGATCGGACGGATGTCCTGACCCTTTTTCGCCATCAGATCTTCTCCCCACGGGCGAGGAGATCCTTGACGACGGACTCGATGCCACGTGCGTCGATCACCTTGATGCCCTTCGCGCTGAGCGTGAGCGTGACGTTACGACGAAGCGAAGGCACGTAGTACGTCTTCTTCTGCACGTTCGGGTCGAAGCGACGCTTCGTCCGGCGGTGCGAGTGCGAGATGTTGTGACCGAAGCCGGGAACGGCGCCGGTCACCTGGCACACTGCTGCCATGGTTTCCTCCTGAGTACCGTGCGACCGGACGGCCGCACCCAAGTTCACTTGCCTGGTGCACACGCGCACTGCCACCGGGGTGGCCGTGCGAGGGGGTTGTGTGCACCGCCCAGGTCCGCATCCCCTGTCGAAGGAGAGCCGGACACCGCGCGACCGCGGCGTTCGCGACGGTCGGAGGGCTTGGAACAACGGGTCCGCCGCGCGGACGCGGAGAACCAGGGGTCCACGTTACGCGAGGACCGGGCGTGTCGCAAGCCGCGCCTCCAGGCCGGGAGGCCCGGTGCGGCCGACCGGACCGCTCACGCGCACGCGTGGTCACCCCCACCGCCCGCGATCGTGAGCAGGAACGGTCGGGTCGAGCACCTCGACCCGACCGTTCCTGCTCACGAAGTGGACGAACCACCCTCCGCGGCACGACCGCGCGGGAGCCCGACCGGCGCCATGAGCAGGTACCGCTCCCGCCGGATCCAGTACAGCCCCGTCTCCCGCCGCTCGGCCCGGGTGGCGAACCGGTAGTGGAACATCCGCGCACGCACCCACCGCGGAGGCCGCCCGTCGAACGGGTCGTGGGCGAGCAGCCGCAGCGTCGGCCGGTCGGCCTCGAGCAGGCGGAGGACGAAGACCCGGAACCACCGGTCGTCGGCCCCGAGCGCCAGGAACCACATCAGCCAGTCGAGCCGGAGGTGGTACGGCGCGAACTGCCCGGGCCGGCGCCTCGGGTCACCCGGCTTGCCGCGGAACTCGTAGGGCTGCCAGTCCTCGTCGGACGGGTCCTCGGCCAGGGTCCCCTCGACGATGACCTCGTCACGCTGCTGCGTCACACTGCCGAAGGCCCCGTAGGCGTTCGCCAGGTGCCACCGGTTGAACGAGGCGTTCATCAGCTGTCGCCGCGACACCAGGTTCTTCGCCGCCGGCCAGGACAGCCACGCGAGCAGCAGTCCGACGGCGACGGTCACCGCGACGAAGGAGACCGGGGTGGCCGACGGCCCGGCTGCGACTGCGTCGTGCAACCAGGGCAGCACCGCCGCCACCGACCGGTCGTCGATCGCGGCGAAGGTCAGCACGAGGGTGATCCAGTTGAGCCAGGCGAAGTTGCCGGAGACCACGAGCCAGAGCTGGGTGAGCAGGACGAGGGCGGCGGCGATCGAGGCCACGGGCTGCGGCGCGAACAGGAAGAACGGCACGACCAGCTGCACGAAGTGGCTGCCGAGGGTCTCGAACCGGTGCACGGGACGGGGCAGCAGGTGCGCCGTGCGCGACACCGGGTTCGGCATCGGCTGCGTCTCGTGGTGGTAGTACAGCGCCGTCAGGTCCCGCCACGAACGGTCGCCACGCATCTTGATCATCCCGGCGCCGAACTCGAGCCGGAACACGAGCCAGCGCAGCGCGACGAGCACGACGATCGGCGGTGCGACGTCGTCGGAACCGAGGAACGCGACGGTGAACAGCGCCTCGACCAGCAGGGACTCCCACCCGAACGCCCAGAACGTCTGCCCGACGTCGGAGATCGACAGGTAGGCCAGCCAGAGCAGCAGGAAGCACAGCATCGGCACCCACCACGGGGCCCGCTGCGGCAGCCCGACCACCAGGGCGAAGGACACCACGGCTCCCCCGCCGGCGAGCAGCCGCAGCCGCCGGTCGGTGTACTTCCACCACCGCCAGACCACGGGGAGCCGACGGGCGTACGGGTGCTCCATGAAGCGGGGAACGGGGAGCAGCCCCCGCTCGCCGACGAGCGCCGGGAACTGGGCGATGGCGGAGAGGAAGGCGAGGCAGGCGATCGCCGCGACGCCGCGCTGCAGGACGAACCGGGCGACGTCGTAGTCGGACGCGCCCGCCCACTGTGTCCACGCTGCGAGATCCACGAGCGGGACGGTACGCGGAGCGGGCTGCGGTCCGTCTCGGCGTCACGCCCGACGCGTCGCCGACGGCGTGCGTCGCCGACGGCGTGCGTGGCCTACGGAGCCTGCGTCGGCTTGGGCGCCAGCGCCTGGACCATCAGCTCCCCGAGCTGCTCGGGCGCCGTGAACATCGGCCAGTGTCCGGTTTCGAGCCCGACGATGGACAGCTCTTCGGTGGCGACGAGCTCGGCCGCCCAGGCCTGGTGGTCCGCGACCATCGCGAGCAGCTCGGCAGCGGGGATCTCACACGTGATGATCGTCGCCGGGATCGTGTGCCGTGCGGGGTCGGAGTAGTGGAACCGGTCGGACGGCACCGACGCGGGCTCCGGGACCGCTCGGCGCTCGACGTCCTGCCGCAGTGGAGGCGTCATGCCCCGCAGGGTCGCGGGCTCCCAGATGTCCCACGACGGCAGCGGTACGACCCCGTCGACCACGGGCAGTTCGTCGTTGACGCACCCGCCCTCCGGCCCGGGGAAGGTGTCGACGTAGAGCAGGTGCGCGACGAGCGAGGGCCGCTGGTCGGCAGCCATGTACGCGATCGGCCCGGCTCCCGAGTGCCCGGCCAGCACGACCGGCTCGTCGGGGGACGCGACGTCGTCGAGGATCGCGACCAGTGCGGTGACCTGCTCGTCGAGCGTGCCACCGTCGCGCGTGACCGCCTGCACCGAGTGCCCGGCTTCGCGGAGCACCGGGGCGACGTCGTCCCACGCGCTCGCGTCGAGCCAGAACCCGGGGACCAGGATGACGTGCATGCGGGGCAGGCTACTCGTCGCTGGCCGCGGTCGCTCGGGCGGCGGTGCAGACGGCGCAGTCGCCGAAGATGTCGACGACGTGGCTGGCGTTCGTGAACCCGTTGGCCGCGGCGACGTCCTGCGCCCACTGCTCCACCGGGTCCGCCTCGATCTCGACGGTCCGGCCGCAGTTCCGGCAGATCAGGTGGTGGTGGTGCGTGTCCGTCGTGCACGCCCGGTACAGCGATTCGCCGTCCTGCTGCAGCGAGTCGGCGTCGCCCTCGGTCGCCAGGTCGGCGAGCGCCCGGTAGACGGTGGCCAGACCGATGGTCGAGCCCTCGTCCCGCAGGTGCTGGTGCAGTGCCTGGGCGCTGACGAACCCCTCGGTGGAGTCGAGGGCCCCGCGCACCGCTTCGCGCTGCCACGTGTTCCGCTTGGTCTTCTGCACGGCGTTCATGCTGTCACCTCTTCCTTCCGGCCTGCTGTCGACGTCGTTGCTGCCGGGAGGCCCGGCTCGTCCCCGCCGCGCTCGCCCCGCCCGGCGACACGGTTGCGTCCCCGCCGGTCACGTCGCGACCCGACGATCCGGCAGACCACCCAGATCGCGAACGAGATGGTGGTCACGTAGGGGCTGATCGGCAGGCCGCCACCCAGTGCGAGCAGGATGCCACCGACGACCGACGTCACCGCGAACAGTGTCGACAGCACCGGTACGACGACCGGGTGCGAACTGAGCCGCAGGGCTGCGGCCGCCGGTGTGACGAGCAGGGACAGCACGAGCAGCGCGCCGACGATCTGCACCGACACCGCGGTGGCCAGTCCGAGCACGAGCATGAACACGATCGCGAGGGTGCGCACCGGGATCCCGGCGGCCGCGGCGACGTCCGGGTCGACCGAGGCGAACATCAGCGGACGCCAGATGACGAGCAGCGTCGCGACGACGATCGCGGCGACCACGATGAGGAACGTCAGCTGCGGGTTGTCGACCGACACGATCTGCCCGGTGAGCAGCCCGAACTTGTTGGCGGCCCGGCCCTTGTAGAGGGCGAGGCAGAGGATGCCGATCCCGAGTCCGAACGGCATGAGGACGGCGATGATCGAGTTGCGTTCCCGGGCCCGGGAGCCGAGCACACCGATGAGCAGGGCGGCGATGACCGACCCCACGAGCGAGCCGGAGACGACGTTCACGCCGAGCAGCAGCGACGCACTGGCACCGGCGAACGAGAGCTCCGAGATGCCGTGCACGGCGAACGGCATGTTCCGGGCGACGACGAACGGGCCGATGAGTCCGCCGACGATGCCGAGCACCGCGCCGGCCCAGATCGAGTTCTGCACGAGCACCAGGAGCTCGCCGTAGTCCTGGAACGAGAAGACGGTCGACAGCAGGTCCATCAGATCCGCCCTTCGTCCGACGGGTCGGCGTGCGGGTCGACCTCGCCCGGGTGGTGCTCGTGGGCCTCGTTCGCCCCGACGATGACGATCCGGCCCATCGTGCGGACGACGTCGACGGGCGTGCCGTACAGGTCGCTCAGCACGTCGGCGCGCAGGACCTCGTCCGGCGAACCGATCCGGAACCGGCCGCCCGCGATGTAGAGCACGCGGTCGACGACGTCGAGGATCGGGTTCACGTCGTGCGTCACGAACAGCACGGCGGCGTCACGCTGCCGACGTTCGCGGTCGATGAGCTCGGTGATCCCGCGCTGGTGCCGCAGGTCGAGGGAGATGAGGGGTTCGTCGCACAGCAGCAGGGCGGGGTCGGCGGCGATGGCCTGCCCGACGCGGGTGCGCTGCTGCTCACCACCCGACAGTTCCGCGACGGGGGCGTCCGCGAAGTCGGTGGCACCGACCTCGTCGAGGACGCGGTCGATGCGCAGCCGATCGGCCTTCGACGCCCGACGGATGCCCCACCGGTGCCCGGTGACACCCTGGGCGATCATGTCCCGCGCGCGGAGGGGCGTCCCCGCCTCCATGAGTCGCTGCTGCGGTATGTACCCGATCTTCCGGTGTCCCCGGTGCACCGGCTGCCCGAGGAAGGACATCGTGCCGCTCGTCAGCCGCTGCTGGCCGAGGACCGTGCGGAGCAGCGAGGTCTTGCCCGCGCCGTTCGGACCGAGGACCGCGACGAACTCCCCCGGTGCGAGGTCGAGGTCGAGGCCCGCCCAGAGCTTCCGGGCGCCGTACGACAACCCGGCGTCGCGGAGCGCGAGGACCGGACGAGCCGCAGCCCGGTCGTCCACCGTGGTGGTCGCCGGGCCGTGGGTCGCCGCTGCTGCGGTCGAGGTCGTCACTTCTGGAGCGCTGCCTTCACCGCGTCGATGTTCGCCTGCTGCCACGAGACGTAATCCTGCCCCTCGGGGAGCGTCTCCGTGACACCGACGACGGGGATGTCGTTCTCCTCGGCCGCCTTCTGGACCTGTTCGGTCTCGGGGCTCGACGCCTGGTTGTTGTAGGCGAGCAGCTGCACGCGCTTGCCGGTGAACAGCGCGAGGGTGTCGCGGAGGGCCGCCGGCGGGACGTCGTCGCCCTCCTCGATCGCCTCGGAGAAGTCACCGGGGGTCTCGTTCGTCAGGCCCATCGCGTCGAAGAGGTACCCGGGCACCGGCTCGGTGTACGCGACCTTGTCGCCCGCGTCCTGCTGCTTGACCGCGTCGGTCTGGGACTCGAGGTCCTCGAGCTTCGTGGTCAGGGCGTCCGCGTTCTTCTCGAACGCGTCCTTCCCGCCCTCGTCGAGCGCGCTGAGGTCCTTCGTGACCGCGTCGACGAGCTTCACCATCGTCGGGTAGCTGTAGAAGACGTGCTCGTTGAACTCGCCGCCCTTGTCGAGCCCGGAGAGCTTCACGACGTTGATCGTGTCGGCCTTGGTGTCCGAGGCGTCCGCGAGCGTCGTCATGAAGTCGTCGTACCCGCCACCGTTCTCGATGAGCAGGTCGGCCTTCGACACGGCGAGCTGCGTGCGGGCGCTCGACTCGAAGGAGTGCGGATCCTGCGACGGGTCCTTGAGGATGCTCGTCACCGAGACGGCGTCGCCGCCGATGGTCTTCACGATCGAGCCGTAGACGTTCGTGGAGGCGACGACGTTGATCGTGCCGTCGGTGCCGGCCTTCCCCGAGGCGGATGAGGTCGCGCACCCGGTCAGGGCGAGCGCGGCGGCGCCGGCGACGAGCGGGAGGGCGAGGAGGCGGTTGCGCATGGCACGACGCTAACGCCTACTGATAACGATTGTCAAAACCGCTATGAGGGCTCTCAGCGCGACCGGGAACGGACGGGAGGCCCGGTGCCAGCTGGCACCGGGCCTCCTGTCCGGAAACGCTCGCGTCTACGGCTTGGTGGCCGCGTCGATCGTGTTCTCGGCGATGGTGTCCTCTTCACGCCCCGGCGTGCGGAGGTTCCACTTCTTGATCACGAAACTGAACAGGAAGTAGTAGACGACCGCGTAGCCGAGGCCGATCGGGATGAGCCAGATCGCACCGTCCGCCTTGCCGAAGTTCAGCACGTAGTCGATCGCACCCGCCGAGAACGAGAACCCGTCGTGGATCCCGAGGGCGTTCACCAGGGCGAGCGAGGTGCCCGTGAGCACCGCGTGGATGATGTACAGCGGGAACGCCACGAACATGAACGAGTACTCGAGCGGCTCGGTGATGCCCGTGACGAACGAGGTCAGTGCGGCGGAGATCATGATGCCACCGACGAGCTTGCGGTTCTGCGGCTTGGCGTTGCGCCAGATCGCGAGGGCACCGGCGGGCAGCGCGAACATCATGATCGGGAAGAAGCCCGTCATGAAGGTGCCGGCGGTCGGGTCACCCGCGAGGAAGCGGTTCACGTCACCGTGCACCGCGATGCCGTCCGCGCCGGTGAAGCTGCCGAGCTGGAACCACGGGAAGAAGTTGAGCAGCTGGTGCAGACCGATCGGGATCAGCATGCGGTTCGCGAACCCGAAGATGCCGCCACCGATCACGGCGTTGTCGGCGACGGCGGTGCCGGCAGCCGTCAGCGCGATGTCGAAGTAGCGGTAGACGAACGACATCAGGACCGCGATGACGAGACCCGCGGCGGCTGCGAGGATCGGCACCAGTCGGCGGCCGGAGAAGAACCCGAGGAAGTCGGGCATCTTCGTGCGGTGGAACTTCTCCCACAGCACCGCGGAGACGAGCCCCATCACGATGCCGCCGAGCACACCGAAGTTGATGGTCGCGGGGTTGCCGGCCGAGTCCTTCACCCCGTCGAGCACGATCGGCGACATGGCGGCGAACACCTGGTACATGACCATGTACCCGACGACGGCCGCGAGGGCGGTGGTGCCGTCCGACTTCTTGGCCCACCCGATCGCGATGCCGACCGCGAACAGCAGCGGCAGCCAGGTGAACACGGCCTGCCCGGCGGCCGCGATGATCGTCGCACCCTGCTCGAAGCCGGGGATCGCACCGAGCATGTCGGACTGGCCGAGTCGGAGCAGGATGCCCGCTGCCGGCATGACCGCGATCGGCAGGAGCAGACTCCGTCCGAGGCGCTGGGCGTTCGCGAAGACCCGGGACTGCTTCTTCGGCTTCTTCTTCTCCGGCACATCCGCGGCAGTGGTGGCGCTCATCGGAGGTCCTCTCGTCATTGGGTGGAGCTGTCGGGGTGAGTTGAGTCGTGCAGCCAGCGCAGGTAACCTCGGCGGTGTCGCCAGGTCCGGTCCTGTCCGGTCATGACCAGTTCCGTAGTCTGATCCGAGAGCGGTCCGGTGTCAACCTGTGACGCAAACCCTTAACGAGGAGGAAACGATGGCCGACATCAAGGCTGCCGACATCATCGCCGCGCTCGGCGGTGCCGACAACATCGAAGAGGTCGAGGGCTGCATCACGCGCCTCCGCGTCGAGGTCGAGGACGGGGACCTCGTCGACAAGGCCGCCCTGCAGGCCGCCGGGGCACAGGCCGTGGTCGGTGGCGGGACCGGCTGGCAGGTCATCGTCGGCACGATCGCCGACAACCTCGCGCAGGACATCCAGGACGAACTGTGACCGTCGTCCGCACCCCGTTCGCCGGCCCGGTCGTCGCCCTCGCCGACGTGCCCGACCCGGTGTTCGCCGGGCAGCTCGTCGGCGCCGGTGTCGCGGTCGACCCGACGGGCGTCGAGGGTGCGATCACCGCGGTCGCCCCGGTCGACGGCACCATCGTGAAGCTGCACCCGCACGCGTTCGCGCTGCAGGGCGCCGCGGGCACGGACATCCTGGTCCACGTCGGGATCGACACCGTGAAGCTGTCGGGCGAGGGCTTCGAGCTCCTCGCCGCCGAGGGCGACACCGTCACTGCCGGCGACCCCGTCGTCCGCTTCACCCCCTCGGTGATCTCGGCGGCCGGCTACTCGCCGATCTGCCCCGTCGTCGTGCTCGGTTCGACCGCGGACAGCGTCGACCAGGGGATGGTCGGCACCACGGTGCTCGACGGCGACACCCTGTACGAGGTCTAGGACCACTTCCCCCTTCGAGAGCGACCGTGTGCTGCGGAACACCCGCGGCACACGGTCGCTCTCGTGTTGCTGAGGGATCTAGGCGACCGCCGGGGTCGCGGTGACCTCCATCTGCACCCGGTAGCGGTCCGAGCGGTACCAGCTCCGGGTGTGCTCCACGGGGCGCTCCCCCGCGTACGACACCCGGTCGAACTCGAGCACCGGCGCTCCGGTCTTCGTGCCGAGCAGCGTCGCCACGTCGTCGGCAGCGGGGTTCGCCGCGACGGTCTGCTGCGCGCGGTCGATGGGGGTGCCGTACGCCGTCGCGATGATCGAGTACACCGAACCGGACAGGTCGTGGTCGAGCAGGCCCGGGAACGCGTCGGCCACGAGCCAGGCGTCGTCGATCGACACCGGGGCGCCGTCGGCCATCCGCAGGCGCTTCACGTGGAAGGCCGGCACGTCCGGGTCGATGCGCAGCGCCGCGGCGGTGTCGGCCGGCGGTACCCGCTCCTCGCGCACGAGCACGACGGTGGTCGGCTCGTGCCCCATCGCCCGCATCTCCTCGGTGAACGAGGCGAGGTGCAGCGTCGACTGCACGGGGCGGTGCGCCACGAAGGTGCCCTTGCCCCGGACACGCTCGAGGTAGCCCTCGTTGACGAGCTGACCGAGGGCTTCGCGCACGGTGATCCGGGAGACGCCGTACTCGGCGATGAGCTGGCGTTCGGAGGGGATCGCGGCGCCGGGGGCCAGGCGGGTGGTGACGAGGTCGAGCAGGATGCGCCGCAGCTGCTGGTGCTTCGGTTCGGCACCCTCGGTGATGCGGCTCGTCATGCGTCCCTCGTGCTCCGTTGCTGGTCCTGGGCGGTGGTCATGCGCGGACATGACCAGTTC
Organism: Curtobacterium flaccumfaciens; assembly: GCF_018598405.1. NCBI lineage: Bacteria > Bacillati > Actinomycetota > Actinomycetes > Micrococcales > Microbacteriaceae > Curtobacterium > Curtobacterium flaccumfaciens. The sequence goes on along the minus strand of NZ_JAHEWS010000015.1, from coordinate 81,129 downwards.
CCATCACAGTAGCGAGTCAGCCCGGGAAGACCAACGTGCACCGGCGTCGGACGGCGGAGCGGGCGCTCAGGTGTTGGCGACGAGCCAGGCGAACTGCTCGTCGGAGAGCAGCCGATCCGTCCAGACCTGTCCGTCGACCCCGGCGGCCGCACGGTTCTGCACGGCGGGCGGCCCCTGCCAGACGAGCGAGAGTCCGGCACGACGGAGCACCGCGGCGGAGGCGGGGTTGTTCGTGAGCACGCGCCCGGTCACCGGCACGTCGGGAGCGGTCTCGGCAGCAGCGCGGACGGCCGCGAGGGCGATCTCGGACGCGAAGCCCTGCCCCCACGCGGCCGGCGCCAGGCGGTAGCCGAGGTTCCAGACCCCACCGGCGGTCATGTCGACCCCACCGACGCCGACGAAGGCGTGGTCGGAGGCGTTCCGGACCGCCCAGGACCCGAGGCCGTGCCGTGCACGACCGCCGATCTTGCGCTGCACCATGTCCACGCTCGAGCTCCGCGCCACGTGCCGACCAGTGGGCAGGTGCTGCCACGTGCGGGCGTCCGAGAAGAGCGCATGCACGTCGTCGATGTCGGCGGGCGTCAGCGGGGTGAGCAGGAGGCGATCCGTTCGGATCTCCTGCGAGGGGGTCAGGAGCTGGTGGACCATGCACCGATCATGCCGCCGACCCACGACATCCGCGTGAACACCACGCGACGATCGCCGGATCGCGCGGACTCCGTGCGGAGAGCCGCAGGGAGTCCGCACGGGAGCGGCGACTAGTCGAGCAGGAGCGCGGGCTCCTCGAGCACCGAGGCGACGTCGTGCACGAAGCGGGACGCCACGTCACCGTCGACGACCCGGTGGTCGAACGAGGCGCCGATCGTCGTCACCATGCGCGAACGGACCTCGCCGTCGACGACCCACGGCTTCGGCTTGATCGTGCCCATGGCGACGATCGCGACCTCGCCCGGGTTGAGGATCGGGGTCCCGGTGTCCATGCCGAACACACCGATGTTCGTGATCGACACCGTGCCGTTCGCCATCTGCTTCGGCGTGGTCTTGCCGTCGCGGGCGGTCAGGGTGAGCTCCTCGAGCGCCTGTGCCAGCTCGAGCAGCGACATGTCCTGCGCGTCCTTGATGTTCGGCACGATGAGCCCGCGCGGGGTCGCCGCGGCGATGCCGAGGTTCACGAAGTGGTGGACGATGATCTCGCGGTCGGTCCAGGTCGAGTTCACCGAACGGTTCCGGCGGACGGCCCAGATGACGGCCTTCGCGACGATGAGCAGCGGCGAGACCTTGACCCCGGCGAACGTCGGCGAGGCCTTGAGCCGCTTGACGAACTCCATCGTGTGGGTCGCGTCGACGTCGACGAACAGCGACACGTGCGGCGCCGTGAACGCGGACGTGGTCATCGCGGTGGCGATGGCCTTGCGGACGCCCTTGACCGGGATCGTCTCGCTGCGGACCTCGCCCCACTCGGGCGTCTCGATGTTGCGGAAGACGCTGGCCTGCTTCGCGTGCCGGATGACGTCGTCGCGGGTGACCTCGCCGGCCAGACCAGTCGCGACGATCTCGGTCAGCTCGACGCCGAGGTCCTTCGCGAGCTTCCGGATGGGCGGCTTCGCCAGCACGTTGGTCGCGGTGCTCTGCTTGTGGGCGGAGCCGGTGCCGAGCGCGCTGATCGCCTCGGCCGTGCTCTCCTCGCCCGGGTCGACGGAGGCTTCGGCAGCCGCCGCGGTGTCGACACTGGAGGCCCGGCTCGCCTCGGCCGCGAGCGCTGCGGCCCGGCGCGCGCCCGGCTTGCGACGCGACGGCGACGAGGTCGCCGAGCCGTAGCCGACGAGGACGGCGCCGGAGGACTCGTCGGTGCCGTGGACGGAGGCGTCGACCGCGACCGGCTGGACCGGGGCCGCCGGCGCGGCGGCAGGGGCAGGGGCAGGCGCTGCCGGTACGGGGGCAGCGGCGCGTGCCGGCACCGCCGCGGGAGCGGGAGGGGTCTGCGCGACCGGAGCCGACGGGGCGGCAGCGGCCTGCGGGGTGGACGCGACCACGGGCGAGACCGGGGCGGACTCGGCGACGGGCGCCGCGCCTCCCGGCTGCTCGACAGGCTGTTCCGCAGGCGGCGTGAGGGCCGCTCCGGACGCGACCGACGCGTCCGAGTCGACGCGGATGATCGGCTTGCCGACCTCGACCGTGTCGCCCTCGGACACGAGCAGGCCGGTGACGGTTCCGGCGAACGGCGACGGCAGCTCGACGAGCGACTTCGCGGTCTCGATCTCGACGAGCACCTGGTCGACGGCGATCTCGTCCCCGATGGCGACGCGCCACTGCACGATCTCGGCCTCGGTGAGACCTTCACCCACGTCGGGCAGGGGGAATTCGGCGGCGGCCACTACGGCTCCTTCGTGGATCTGGTCGAGCTCGGTCGGACGGGTCCTCGGTCGGACGGGTCAGTAGGCGAGGGCGCGGTCGACGGCCTCGAGGATGCGGTCGGCATCCGGCAGGTGCAGGTGCTCGAGCTTCGAGACCGGGAACGGGACGTCGAAGCCGGAGACCCGCAGCGGCGGCGCCTGCATCGTGTAGAACGCCCGCTCGGCGACCGTCGCGGCGATCTCGCTGCCGACACTGACGAAGCCGGACGCTTCTTGCGCGATGACCAGGCGACCGGTCTTGCGGACGGAGGCGAGCAGCGGCTCCCAGTCGATCGGCGAGATCGAGCGGAGGTCGATGACCTCGCAGCTGGTGCCCTCGGCCTCGGCGATGTCCGCGGCCTGCATCAGCGTCGCGACCATCGCGCCGTGACCGACGAGGGTGACCTCGGTGCCGGTGCGCGCGACGCGGGTGGTGTGCATCGGGACGTGGCCCTCGACGAGGTCCACCTGGCCCTTCGGCCAGTAGCGCGACTTCGGCTCGAGGAAGATCACCGGGTCCTTCGACGCGATGGCCTCCTGGATCATCCAGTAGGCGTCGTTCGGGGTGCTCGGGCTGACCACGCGCAGGCCCGGGGTGTGCGCGAAGTACGCCTCCGGGGACTCCTGGTGGTGCTCCACGGCGCCGATGTGCCCGCCGTAGGGGATGCGGATGACGACCGGCAGCGACATGTGCGCCGGCAGGCGGTTCGCCATCTTCGCGAGCTGCGACGTGATCTGGTCGAAGCCGGGCCACACGAAGCCGTCGAACTGGATCTCGACGACCGGGCGGTAGCCGCGCAGGGCGAGGCCGATCGCGGTGCCGATGATGCCGGCCTCGGCGAGCGGGGTGTCCCGCACGCGCTCGGCGCCGAAGCGGTCCTGCAGGCCCTCGGTGATGCGGAAGACGCCGCCGAGCTGGCCGATGTCCTCGCCCATCAGCAGGACCTTGTCGTCCGCTTCCATCGCCGCGGCGAGCCCGGCGTTGAGCGCCTTGGCCATCGGCAGGGTCGGGGTGGGGTCGCTCGGGACCTCGCCGGCGCCCGGGTGGGCGCGGAGCGTGTAGTCGAAGAGCTGCTCGGTGGTGCTCATGCGTGGGCGCCCCCTTCGAAGCCGGCCTCGTACTGGGCGAGCCAGGCCTTCTGCTCGGTGATCCGCGGGTGCGGCTCGCGGTAGACGTTGTCGAACATCACGTCGACGGACGGTGCGGTCAGCGCGACGGTGCGGCGCCGGACGTCGGCGGCGATGTCCTCGCCCTCTTCGTCGAACGCGGCGAACTGCTCGTCCGTCGCGCCCTTCGAACGCAGGTACGCCTCCGACCGGACGATCGGGTCACGGCGGACCCACTCCTCGAGCTCGCCGTCGGCGCGGTACCGGCTCGGGTCGTCCGAGCTGGTGTGCGCACCGATGCGGTAGGTGTCGGCCTCGATGAAGGCCGGGCCCTGCCCGCTGCGGGCGTGCTCGGTCGCGACGACGGACGCCGTGTAGGAGGCGAGGATGTCGTTGCCGTCGATGAGGACGCTCGGGATGCCGAAGCCGCGCGGTCGGTCGACGAGCGGCGTCGGGGACTGCACCGACACCGGCACCGAGATGGCCCAGTGGTTGTTCTGCAGGAAGAAGACGACCGGTGCCTTGGTCGACGCGGAGAACACGAAGGCCTCGTTCACGTCGCCCTGGCTGGTGGCACCGTCGCCGAAGTAGACGATCGAGCAGGCGTCGCGGTCCGGGTCGCCCGTGCCGACGTCGCCGTCGAGCTTCTGGCCGAGTGCGTACCCGGTGGCGTGCAGGGTCTGCGAGCCGATCACCAGGGTGGAGATGTGCGTGTTGCCGCGCTGGTCCGGGTCCCACCCGCCGTGGGTCTGCCCGCGGTACATCGCGATGATCTCCATCGGCTCGACGCCGCGCTGCATGGTGACGGCGTGCTCGCGGTACGACGGGAACACGTGGTCCTGGGCGCGCAGGGCGAACGCGGAGCCGGTCTGCGCGGCCTCCTGCCCGTGGCTGGGGACCCAGAGGCCGAGCTGGCCCGTGCGCTGGAGGTTGTGGCCGGCGTGGTCGAACCGACGGGTGAGGACCATGCGGCGGTGCATCGCCAGCAGGGTCTCGTCCGGGATCGCTCGCGCGGCGGCGGCGAACTCGGCGTTCTCGTCGGTCTCCACGAACCGACCCTCGGGGTCGAGGAGCCGGACGGTGGTCGTCGCGGGAGCCGCGGCGCGGAATGACATGCGGGCCAGCGTAGCGCCAGGCACTAGTCGGCCACCTGGAGGTCCCCCACAAGTGAGCGGGCCGTTTCGAGGAGCGTTTCCACAGCTTCGTGCTCGCCGATCGAGATGCGGATGCCCTCCGGCGGGAAGGCCCGGACGATGATCCCGGCGTCCTCGAACGCCGCTGCCGCGGTGGCCGTCCGCTCCCCCGTCGGCAGCCAGAGGAAGTTGCCCTGGGCGTCCGGGACGTCCCAGCCCTGGGCGCGGAGCTCGCCGACGATCCGGTCCCGCAGGGTCGCGATCTCGGACACGCGCTCGAGCAGTTCGGCCTCGCGTTCCAGGCTGGCCAGCGCCGCTGCCTGCCCCTGGGCGGTCACCGACAGTGGGATGGCGCACGCGCGGACCGCGTCGAGCACGTAGTCCGGGCCGAGCGCGTAGCCCACCCGGAGGCCCGCGAGCCCGTACGCCTTCGAGAAGGTGCGGAGGACCACGAGGTTGGGGTGCGCGGCGAGCAACGGGTGACCGTGGACGGCGGTCTCGTCGGTGACGAACTCGGCGTATGCCTCGTCGAGCACGACCAGCACCGACTGCGGCACCGCTGCCATGAACGCGTCGAACTCGTCGGCGGTCACGATCGGCCCCGTCGGGTTGTTCGGCGAGCAGACGATCACCATGCGGGTGCGCTCCGTGACGGCAGCGGCCATGGCGTCGAGGTCGTGCCCGCCGTCGGCGCGGTTCGGCACCGGCACGCTGGTGGCACCGGCGACCGTGACGACGCCGGGGTACGCCTCGAACGAGCGCCAGGCGTAGACGACCTCGTCGCCGGGGCCCGAGGTGGCACGGGCGAGCTCGTGCAGGATCGCGACGCTGCCCGGGGCGACGTGCACCTGCTCGGCGGTCAGGCCGAAGCGGTTGGCCAGCACGGCACGCACGGCGAGGGCGGTGGCGTCGGGGTAGCGGTTGTACGAGGTCTGCGCCTGCACGGCCTCGACGACCCCGGGGAGCGGCGGGAACGGGTTCTCGTTACTCGACAGCTTGAAGGCGGAGTCGGCCGCCTGGCGTCCCTGCTTGTACGCGGGGAGGACCGCCACCTCGGGCCGGATGTGCACACGCTGCTCGCTCACCCGCACAGGCTACCGGCACGTACACGGCACCCACGAGGGGAAGCGAGGGCATCATGGGCACATGCGATTCCTCGTCCGCCTCGTCGTCAACGCCCTCGCGCTCTGGCTCACCACGCTCATCGTCAGCGGCGTCTCCGTGACGCCGTTCGGTGACGGCGGCACCACCGCGACCGTGCTCACCTTCCTGCTCGTGGCGTTCGTGTTCGGCCTCGTGAACGCGGTGATCGGCACGCTCATCCGGATCGTGGCGTTCCCGATCTACATCCTCACGCTCGGGCTCATCTCGTTCGTCGTGAACGCGATCCTGCTGCTCATCGTCGCGGGCATCTCGGAGGCGTTCGGCTTCGGGCTCGAGGTCGACTCCTTCGGCTGGGGCATCGTCGGTGCCTTCGTGCTCGCGGTCTTCGCGTGGCTGATCGGGCTCTTCGCTCGCCCGGTCCTCAACCGCCAGCGGGCGTGAGGTCGGCGGACCTCGCGGCGGACCCCGCCCTGCGTCATGATGTGCTCATGACCCAGGACGTCGACGCCCCGTTCCGCGTCTCGTTCGTCTGCAGCGGCAACATCTGCCGCTCCCCCATGGCCGGTGTCGTGTTCGCGCAGATCGCCGCGGACGCCGGTCTCGCCGACCGGTTCCAGGTGGAGTCGGCCGGCACCGGTGACTGGCACGTCGGGGAACCCGCCGACGAGCGCACGATCGCAGCCCTGGCGGCGCGCGGATACGATGGCAGCAGGCATCGCGCCCGTCAGTTCGACCCGGACCGGTTCCCGGACCTCGACCTGGTGGTCGCACTCGACCGCTCCCACGAACGCATCCTGCGCTCGTGGGCCCCGACCATGGACGACTCCGCCAAGGTGACGCTCCTGTTGCGGTACGACGCCGCCTGGCCCCAGCAGACCGACGTGCCGGACCCGTACTACGCGGACCGGCACGAGTTCGACCGAGTGCTCTCGACCGTCGAACGTGCCTGCCGGGCGCTCTTCCACCAGCTCGAGCCGGCAGTCCGTCAGGGAGCCCCATGACCCCCCTTCCCCCGCAGCCGATCAGCCCGCTCGACGGGCGCTACTACCCGATCGTGCACACGGTGGGCGAGCACCTCTCCGAGGCCGGCCTCAACCGCGCGCGCATCGTGGTCGAGGTCGAGTGGCTCATCTTCCTGACCGACCACGCGATGTTCACCACCTCGCCGCTCAGCGTCGACGACAAGGCCGCACTCCGCGCGATCGCCTCGACCTTCGGCCACGACCAGATCGCGGAGCTCGCCGAGATCGAGGCGACGACCCGTCACGACGTCAAGGCCGTCGAGTACTTCGTGCGCCGCCGCCTGTCCGAGCTCGGGCTCGACGCGATCGCCGAGCTCACCCACTTCGCCGCCACGAGCGAGGACGTCAACAACCTGTCCTACGCGCTCACCGTGCGGGACACCGTCGACCAGGTCTGGCTGCCCGGCTTCCGCGCCGTGATCGAGAAGCTCCGCACGCTCGCCGTCGAGCTGAAGAGCGTGCCGATGCTCTCGCACACCCACGGTCAGCCGGCCACCCCGACGACGCTCGGCAAGGAGCTCGCGGTCGTCGTCTACCGGCTCGAGCGCGTGCTCGCCCAGATCGAGGGCGGCGAGTACCTCGGCAAGTTCTCCGGCGCGACCGGCACCTTCTCGGCGCACCTCGCCGCGGACCCCGAGGCCGACTGGCCCGCACTGTCCCGCGAGTTCGTCGAGGGCCTCGGCCTGACGTGGAACCCGCTCACCACCCAGATCGAGTCGCACGACTGGCAGGCCGAGCTGTACGACCGGGTGCGTCACGCCAACCGGATCCTGCACAACCTGGCCACCGACGTGTGGACCTACATCTCGATGGGGTACTTCACGCAGATCCCCGTCGCCGGTGCCACCGGGTCGTCGACGATGCCGCACAAGATCAACCCGATCAAGTTCGAGAACGCCGAGGCGAACCTCGAGATCTCGTCGGCGCTCTTCTCGACGCTGTCCGAGACCCTCGTGACGAGCCGCCTGCAGCGCGACCTGACGGACTCCACCACCCAGCGGAACATCGGCGTCGCGTTCGGGCACTCGTTGCTCGCACTCGACAACCTGCGCCGGGGCCTGGGCGAGATCGCCGTGAACGAGGCGAAGCTCGCCGACGACCTCGACCACAACTGGGAGGTGCTCGCCGAGGCCATCCAGACGGTCATCCGTGCCGAGGTCACCGCCGGGCAGTCGAACATCGAGGACCCCTACGCGATGCTCAAGGAACTCACGCGCGGCAAGCGTGTGAGCCAGCAGGACCTCATCGTGTTCGTGAACCGTCTCGACATCTCGGACGGCGCGAAGGCCCGGCTGACCAACCTGACGCCGGCGACCTACACGGGCCTGGCGGACGAGCTGGTGGACCACCTCGACGTCTGAGCACGGTGGACCGTCGGCCGGACGGTCGTCGGTCCGCCGCCGGGTCTCCGTCCAGCCGGATCTCCGCCAGGGGGTGCGCAATCCTGAGCGGTTCGATAGATTCGTGGTGCTGAGTACATCTCAGCACGGGGGGCGTCGCAGTGGATGCACCCTGTCCACTGACCGGATGGATCTCCACACCGTGCTTCGTTCTCGCATCACCGCGGCCGCCGTCGGCGCCACCGTGCTCGGCGTCTCCGCCGCCCTCGTCCCGACGGTCTCGACCGCCGTCGTGACGAGCACCGCCGCTTCGGCCATCGTCACCTGGACCGACTCCGCCGACGACTTCACGGCCGCGCCGACCGGCACGTTCCCCCTGAACGACCAGTGGTACTGGGCATCCGTGACCGACCTGGGTGGCGAGGGCACGATCACCGACCACGCCACGCTCGACGAGGACGGCCTGTCCGTCTCCGAGGGTGAAGCCGTCGCGCTGGTCCGCGGCCTGAACACGCCGGTGGCCCCGGCTGCCGTCCCCGCGCTCGCCGCCGGGATCAGCATGACGACGACCGGCGCGACGAGCTTCGGCCTCGCGGTCCAGGAGGGCGACGACTCCACCGCACAGTCCGTGGTCTTCGCCACGGACGAGCCCGTCACCGACGGTGGCGGCACGATCAGCGGCACCAGCAACTGGATCGACCCCACGACCGGCGAGGTCGAGTCGACGACCGAGCTCGCAGCCGACCTGCGGGACGCGGACGCCGAGGTCGTCGGCTACGTCGTCTACGTCGGCATCGACATCGCCGACGGGATCACCGCGCCGCCGACCGAGCCGACCGAGACGCCGGCTCCGACCGATCAGCCCACCCCGGCCCCGACCGTGGACGGCGCTCCGGCACCGACCGGGCTTCCCGGCACCGAGCTGAAGAGCCTCGCCGCGCCGCTCGAGGTCAACGGGCAGGCACTCGCCGCCGACGCCAGCGGTTCGATCTCCGCGCTGCGCGTCGACGACACCACGACGTACTTCACGCCGCAGCCCGCCGCGGCCGCCGAGCTCCTCACCCCGACCGCGACCCTGACCGAGGCCACCACCACCGGTGTCCGCATCCAGGGCTCGGGCTTCGCCCCCGGTGAGGTCGTCGGCGCCGGCGTCGGCACCGGTGCTCAGGGCACCGAGATCCCCGGGGTCGCGTTCCGCGCCGACGCCGAGGGCAACGTCTCCGGCACCATCGTCCTGCCCGCCGACTTCGTGAACGCCGCCGGCGCCTACAGCGTCGGTCTCGTCGGCGCTTCGTCCGCGCAGGCTGCACAGGCCGCGCTCACCGTCACCGCCGACCCGGCCGCTGCCGGTGACCCGGGCACGGCTCCGGTTGCCGTCCCGGTGCCCGGAACGGCGACCTTCACGGGCTGATCTTGCCGATCCTCCCGACCGAGCCACGGCGGCGTGCGACTGTGATCGCCGCCGCCGTGGCCGTCGTCTGTGCGGGGGCCGTCGCGTTCGTCGCGCTCGGTCCCCTGTCAGCCGCACCCGCCCCGACATCGACCCGGTCCGTCGCGGCACCGACGCCCACCCCGACGACGACACCGAAGCCGACCCGGTCGGCAGCACCGGTCGACGCGGTCGACGCCCCGGCCAGCACCACCGTCGCCGCCGTCAGCGGCGCGTCCGTCCCGGTCAGCAGCAAGCCGGGTGGCGCGAGCACGACGACCCTCGAGAACCCGCAGGCGTCCGGTGCCCCGCTCGTCTTCCGGGTCGTCGACCAGCAGGACGGCTGGGCGGAGGTGCAGCTCGCACAGCGCCCGAACGGCAGCACCGGCTGGGTGCCGACGAGCGCGCTCACCCTGTCCGAGGACCCGTACGCGATCGTCGTCACCCGCTCGACGAACACCCTCGACCTGTACAAGGCAGGGAAGGTCGTCGACAGCTACCCCGTCGCGACCGGCACGGGCGGCACCCCGTCGCCGACCGGTCGGTTCGCGCTGACCGAGCTGCTCGCGCCCACGAACGAGGGCTACGGCCCGTACGCGTACGGCACGACGGCGTTCTCCGACGTGCTCAACTCGTTCGGCGGCGGCCCCGGACAGATCGGGCTGCACGGCACCGACGACACGTCGAGCATCGGCACGGCGGCCTCGCACGGCTGCATCCGCATGCACAACGCCGACATCACGGCCCTGGCGGAGCGCCTGCCGCTCGGCACGCCGTTCCAGGTGCGCTGACGCGCTCACCCCGCCACAGTTCGTGAGCAGGAATGGTCGGGTTCCGCATCGGGACCCGACCATTCCTGCTCACGAAGCGGGTCTGCCGCGGCCCGCCCGCGGACTGGAGGCGCGGCGTGCGCCCGGCAGTGGGCGCGACCGTCTCAGGTGGTGACGTCCAGGGCCACGGCGACCAGCGCCTCCAGGACGGTGCGCACCACGGGACGGACGGCACGGTCCGGGCGGACGAGTGCCTCGATGCGGCGGCCGGCACGGACGTCGGCGAGTTCCGCCAGGTGGAAGCGCCCGGCGGCCCGCGTGCCAGACGTGTACCGCGGGACGAGTGCGATGCCGTGGCCAGCCGCCACCAGGTTCTCGATGACCGGCAGGTGGATCGTGCGGAACGCGACACTCGGTGGGGTGTCCGTCGCCGCGGCCATCGCGTGCAGCACCCGGTCGATCGGGTAGCCCTCGGGGACGCCGATCCAGCGTTCCCCGACGACCTCGTCGATGCCCACGCGTACGCGGCCGGCCAAGGCGTACCCGGGCGGCAGGGCCACGTCGAGGGGTTCGCGGAGCAGCGGCACGGTGTCGACCGATCCCTGGTCGGCCGGTCGGACGCCGTCCGACCGGTGCCCGACGACGACGTCGTGGTCCGCGGCGAGGGGTGCGAACTCCCCCTCGCTGACGTCCACGTCGACCAGGGTCAGCGTGATGCCCGGGTGCGCCTGCATCCGGGTGAGCACGCCGGGCAGCAGCAGCTCCGCCGCCGACGGGAAGATCGCCAGGGACACCGGCCCGGTCGCACCGCCGAGGTGCTCCTGCCAGGCGGCGTCGACCCGCGCGATCGCGGTCGCGACACCGGACGCCAGGCCCGCGAGCACTTCGCCGTGCGGGGTCAGCCGGACCCCGCGCCCGACGCGTTCGACCAGCGGGACCCCGATCTGTCGCTGCAGGGTCTGCAGCTGCTGGGAGACGGCGCTCGGCGTGCGGTGGGTGGCCTCGGCGACGGCAGTGACGCTCCCCCGCTCGGCGAGTTCGCGCAGGACCGCGAGCAGCTGTACGTCGAAGTCGACCATGCAGGGACCCTACAACGTCGGTTGCAAGAGTTTCGATGGACCTACAACATGAGGCCGGGGACGATCGGACCATGACCACTCGTGACCGCCTGCTCGCCGTCGTCGTGGCCGTGGTCTGGGGACTGAACTTCCCCGCGACGGCACTCGCGCTCGAGCACTTCCCGCCGTTCCTGCTCGCAGCGCTGCGGTTCACGATCCTGGCGGTCCCGACGCTGCTGTTCGTGCCGCGGCCGCGGATCCCGTTCGGGCGGCTGCTGCTCGTCGGCCTCGGGCTCGGGGTGCTGCAGTTCTCGTTCCTGTACCTCAGCATGGCGTCGGGCATGCCGTCGGGGCTGGCCTCGCTCGTGCTGCAGGCATCGGCACCGTTCACCGTCGTGCTGGCCGGGGTGTTCCTGCGTGAGCGGCTGACCGGACGACAGGTCGTCGGGGTGACGGTCGCCGTCGCGGCCCTCGGCCTGATCGCCCTCCACCGCTCGCAGACCGCTGCCCTGCTGCCCGTCGTGCTCGCCCTGTGCGGGGCGCTCGGGTGGGCGATCGGCAACGTCGCGACCCGGCGGGCGGGGGCGGCGAACCCGCTGCACCTGACCCTGTGGTGGTCGGTCGTGCCGCCGGTCCCGATGGCCGTGCTGTCGTTCGTGGTCGAGGGGCCCGACCGCATCGGTGCCGCACTCGGCACGGCGTTCACGGCGTCGGCGCTGCCCGCGGACCTCGGCCTGCTGTACATCGTGGTCGTCGCGACCCTGGTGGGGTACGGCATCTGGTCGCGGCTGCTGGCGACCTACCCGTCGAGCACCGTCGCACCGTTCTCGATGCTCGTGCCGGTGGTCGGGGTGCTCGCGTCGTGGGCGGCCTTCGGCGAGGTGCCTGACCTCGTCGAGGTGCTCGCCGGCACGGTCGTGGTCGCCGCCGTGCTGTGGTCGTCGCGACCGGCGCGGGGAGCCGGTCCGCGACCGGCCCCCGCCGACGAGGTCGAACGACGCGCCGCTGCCGTGCCGCCGGGATCGCACGACGTGCTGCCCGGACCGCTCGTGAGCGGCAGTGCGCGCGATCTCGACCCGACCGTCACCCCCGGTGCTGGCGGCGCTCCGCGATGATCCCTGCGAGTGCCCCGTGCAGGTGCGGGTACCGGAACTCGTAGCCGGCCTGGGTCAACCGGGTCGGCACCACCCACCGGCTCTTCAGCACGAGTTCGGTCTCGGTGCGGATCGCGAACGACCCGAGCTCGAGCATCCAGCGCCACGTCGGCACCCCGAACCGGCGGCTGACGGCGTCGCGGAGGGTCGCCATCACGGTGCGGTTGTCCGACGGGTTCGGGCTCGAGATGTTCACCGGCCCCTCGATCTCGGGGTGGTCGCGGAGGAACCGGATCGAGCCGAGCACGTCCTCGATGTGCACCCAGCTGAACCGCTGTCGGCCGTGGGTCGGCCGGTGGTGGTGGTACGTGCCGGCGCGGAGCCGGGAGCGCGTCGGTACCCACGGCCCGTCGTACTGCGGCCCGCCGAGTCCGGCCTGCGCGAGCCGGAGGAGCGGCAGCAGCGCGCTGCCGTCGCCGAACACGATCGCCATCCGGAGCGCCACACGACGGGTCGCGGGCAGGTCGGCGCCGAAGAACGCGTCCTCCCACGCGCGGGCGACGGAGACCGAGAACCCCTCGCCGATCTCCCCCGTCGTCTCGTCCTGCGGGCGGTCGTCTGCGTGCCGGTAGATCGTCGCTGTCGAGGCGTTCAACCACAGAGGCGTCGGGTGCTCCGACGTCCGGATGGCCTCGGCGAGCTCGAGTGTGGTGTCCACCCGGGAGCGCATGATCTCCGCGCGGTTCCGTCGGCCGTAGCGGCAGTTCACGCTCTTGCCCGCCATGTTCACGACCAGGGCGGCGCCGTTGACGAGTTCCCGGATGCGCATGGTGTTGCCCCACACGGCGTCCCCGGTCCGGCCGATGGTGACGACCCGGTAGCCCTCTTCCGTGAAGGCGTCCCGCAGGTACCGCCCCACGAAGCCGCTCGCTCCCGCGATCACGACCTTCTGCTGCTCGACCATCAACGTCCCCCTTCAGGACCGGCATCGGGCACGACGGCGTACCGGAACGCCCCCTCGTACCGGTACAGCGTGCCGAGCACCGGCGCCGTGAGCACCAGGGACACGCGCTGCAGGTCGGCTTCGTCATCGAATCGTTCTGTGAGCAGCACCCGCGGTGCGATCAGGGCCGGGAGGCGCAGATCGCGTCCCAGCGCGCGGAACGTCACGCGCTCGGAGACCAGGCGCAGGGCGCCCGCGTTCGGGCCGTGCGCGTCGACCTGCGCCCGGAGCAGGGCGCTGACGCGCCCACGGCGGCCGAGGTGGTCGACCAGGCCGTCGGGTTCGGCGGTGATGGCGTCCACCATCGTGCGGGTGCCGGAGCGGAAGCGGAAGGTGCGGTGCGCGCGGACGGCGGGGCGGGCCTCCAGGCTGGTCCCGGATCCGCGTCGGACGCGAGCCGGACGGTTCTCGACCGTGAAGGGGACGTCCCGCTCCCAGACCGGGAACATGACCGCATCGCGCGCGAACACGGCGAGCAGCGGCCACAGCCAGCGGCGCGGCGTGCCGACGACGCGGAACACACCCTCGCCGCGACCGACGTGTCCGGGTGGGACGGCACCGAAGTACGTGCGGAGTCGAGGGTGCAGCCGGTCCAGCACCTCGGGGGGTGTCGACAGCTCGTAGGGCGACCCGCTCACGGTGACGATCCTGGCATGTCGTCGGTGCGGATCCCTACGATGTCGCACATGGGACACGACCACGGGCACGGCGTCGGGCACGCGTCCGAGCGCGCCCTGCTCATCGCGTTCTGCATCTCGGCGGGCATCCTGCTCGCCGAGGTCGTCGGCGCCGTGGTCACCGGTTCGCTCGCCCTGCTCGTCGACGCCGGGCACATGGTCGTCGACACCGGCGGGCTCGGCATCGGGCTCGTCGCGACGCGGCTCGCCCGCCGGTCCCCGACCGCGCAGCGCACCTGGGGCTTCCAGCGGGCCGAGGTCCTCGGTGCCACGGCGCAGGCCGCGATCCTGCTCGCCGTCGGGGTCTACGTGATCATCTCGGCGGTCCAGCGGCTGTTCGTGCCGGAGGAGATCCACTCCGGGCCGCTGCTCGTCTTCGGCATCGTCGGGCTCGTCGGCAACCTCGTGGCCTACGCGGTGCTGCTGCGGGCCTCGGGCGAAGGGTTCACCTCGCGGGCCGCCCGGCTCGAGGTGCTCAACGACACCCTCGGCTCGGTCGCCGTCATCATCGCGGCGATCGTGCTCATGCTGACCGGGTGGGAGCGGGCGGACTCCGTGGCCGCGATCCTGATCGGTCTGCTCATCCTGCCGCGGGCGATCCGGCTGCTGCGCGAGACCGCGAACGTGCTGCTCGAGTCGACGCCGCCGGGGCTCGACCTCGACGACGTGCGCGGCCACATCCTCGAGCTCGACCACGTCATCGCGGTGCACGACCTGCACGCGACACTCGTTGCGACCGGGGTGCCGAACCTGACGGCGCACGTGGTGGTGGACGACCACTGCTTCTCGACGGCGCACGCCCCGGCGATCCTCGACGAGCTGCAGCGGTGCGTGGCGGAGCACTTCGACGTGCCGGTGGAGCACTCGACGTTCCAGTTGGAGCCGGTGTCGCACCGGCGGCACGAGTACGAGGTGCACGCGTAGGTCGCGTGCTGGGGCGTGTGCGTCTCGGGTCTCGGTCGGGATTGGCGGCGACGGGGGAGGCGACGCGGAACGACAGGGTCGACGTCGTACGACGACGACATCGTCGCTCCGTGCACACGCGGACTGTTGCGTGGCACCGGTTGCGACAGGGCCGATGTCGGACGACAACGGCGGTGTCGTACGACGTCAGTGGCCAGCGCCGCCGCCCACCGGGTCAGCAGTCGTCGGTGCGCGTGGGGTAGGCCGTGATCACCCGGTCGGTGGTGGCCGAGACGATGACCTTGACGTACGGGTCCTCGTCGGGGCGCGAACCGTCGTCGAACCGGACGGGTGCGGCGTAGCAGACCTTGCCGTCGCCGGCGTCGACCGGGAACCCGGGGCGCGGGGCCTCGAGCGCCGTCTGCACCGCGGTGAGCATGGCGTCGTCCCAGTCCCGCGAGCCGTGCCCGGTGACGACGTCCTGCCAGTCGGCGGTGTGCCGCACCCGGATGTGCTCGTAGCCCTGGGCAGCGGTGCCGCACTGCAGGGTGACGCGGCCGAGGGCCTCGGTCTCGTACCGGGCGACGGCCGCCCGGGTCGTGCCGTCGCACCGTGCGAGGGCGGCGGAGCCGGGTATGTCCGGCCCCGTGCGGGTGATCGTGACGGTGCTGTCACCCGACGGCGATGCCGCACCGGTCGTCGCGCCGAGGGTCGAACCGCCGATGGTCGGGTCGTCAGCGCCCTGCCGTGCCGTCAGGAACAGCCCGCCGGCGAGGAGCCCGGCGGCCACGACGGCCGCGACGCCGGTGATCACGGGACGGTTGCGGTTCCGGGGCACCCGCCCAGTATGCCGGGAGTGCGGCCGCACGACGGAACCAGGTTCCGGACACGGCGCCGCGTGATCACGTGGTGCGGTGTCCGGAACCTGGTTGCGGGATGCGATGGGCGGACGGGAGGCCCGCCCCGCGTCAGGCGCGCGCGGCCAGGCGGGTGCCGGCGACGACGGCCAGGACGGCGACGAGCACCACGTACCCGATCAGGACGGGGAGCGTCGGGACCACCAGGAGCGCCGCGCCGACGGCCACGACCGGCACGGTGAGCCCGGCGTAGGCGATGAGGAACGTGGCGGCGAGCACGCCGCCCCGACGCTCCGGGCCGACCAGTGCTGCGGCGCTGCCGATGGCGGCACGGAAGAGCAGGCCGACGCCGGCACCCGCGACGACGCCGCCGCCGATGAACCCGGCGACCTGCAGCAGGACCGCGGCGACGGCCAGGACGACCAGCCCGATGACCAGGAGCACCATGCCGAGTCGGATCTGCACACGCTGCGACAGCCGGGCGAACACGATCTGCGACAGCGCACTCGCGGCGAAGACCCCGAAGGTCGTGGCGCCGGCGGCCAGGCGGTCGGTGACGTGGAACGTGGTGCCGAGGAAGCTCGGCGCGACCGAGGTGAAGAGGCCCTGCACGGCGAGCGCGGCGAACGCGGCTGCGCCGGCGGCCCAGAACGCGGCACCCTGCCCCTCCGGCGCCTGCATGCGTTGCGGGCGGTAGGCCACGGGCTGCTCGGGACGGTCGACCGTCTCCGGCGCCGCGAGCACCAGCACGAACGCGACCGCCAGCGCGATCACGAACACCACGTAGGGGACCATGAGCGGCTGCCCGACGAACTCGGCGAGTGCTCCGCCGACGAGGGCGCCGAGTGACAGGCCACCGAGGTTCACGGCCCCGGCGGCGACGCTCGCGCCCTTCGCGGAGTCGCTCGAACCGGTCGCCCGGACCCGGAGCTCGCCGAGGTGCGCCGTCGCGGTCGCGGTGAGCGTCCCGACGCCGAGGCCGGTCACGAGCCGGGCGACGATGAGGCCGGTGACGTCGTTCCAGAGCAGGAAGAGCACGGCGGCGACGAGCTCGAGGGCGATCGACACCAGGATGAGCGGCCGCCGTCCGTGCACGTCACTGAGGTGCCCCGCGAGGTACAGCGACCCGACGACCCCGACCCCGTACGCGGCGAAGATCACCGTCGTCGTGAAGGTCGGGAAGCCGTCGCGGGCCTGGTAGATGACGTAGAGCGGCGCGGGGACGGTCGCGAACGCCATCACCGAGAGGAACGCGAAGGCGACGACCCAGAAGCCGAAGCCGTGGCGCCGCCGGGTGTGGGCACGGCGCCCGCGGGGAGCGACGACGCGGTCACCCGCGGTTGCGGGAGCGGCGCTGGTGGCGGGGACGGTGCCCGTCGGGGTCTCGGTGACGGTCGACATGCTCCGATGGTCGCGCTCGGAGAGCATCGAGTCCAACGGATGCGCTTGATGTGAACCATCGAGCAGGTCGATACTCGGGCGATGGAGACCCGGTTGCTCGAACAGTTCGTCACCGTCGCCGCCGAGGGCAGCGTCACCCGCGCGGCGGAACGGCTCTGGGCCGCGCAGTCCACGGTGTCCGCGGGCATCGCCTCACTCGAGCGGAGCTTCGGGGTGCGACTCTTCGACCGCACGGGCCGGCAGCTCGTGCTCACCCCCGCCGGTGACGACCTGCTCCCCCACGCCCGCGCGGTGCTCGAGTCCCTCGACCGGATGCGCGACCTGGCCACCGCCGACGACGCCGACCTGCGGGGCCGGGTGCGGCTCGGCATCTTCACGAGCGTGGACATCGTCGACCTGACGGGCGTGCTGCAGCGGTTCCGGCGGCAGCACCCGCTCGTCGCCGTGGAGCTGATGACCTCGCCGTCGGGGACGACCGGCCTCGTGCAGGACCTGGTCGCCGGGCGGCTCGACATCGCCTACACGGGCCTGCCCACCGCGCCGACCGGTGTCGCCGTGGAGCCGTTGCGGGAGATGCCGTTCCGGGTGTTCACCGCGTCGGACCACCCGCTCGCTGGCCGGTCGTCGGTGTCGCTCGCCGAACTCGCCGACGAGCCGTTCGTCGACACGGCGCACGGGTTCGGCAACCGGATCATCCTCGACGGGGCACTCGAGCGGCTCGGGATCCGTCGGCGCATCGTCGCGGAGATGAACGACATGCCCGCCGTGGTGCGGTTCGCCTCGGCCGGGCTCGGCGTCGGGGTCGTGCCGGACTCGGGGGTGCGGTACGACGGGGCGGTGCTCGATCTGGAGGACGAGGTCGAACCGCTCCGCATCGGCCTGGCGGTCCGGACGTCCCCGGAACCGAGCCGCGCGGTCCGGACGCTGGCGCGCGACATCGTGGCGGCGCGGGTGGGGTGACCAGGGAAGTGGGCTTCCCCACCGACGGACTGGAGGCACGGGTCGGGTCCGCCGCGTGCCTCCAGGCCGTCAGTCCCCCCAGAACGTCGCGATGAGCGCGGCCAGGAGCCCGTCGGTCGGGACGTTGGTCTGTTCGATGGTGATCCAGGTGTCACCGCGGGTGAAGTACGTGTACGCCTTCTCGGCGCCGTACGGCTCCACGATCCCGCGGGACTGGCAGAAGGTTCCGCCGTCTCGCTCGGTGCACGTCCCGCCGCCGTCGTACGCGGGGAACTCCTCGATCTCCCGCTGGATGGTGGCTGCGGAGGCGGTCCCGGCCCGGACCTCGATCCCGGAGATGTCCGCGCGCGGGTCACGCCACGAGCAGGAGACCTTCGACTGGGTGCCTTCCGGGTCCTGACCATCCGGAACGCGGTCCGTCCCCGACGGCGGGTCGAGCTGCGTCAGCGGAGTGTCACCGAAGAAACGGACGTAGTCGGCTGCCGAGACGAGCGCGCGACAGTCCGTGGGGATGGTCGCCGCGGCGGGGGTCGGTGTCGACGTCGGGGTGGGCTTCGGGGTCGGGGTACCCGTGATCGGGGCGGAGCTCGGCGTGGTCGCGGACGGCGAGGGCTCCGGCTGCTGGGTCTGGGTGGGAGCGGCGACCGGGTCGGCGTTCTGCTGCGAGAGGGTCAGGGCGACGGCACCGGTCGCAGTGCCGACGGCGAGCAGCGCGACGACGCCGATGACGATCCCGGACCGGCCACGACGACGCTTCGGGAGCGGTGCGGCACGTTCGAGGACGTTCTGCTTCATCGAGACGAGCATGCGCTGCAGGTCGTCTCCCTCGGGAGGCTCAGTGTTCATCGTGCATCACCACCTTCTTGAGTCGTCGACGGTTGCGGGACACCCGTTGGGTGACCGCGCCGACCGTGAGCCCGAGGAGTTCGGCGGCCTCGGCGTACGAGTGGCCCTCGAGCAGGCAGAGCTCGCAGATGCGACGGTCGAGGTCGGGGAGCGCGGCGATCTCGGCCCGGACCCAGCGGAGGGTCTCGCGGGCCTCGTCGTGCTCGGCGGGCGAGGCGAGGTGCTCGGGGAGCTCGTCCGCGCGGCGCCGGGCCTACTTGCGCCCGGTGTTGAAGGCGTGGTTGCGGCACACGACGAGCAGCCACGGCAGCATCGTGTCGGCCGGCAGTTCGAGGGTCGCAGCGCGCTGCCAGAGCGTCAGGAACGCGTCCTGCACGATCTCCTCGACGTCGGACCGGTCGTCGACCAGCGCCCAGGCCGTAACGGGTGAGGGTGGCGGCGTACCGGTCGAACGCCCGGGCGAGCGCGCCGGTGTCCCCCTGTGCCATCGCACGGACGAGTCCCTCGTCCGTGTCGGTGCCGGTCGTCACGTCCACATCCCACCTCCTTCACTCAGAGGTGTCGGCAGGACGAGCGATCCTGACAGGACCGTGACGGATTCGTGACCCCGGGCGTGTCCGCCGGGTCGAGCGTCGGGCGTCAGGCGTCAGGCGTCAGGCGTCAGGCGTCAGGCGTCAGCGATCGACGCTCAGCCGTCAGTGGAAGTCGTCGCCGTCGCCCTCGCCGGGCGTCTTGTGCCCACCGAGCATGTCGTTGTCGTCCTGCTCGCTCGACGAGGCGAGCTGCAGCATCGCGAGCACGACGACGACCACGATGAACGCGACGCCGAGGAA
Source organism: Curtobacterium flaccumfaciens (assembly GCF_018598405.1). Lineage (NCBI taxonomy): Bacteria > Bacillati > Actinomycetota > Actinomycetes > Micrococcales > Microbacteriaceae > Curtobacterium > Curtobacterium flaccumfaciens. Next base: position 61,199 of record NZ_JAHEWS010000015.1, on the reverse strand, counting down.
GATCACGGCGAGCTGCAGTTCCCGCGTCGAGAACAGCACGACGAGCCCGGTGAACACCGCGACGATCGCGGAGATCCCGAGGAGCTCGACCGGGCGCAGGCGGTCACGACGGCTGGGGGTGGTCATGCGTGTGGTGCTCCGTCCGGGGCGGCGGCCGGAGCGGCCGTTCCCCACTTGTGCGAGAGGCCGGCGATCACGTGGAAGACGGCCGTGATGGCGAGGTACGCGCCGAGCAGGCCGACGAGCACGATCGAGGCGTCGAGGATGCCGCTCACCTGCTCCACACCACCGAGCTGCTGGGAGTAGTCCGGCGGGGTGACGAGGAAGGCGATCGCGAGCAGCAGCGTGAGACCGCCGATCGTGGTCCAGTCACGGGCGAAGGGCGAACGACGACGGGCACGGAGACCCTGCGACAGCTCGAGGGCCCCGGTCAGCACGGCGAACGCGACGACGACCGTGATGAAGGCCGGCAGTCCGAACCCGTTGCAGGCGAACCCGGCGACCGCGGCCAGCAGGGTGATGACCGCCTGCAGCAGGGTCGTCCGGCGCGAACGGCCGTCGAGGGGCAGTCGGGCGATCCCGGCGAACAGGAGCACCAGGCCCTCGACGAGGGCGAAGCCGCCGAACAGCAGCAGACCGTAGCCCGCGGCGTGGTTCGTCGAGAAGGTGATCACGAGCGCGACGATCGCTGCGGGGACCGCGCGGAGGATCGGGATCGGCCAGTACCGCGCGCGCTGGGTCGCGTCGTCCACGGTGGTGGCGTCGTCCACGGTGTCGGACACGAGACCTCTTTCGGGCATGCGGATCGTGGATCCGATCCTACCGCCGGTGGGGTGGACGCCCGACCGGAGCGGGGTCGACCCGCGCGACCGTCCGCACCCGCGTGCCGGGACGGCACCGTCCCGCGGTGCCGTCCCGGTGCTCTCAGGGCTGCTGCGGGTCCGCGGTCGAGGTGCCACGGCGGGCACGACGTCGGGCGAGCCACCAGCACACGGACCCCGCAGCCGCGGCCACGGCGGCGAGCGCGGCGGCGAGGCCGAGCCCCTCGGTGCCGGTGTAGGCGAGCGCCCCGGCGGGGGAGGCCGGCCCGCGATCGGCTGCGGGGTCACCGGTGCCCCGCCCGTCGCCGGAACCGTCACCCGCACCGTCGTCCGTTCCGCCGCCGTTGCCGTTGCCGTTGCCGTCGTCCCCGCCGTCGCCGGTGCCGTCGTCCGGCGCGGGGCCGGTCGTCGGTGCGGGACTCGGTGCCGGCCCCTCGTCGTCCGGTCTGACGACGATCGCCACCCCGGTCGACGGGTCTCCACCGTCCGGGTCGGTCGGGGAGGTCGCCGTCGCCACGTTCACCACGTCGGAGCCGTCCCCCTGGTACCCGGGGTCGAGCACGGCACGGATCCGGAAGTCCAGGGTCTCCCCCACGTCGAGCGACACCTCGGAGCTGCAGGTCACCCGCTGCCCCTCGGCGGTGCACCCGTCGTCCGAGCCGGCGAAGCGCATCGCCTCGGGCAGGTCGTCGACCGCACCGACCTGCTCCGCCACCGCCGGCCCGCGGTTCCGGGCGGTCACGAGGTACTCCACCTCGTCGCCGGGCCGGACGGTCGACGGTGACACCGACTTGTCCGTCTCGAGGTGTGCCGCCACCACCGGGGCCGTCACGCTGGTGCTCGCCCGCGAGGCGTTGTCGGCCTCGTTCGTGTCGGACAACGAGGTCGGCGGAGCGATGGTCGCGACGCTCTCCAGCGCCCCCGACGTGCCTTCGGCGACGCGGCCCTCGACGGTCACGACGGCCGATCCACCCCGGGGCAGGGACAGGTCGGTCGCGACGTCCCCGGTGCCCGACGCGGTGGCGCAGGCGGAGCCGTCCGCCGCCGTGCAGGTCCAGCGGACGTCCTCGATGCCGTCCGGCACGTCGACCTGCAGCGGGCTCGGGTCGGCGGTGTTCGGCCCGGGGTTCCGCGCCGTCACGGTGTAGCGGAGCGGCTCACCGGCCGTGGCGGTCGCGGGCAGGTCGTGCGCGACCGCCAGGTCCGCCGGCTTCCAGACCCGCAGCGCGTCGACCTCGTGCTTGTCGACGTGGCTGCCGGTGGCCCCCGCGAACCCGAGCCGCAGCGTGCTCGGCAGCGGGGCCTGCCCGTCGCCGTGCAGGGGGACCGCGTCGAGCACGGTGCGCATGGTCGAGCCGGCCTGCAGCCGGACGGTGACCGCGAGTCCGCCGTCGTCGTCGGGCAGCAGGGTGATGCGGACCTTCCGCGGCGTGGAGCCGGCGGTCACCGTGCCACCGGGGGCCGCGGCACCGGCGACGTACCGGTAGCCCTCGGTCCCGTTGCCCGACCCGCGGACCACCACGTGGTCGGGCTCCGCGCCCGGACCGGACCCGTTGATGCGCGAGGAGAAGTTGCCGTAGTGGTCGATCGCGACGGCGGCGAAGCCCCCGGGGACACCCGGCAGGTCACATTCACGACCGCCGCCCTCGGTCGCCTCCTTGCGGCAGGCGTACCCGAGCCCGGCGCCGAAGGACCCGACGCCCTGCGCTGCGGCGCCGTCGGCCAGGTACAGGAGCAGGCCGTCGGCGCCGGGGTCGTCCTTCGCGGTGTACATCGCGTACGTGAACTCGATCTCGAGCCCGGTGTCGGACGGGAACGTGTCGTTCGTCGACCACGCCCCCGCCTGGTTCCGGACGTCGTCGGTCAGGCGCAGCCGACCGCCGGACACCGCCGCGTCCCCGTGCAGGGCACCCCCGGACGCACTGGAGAACTGGTTGACGTACGGGAAGTCGAGGGCAGCGGCGCTCGAGCCGGACGGCAGGACGGCCGGAGCCGCGAGCACGCCGAGCGCGGTCAGCGTGGCGCAGGCCGCGGCGAGGCGACGGACGACGCGCGACCGGAGCGATCGCGGATCAGGGGAAGGAGCAGGAGCTGGAGCAGTGGGATCTGTCATGCCCCGATGCTCGCGACCAGGACGTCACCCCCGGGCGGCGGCGGGACGATCTGTGGAACGCCGCCACGGGCCTCCTGGCTGTGGAGGAAGAACGACGCAAGCGGACCGCTCAGGCCAGCCACACCGTCGTCTCACCCGGCAGCAGCCCCGGCGCGACCCCGTCGAGCGGCCCGGACGCGACGACGACCGCGCCGGAGGGCAGGGGCACCGGCGCGGTGCCGAAGTTCGTGACCGACCGCCAGCCGTCGTGCCGCGCGAACGCCACGACCTCGGAGCCGGACTCCAGCCACGTCAGCGTCTCCCCCTGCTGCAGCCGACGGCGGGTGGCGAGCGCCCGGCGGTACATCGACAGGGTCGACTCGGGATCGTCGTCCTCGGCCTCGACCGAGGACTCCCCGAAGTCCTGCGGCTGCGGCAGGTGCGGTGCGACGTCCCCGAAGCCGAACGACGGCCCGGACCGCGTCCACGGGATCGGCACGCGACAGCCGTCCCGGCCCTTCACGGTGTGCCCGGTGCGGAGCCACTTCGGGTCCTGCAGCAGGTCGCGCGGGATCGCGGCGGCCTCGTGCAACCCGAGCTCCTCGCCCTGGTACACGTACGACGAACCGGGCAGCGCGAGCATCAGCAGCGTCGCCGCCCGCGCCCGACGAAGCCCACGTGCACGGTCGAGCTCGGGCGAGGTGCCGTCCGTCATGAGCCACGCGTCGGTGTTGGTGCCGTCCGGCAGGCCGTAGCGGGTGGGGTGCCGTACGACGTCGTGGTTCGACAGCACCCAGGTGCTCGAGGCGCCGGACTGCTCCGAGGCGGCCAGGTTGCGCTCGATGATCTGCCGGAAGGCGTCGGGTTCGAACGGGGCCTCGAGCAGGTCGAAGTTGAAGGCCTGCCCGAGCTCCGTCGGCCGGGCGTACAGGACACGGCGTGGTGCCGGGGCCCAGGCCTCGGCGACCGCGGCACGGGGCGGGTCGTACTCGTCGAGCACGTGGCGCCAGGTGGCGAAGATCTCGTGCACCTCGTCGCGGTCGTACAGCGGGTCGGAGCCGTCGAGCGGCAGGTCCTGCTCGTTCGACGGCCGGTACGGGGTCGACAGGTCCTTCGCCAGTCCGTGCGCGACGTCCACGCGGAACCCGTCGACACCGCGGTCGGACCAGAAGCGCAGGGTGTCCTCGAAGTCGGCGCGGACCTCGGGGTTCGACCAGTCCAGGTCGGGCTGCTCGGGGGCGAACAGGTGCAGGTACCACTGGCCGTCCGGCACCCGGGTCCAGGCGCTGCCGCCGAAGTTCGACACCCAGTCGCTCGGCGGCAGTTCTCCGGAGGCACCGGACCCCTCGCGGAACACGTACCGCGCCCGCTCGGCCGACCCCGGCGAAGCAGCCAGCGCGGCCCGGAACCACGCGTGCTGGTCCGAGGTGTGGTTCGGCACGATGTCGACGATGACCTTGAGGTCGTGCTCGTGCGCAGCGCGGACCAGGGCGTCGAGGTCCTCGAGGGACCCGAGCTTCGGGTCGACTGCCCGGTAGTCGGCGACGTCGTACCCGCCGTCGGCGAGCGGTGACGGGAAGAACGGGGAGAGCCACAGCGCGTCGACACCGAGCGACGCCAAGTACGGCACCCGGCTCGTGATGCCCGCGACGTCACCGAGTCCGTCGCCGTCCGTGTCGGCGAAGCTGCGCGGGTAGACCTGGTAGACGACGGCATCGCGCCACCAGGTCGGGTCGGTGGTTCGTGGCGTGCTGGCCGGGGTCCGAAGCGTGGTCACGTCGCCACCGTACCCACGCTTGCGGGAATAGCGCCCCCGACGATCGCATTGGTCGTCGCTGACACCTCTTCCGTCCAGCACCAGAAGGAGATCCATGACGAACGTCCTCGTCCTCGTCGGCAGCCTGCGCGCCGACTCCATCAACCGCAAGCTCGCCGAGGCCGCCGCGCACCACGCGCCGGAGGGCATCGAGCTGCACACCTTCGACGGCATCGTGGACCTGCCGTTCTACAACGAGGACATCGACGGCGACACCCCGCCGGCCGCCGCCGTCGCGTTCCGTGACGCGGTCGCCGCCTCGGACGGCGTCCTGCTCATCACCCCCGAGTACAACGGCACCATCCCCGCCGTGCTGAAGAACGCGCTCGACTGGGGCTCGCGTCCGTTCGGCGCCTCGCCGCTGTCCGGCAAGCCCCTCGCCGTGATCGGCTCGGCGTTCGGTCAGTACGGCGGCGTCTGGGCGCACGACGACGCCCGCAAGGCCGCCGGCATCGCCGGCGCGAAGGTCCTGGAGGACGTCAAGGTCGCCATCCCGCAGTCGGTCGTCCGCTTCGCGGAGACCCACCCGCGTGAGGACGCCGAGGTCACGACGCTCGTGCAGGGCGCGCTCACCGCGCTCGCCGAGGCCGCAGCCGGCACCGACGAGTCCGCAGCCGCGTAACGCGACCAGCAGACGGACAGGAGGCCCGTGGCGACCCCGCCACGGGCCTCCTGTCCGTTCTGTGCGTCCGCATCGGGCGGAGCGGAACCCGGGAGTCCGCTAGACAGGCGAGAAACGAGACGGGTTACCCTGAACGCCATGTCCACGCAGGAGATCACCGAGGCGTCCGGGTACTGGTTCCCGGACGACGACGCGACCCAACGCGGCGTCGCGGTGCTCAACGCCCTGCGCCGGTACCGCTCCGCCGAGACGGCCATGCGCCGCCGGACCCGTGACTCGATGGGCATGGGCGAGACCGACCTGCTCGCCGTCCGCTTCCTGCTGCAGGCGCAGCGCTCCGGCACCGCCGTGAGCCCGAAGGACCTCGCCGCGTACCTCAAGATCTCGTCGGCGTCGACGACCATCCTCATCGACCGCCTCGTGAAGTCGAACCACGTGCGCCGCGACCCGCATCCCACCGACCGTCGCGCCCTCGTCATCACGCCGACGACCGAGACCGATGACGAGGTCCGCGCCACGCTCGGCGTCATGCACCGCCGGATGATGTCCATCGCCGAGGGACTCCCCGCGTCGGAGGCCCGGATCGTCGCCGGGTTCCTCGAGCAGATGCGCCAGGCGGTCGACCAGGTCGACCCCGCTCCGTCGCACTGAGCGACCGGCGTGACGCTCGCACCGGCGCCGTCGGGGGACGCTGCCTCCGAGCGCACTGAGAGCGTGCACTGCGGCACCGCGTAGACCGGAACGGTCACACCGACGCGAAAGGAGCCACAACCATGCACGCTTCGGACAAGATGGCCAAGAACCTCCAGGCGGTCCTCGTGGACCTCATCGACCTGCACCTGCAGGGCAAGCAGGCCCACTGGAACATCCTGGGCACCAACTTCCGCGACCTGCACCTGCAGCTCGACGAGATCGTCGACGCGGCCCGTGAGTTCGCCGACGACACCGCCGAGCGCATGCGCGCGCTGTACCTCGTGCCGGACGGCCGCTCGGCGACCGTCTCCGCGGGCAGCCACCTCGACGCGTTCCCCTCGGGTGAGATCACCACGCACGACGCCATCGACCAGGTCACGCTCCGGCTGTACCAGGCGACCGGCACCATGCGCGACGTCCACGACGAGGTCGACGAGGAGGACCCGACGACCGCGGACCTGCTCCACGGCTTCATCGAGCGCCTCGAGCAGCTCGCGTGGATGGTCTCCGCCGAGAACCGCGCACCCAGCACCCCGCTGGCCTCCGCCACCACGCCCGCCGTCGCCGACGCGTCGGCGCACGCGTAGGGGGTCGGGTGGACCTCGGGATCCAGGGCAAGACCGCACTCGTCTTCGGCGGCGACTCCGGCATCGGCTGGAACACGGCGCGCATCCTCCTGGCGGAGGGCGCGACCGTGGTCGTCACCGACATCGACCAGAGCCGTCTGGACACGAGTGCGGACCAGCTCGAGGCTCCGCTCGGCAAGCTGCACGCCTTCGCGGCCGACGTCCGGAGCGCCGAGAGCCTCGCCGCCCTGCACGACAAGGTGCGCGAGGCCGTCGGCGAGATCGACATCCTGGTGCAGTCCTCGGGCGTCACCGGCGCCCAGGGCCTGTTCCACGAGATCGACGAGGCCGGCTGGGCGGAGACGATCGACATCGACCTGATGGGGCCGGTGCGGATCACCCGCGAGTTCATCGGCGACCTGCGACAGGGCGGCTGGGGACGCATCGTCTACCTGGTGTCCGAGGACGCCTCGCAGCCGTACGACGACGAACTGCCCTACTGCGCCGCCAAGGCCGGGGTGCTCTCGTTCGCCAAGGGCCTGTCGCGCTCCTACGCCTCCGAGGGCCTGCTGGTGAACACGGTCTCCCCCGCGTTCATCCACACGCCGATGACCGACGCGATGATGGACAAGCGGGCGAAGCAGCGCGGGACCTCGTTCGACGAGGCCATCGGCAGCTTCCTCGAAGAAGAGCGGCCGTACATGGAGCTCAAGCGCCGTGGCGAGCCGGAAGAGGTCGCGAACGTCGTGGCCTTCCTGTGCTCCGACCTGGCCAGCTTCGTGAACGGCGCCAACTACCGGGTCGACTCCGGCTCGGTCGCCACGGTCTGACCGTGGCACCACAGCACCGCCAGGAGGCGTCATGACCGACTTCCGCTACCTCATCGTCGGCGGCGGGATGGTCGCCGACGCCGCCGCCCGCGGGATCCGCGAGCTCGACGCCGACGGGTCGATCGGGATCCTCAGCGAGGACGTCGACCGGCCCTACGCCCGGCCGGCGCTCTCGAAGAAGCTCTGGACCGACCCGGACTTCAGCTGGGACGACAAGGTCGACCTGCACACCGAGGAGACCGGGGCGCAGTTCGTCCTGGGCACCACGGTGACGGCGATCGACCGTGCCGCGAAGACCGTCACCACGGCCGACGGCGCGACCCACGGGTACGAGCGGCTCCTGCTCGCGACCGGGGGGAAGCCCCGCGGACTGCCGGGGCTGTCCCCGTCGGAACGCGTGCTCGACTACCGCAGCGCGTCGGACTACCGCCGACTGCGCGAGCTCGCGGACGCCGGTGCACACGTCGCCGTCGTCGGCGGCGGCTACATCGGCCAGGAGATCACCGCGGGCATCGTGCAGAACGGCGCGCGGGTGACGCTCGTCGACCCGGACGAGGTCGTCGGCGGACGCATGTTCCCGGCCGACCTCGCGCAGGCGTTCCAGCAGCGCTTCATCGACCACGGCGTGGAACTCCGCACCGGCCGCCGGGTGTCCGAGGGCACCGAGACGGCGGACGGCGTGCGGCTGACCCTCGACGACGGGTCGGTCATCGACGCCGACGCGGTCGTCGCCGGACTCGGCATCGAACCCGCGACGCAGCTCGCCGCCGACGCCGGGCTCACCGTCCGCGACGGCATCGTGGTGACCTCGACGCTGCTCACCGACGACGACTCGGTGTTCGCCGCCGGCGACGTCGCCGAGTACCCGGACCGGATCCTCGGCACCCGCCGGGTCGAGCACGTCGACAACGCCCAGCAGCAGGGTCGGCAGGCCGGCCGCAACCTCGCCGACGCCGACGAGACCTACGACCACACGCCGATGTTCTACTCCGACGTCTTCGACATGGGGTACGAGGCCGTGGGACAGGTCAGCGCGAAGCTCCGCACGGTCGAGGACTGGCAGGACCCCACCGTGACCGGCGTCGTCTACTACCTGGACGACGACGACACGGTCCGTGGCGTGCTGCTCTGGAACGTGTGGGACAAGACCGACGAGGCCCGCAAGGTGCTCGCCGAGGCGAACGCGCTGACGCCCGACATGCTGCCGGGCCGCATCACGCCCTGACCGCTCGCCCGTCGCGGCGGTCACTGTCTTGCTACTTCGACTCGGGCGCGACGTCGTCGACGACCGCCCGGCGGTCCGCCGGGTCGACCGGCAGGTCGTCGCCGTCCGCCATCGCGACGGCGTGCGCGGACTTGGCCGCCTCGAGCGTCTCGTCGTCGTTCCGGGCCATGCCGAACAGCTCGATGAACCGCGACTTGACCAGCAGCCAGGCGTCCCTCGGGCCGAGTCGGGCCAGGTCCGACGACGTGGAGCCGTCGCGCACCCGCTGCAGCGAGGACACGCCCCGGTCGGGCAGCCGGTGGTCGACGTGCGCGACCGCGAGCCGTGCGACCGCGTCGGCCTGCGCGTGCATGACCGAGTGCGCGCCGTCGACGACCTCGCGGAGGACGGCGTAGGGGAACACCCGCGCGAGCCGACGGATCCAGTCCCGCGGGACCATCGCGTCGTGCTCACCGCGGACGATCAGGGTGCGGGCCTGCACGTGGGCGGCGCGCTCCTCGATCGGGAACGCGATCATCCGTGGCAGCACCTTCCGGAACCAGTGCCAGCCGCACAGCGCGTAGGCGGTGATGCCGTGCCAGCGGACCGCGGCGGGCTCGTGCAGGGTGGACCGCAGGAACCGGAACGCCGACTGCCGTGCGGTGCGCGCCGACGAGTCGACCACGGGGCTGATGAGCACGAGGTCGGAGATCTCCGGACGACGGGCGGCGACCTCGGTGACGACCTGGGTGCCCATCGAGTGTCCGATGAGGACCGGGTCCTCGAGCCGGAGGTCGTCGATCACCCGCTCCACCGCGTCGGCGTAGCGCTCGATCGAGACCGTGCCCCGGAACCGCGGGACGCCGGCGAACCCCGGCAGGTCGAGCGCGTGCACGGGGCCGTTCTCGTTGAGGTGCGGGGCGAGCCGCTCGTAGTACGTCGACGCGATGCCGAGGCCGGCGACGAGCACGAAGGCTCGGGACCCGGGTTCGCCGATCGAACTCACCCGGACGTAGGTGCCGTCCACCGCGACCCGGTCGACCCGCACCGTGACGTCCGCGTCCTCGGCCTGTGCGAGTTCGCCCGCCGGGTCCGGCCGGGCTGCCGGGCGTTCGTCGTCCACGTGGGTCTCCTCCGGTCGGGCGGTCGCCCAGGATACCCGGCCGCCGTCCGCACCGGCGGCGGCGACGTGCTCAGCCGCTGAAGGTGTTCGCGGGGAAGCCGTGCACCGTGGTCGGCACCGCGAAGACGGCGCCGGACCGCGGCGCCTGCTCCAGGTCGTCCTCGGAGAGGTTCTCGCGGGCCGTCCCCACGAAGAGCGTCGACATGTCCGGTCCGCCGAACGCCACGGACGTGGGGTTCGCGACGGGCAGCTCGACGGTCTCGAGGTGCGAGCCGTCGGGCCCGTAGCGCTCGACGCGGGAGCCGCCGTAGATCGCGCTCCAGAAGCAGCCCTCGTCGTCGCGGACCAGGCCGTCGTGGGCGTGGCCGACGATGAACGGCTCGAGTTCACCGAGTTCGCCGTCCGGGCCGTAGGACCCGCGGAAGACCGTCGAGGCACTGGTGTCGGTGACGTACATCGTGCTGCCGTCCTCCGACCACTCCATGCCGTTCGTCACGCCGAAGCCGCCGCGGAGCAGCCGGGTCGTGCCGTCGGCCTCGAACGAGTAGAGCGCGGCGTCGGGTTCGCCGGTCGTCACGTTCATGCTGCCCACCAGGAACCGGCCGAACGGGTCGCACTTGCCCTCGTTGAACCGGTTGCCCGAGGTGCTGTGCGCGACGCGGGCGATCTCGCGATCGACGGAGCCCTGCTCGTCGGTCAGCACGATCGTGTCGCCGAGGGCCGCAACGAACCCGCCGGATGCCCGCGGCTGGAAGCTCGCCAACGGGGGCGGGAGCGGGACGCTCGAGCGCACGGTGCCGTCGGCCTCGGCGGTGTTGAGCGTACCGAGGGTGATGTCGGCCCACCGGAGGAGCTGTGCGGACGGGTCCCAGACGATGCTCTCGGCGAGGACCGCTCGTGCGTCGGCGAAGACCGTGGCGGGGCCGGTCGTGGCGTTGGTGCTCATCGACCCCGTCTACCGCGGGGGCGGTCCGTGCCCGTTCAGGCGCGGCGGGGGGCGGGCGCGGGGGCGGCGCGGCGCGGCGCGGCGAGTTCACGCGTCCAGCGACACTTCACGCCCGCGGGTGCCCGTGAGGTGTCGCCCAGCGCGAAAGTCTGTACCGGTCCCGCCGGTCCGGCCGTTCCGGCGCGGCGGGTCAGAGGCGGGCGAACCGCGCGCGGAAGAAGCTGTAGACGCCGAAGGCCAGGAACCCGATACCGATCGCGACGAGGACGAACACCCCGCCGGGCATGCTCCGCACGGCGTCGAACGCAGCGTCGAGGCCGGTGGCCTGGTCCGGGTCGCTCCGCAGCCCCGCGACGGCGATGAGCACGCCCACGATGGCCACGGCGATGCCCTTGCCGACGTACCCGACGACCCCGAGCACGGTGACCACCCGGTCGAGCTGGCCGGACGGTCGCGTGATCTGCTTGCGGAACGACCGGCGGCAACCGATCACCACGAGTCCGATGCCCACCGCGACCGCGATGGCCCCGGCCAGGAGCAGCACGAACACCCCGCCGGGCGTCGCCAGGGTCTTCGCCGCGGCACTCTGCGACGAGCTGCTCGAGCTCGACCCGGCACCGAGCGCGTACGAGGCCGCCGAGTAGGCGATCACGCCGTAGACCACGGCCTTCGCGACGTCCTTCAGCCGGGCGAGCCAGCCCCGGGTGGTGTCGGAACGGCCGCCGACGATCGCCTCGACGACCAGGCGCACGGTGAGTGCGGCCGTGCCGACGGCGATCAGCCAGAGCAGGAACACCCCGCCGGGCACCGCGGCGATCTGCTGCAGCGCGCCGGACTGGTCCGTCTCACCGCCGGAGGATGCATTGCCGATGCCGAGCAGGATCGCCAGGTACCCGATCAGCAGGTGGACGATGCCGCTGCCGACGAACCCGGCGCGCGCCGTGACCTCGAACCAGCGGCTGTCCGCCGCTCGCCGGACCTGTCGTCCGGTTTCCTTCGCTGCGTGCTCCGCCGTGTCGCTCATCACGCCCCAGCGTGCCCGACACGCGCCGTCCTGTCCGGGGCGCGCCGGGTCGTGCGGTCCGCCACGTGGCGGACGGGAGGCCCGTGGCGGTGCCGTCACGGGCCTCCCGTCCGTCCGGGGGCGAGTCTCAGTCGCCCTTCACGTTGACGACCTGCCGCAGGGTGTGCCGGATCGACACGAGGTCCTCGGCGTCCGCCATGACCTGGTCGATCGGCTTGTACGCCGCCGGGATCTCGTCGAGGAACGCGTCGGTGTCGCGGTACTCGATGCCGGCCATCGCCGCGCGCAGCTGCTCGTGGGTGAAGGTCCGCCGGGCCGCACTCCGCGAGAACAGCCGACCGGCACCGTGCGGCGACGACTCCAGCGAGGGCTTGTTGCCGAGCCCCTCGACCACGTACGACGCGGTGCCCATCGACCCGGGGATCAGGCCGGGCTGACCGGCCTTCGCCTGGATCGCACCCTTGCGCGAGACCCACACGGACTTGCCCCAGTGCGTTTCACGCTGCGTGAAGTTGTGGTGGCAGTTGATCCGCTCGCGCTCGTCGACGGGCGTGCCGACGGCCTCGGACAGCTGCCGGACGACGCGGTCCATCATCTCCTCGCGGTTGAGCAGGGCGAAGTGCTGGGCCCACCGCAGCTCGGCGATGTACCGGTCGAACTCCGGCGTGCCCTCGACCAGGTACGCCAGGTCGGGGTCCGCCAACTGGATCCACCAGCGCTCCATGGCCTTCTTGGCGACCGTGATGTGGCGCTGCGCGATCTTGTTGCCGACGCCCCGCGACCCGGAGTGCAGGAAGAGCCAGACCCGGTCCTGCTCGTCGAGGGAGACCTCGATGAAGTGGTTGCCGGACCCGAGCGTGCCGAGCTGGTTGCGCCAGGCGCCGTGCACGCCGTCGGGGTCGAACCCGGCGGTCTCGGCCATCGCCTCGAGCTCGGCGATCCGAGGTGCGGCGGTCGCGACGATCTTCCGGTTCGACGCACCGGCCGACAGCGGGATCGCCCGCTCGATCTGCTCGCGCAGCCCCTGCAGGTCGGCGGGCAGGTCGGCCGCCGTGAACTGCGTGCGGACCGCGATCATGCCGCAGCCGATGTCCACACCGACGGCCGCCGGCATGATCGCGCCGAGGGTCGGGATGACGGACCCGACGGTGGCCCCGAGGCCGAGGTGTGCGTCGGGCATGAGGGCCAGGTGCGGGAACACGAACGGCATGCGCGCGGTCGTGCGGGCCTGCTGCTCGGTGTTGTCCTCGAGCATCGAGGCCCAGCTCAGTAATCGGTCGGTGATCTTCTGCATGGTGTCGTCTCGCTTTCGTGACGGTCGAGGTGACGGTCCGAGACGGTCGTACGCCGGGCCTCCTGGTCGTCGCCGGACGTGGCGGACGGAAGGAAGCCGTGCAGACGGACGCCCCGGGCCGGGTGGGCACGGGGGCGTCGTCAGACGTCGCGTGCCTACGCGGGATAGCTGAGGGACCACTGCTGCTGTCCGAGCAGCACGGCGGTCGCGTCGAGCTGGAGCTCGACGCGTTCCTCGTTGTGCTGCACGGCGCGCATGCGCGGTCCTTCCGGTGTGCCCGGGACGGGCGGTCTGCCGATCGGCAGGAGGACGACGCTAGTGCGACACGCCCGGGATGCGCAAGTCACGTGGGCGTGTCGGCGGTGCTCCGGGGATCCGCCCGCGGTGTGCCGACGGTTCTCCACAGGCGGGAGGCCCGGCGTGCGTTCTCCACGAGGGGTACGTCCGCCTGATGGTCGGCGCCAGCGCCGGGGCAGGCTGGACGCATGACCGAGCGCACGCGAGACACCCCCGACGCGACCGAGAACGAAGAGCGGACAAACGGGTACGTCCCGCTCCGTTCGTACGGCGCGATCGGTGACGGGCGGACGGTCGCCCTCATCGCGCTCGACGGCCGGATCGACTGGCTGCCGATCCCGTCGATGGACTCACCGCCGGTGTTCGCGAGCATCGTCGACGCCGAGCACGGCGGACACGTCGCGCTGCGGCCGGTGGACGACCAGGCGCAGGTGTCCCGTGCGTACCTGCCGGGCACGAACGTGCTCGTGACCACGTGGACGACCCCGACCGGCACCGCCACCGTGACCGACGCCATGGTCACCGGGGTCGCCGGCCGCCTTCCCTGGGCCGAGATCGGCCGCTGCGTGCAGGGGGTCGAGGGAACGGTCGAGATGGAGTGGGCCGTCGTGCCGGGCACGATCCTGAACACCGCGGAGCCCCGACGGCTCGACACCGCCAACGGCACTGTCATCGGCATCGACGGCGTGACGATCGCGATCGTCGAGCAGGGGTTCGAGCCCGTCCACGACGAGGGCCCGCGGTTCTCCGGGCGGTTCGCGACGGCCGAGGGATCGAAGTCGATCCTGACGATCGTCGGCACCTACGACGAGCCGATCTTCCTGCCGGAGCCGGAGCGCACGCTCGAGGGGGTCGACCGCACGATCGAGAACTGGTCGACGTGGTCGAAGGAGTTCAGCTACGACGGGCCGTGGTCCGACGCCGTGCAGCGCAGCGCGCTCGCGCTCAAGCTCCTGATCTTCGCGCCGACCGGTGCCATCGCAGCTGCGCCGACGACGAGCCTTCCCGAGGACCGCACGGGCGGGAAGAACTGGGACTACCGGTTCGCCTGGGTGCGCGACCTCGCCTACACGGTGCACGCGCTCACCCGCTTCGGGCTGCGCGAGGAGACCCACGCCGCGGTGTCCTGGGTGATGCGCACGATCGCCGAGCACGACGAGACGATGCCGATCTTCTACGGGCTCGACGGGTCGAAGAGCGACGACGTCGAGGAACGCGACGTCCCGGGCTGGAACGGGATCGGCCCGGTCACGATCGGCAACCGCGCGGGTGACCAGCTGCAGCTCGGCGTCTGGGGCGACGTGTTCGAGATCATGCGCCAGTACGTCCGCGCCGGCAACGTGCTCGACCGCAAGACCGCCTCGGTGCTGCAGGACCTGGCCGACGACGCCTGCCACCGCTGGGTGGAGCCGGACTCGGGCATGTGGGAGCTGCAGGAGGCGCAGCACTACACGACGAGCAAGATCGGCTGCTGGCAGGCGCTCGACGCCGCGGTCGAGCTGCACGACGCGGGGATGATCGACGGCCCGCGCGACAAGTGGGTCGAGAACCGCGAACTCATCGAGGACTGGGTCGCCGAGAACGGGTGGGACGAGGAGCTCGGCCACTACGTCATGTACCCGGGCACCGACGCGCTCGACTGCTCGATCCTGCTGCACGCGATGTCGGCGTTCGACCGTGGTCCGCGCATGGAGTCCACGATCCGGGCCATCGAGGACCAGCTGCAGCACGGTCCGCTCGTGTACCGCTACTCCGGCATCCAGGACGAGGAGTCGCCCTTCGTGGCGTGCTCGTTCTGGCTCGCCGCCGCGCTGGCGTGTGTCGGACGCTCCGACGACGCGAAGCAGCTGATGGACGACATGGTCGCGCAGGCGAACGACGTCGGGCTCTTCAGCGAGATGCTCAGCGCCGTCGACGGGGACTTCATGGGCAACATCCCGCAGGGGCTGTCGCACCTGGCGCTCATCCAGGCTGCGCTGACCATCGAGGAGCTGTCGGCGGAGTCCTGACCGGCTGGACGGGCGCGTCGGGGGTGCGGGGCATCATGGTCTGACGATGAACGACGTCGATGCACGGATGGACCGGCTCCGCAGGGCAGCCCGCTACCGCTACCAGCAGCTCGTCGACCAGGAGATCGAGCGGGGGTCGCTCGACCCCGACGAGGTCCGCGCGGAACGCGAGGAACGTCGGCTGCTCAAGGCCGCCGACGTCGCCGCGCACGCCCGGGCGCAGATCGAGGAGGCCGAGCGCCGCGGCGTCTTCGAGGGCAACCCGTACCACGGCAAGCCCCTGCCCGGACTCGACGGGCAGCACGATCCGGACTGGTGGATCAAGTCGAAGATCGAGCGCGAGGACATCCGCGGCATCGCCCCGCCCGCGCTGGCGCTGCGCACCGAGGACGCCGAGCTCGACGACGCACTCGACGCCCTGTCCCTGGAGTCCGACGTGCGGGACGTCCTGGTCGACTTCAACGCCCGCGTGAAGGAGGCCAGGCGGCAGCTGCTCGGTGGACCGCCGGTGGTGACACCGATGCGCGACGTCGAGGCCGAGGTGCAGGCGTGGCGGGAGCGCCGCGAGGTGCGCATGGCCTCGGCTGCGCAGGCTGCGGAGCAGGCACGGCTCGACGCGAAGCCGCGGCGGTGGTGGCGGCGCGGCTGAGCTGCGCGGTGCCGCGGCGCGGCGCGGTGCGGTGCGGCGGCGCGGTGCGGTGCGGGGGCGGGATTTCGCGCTGAGCGACAGCTCACGCGCACGTGAGCGCGTGAGGTGTCGCCCAGCCCGTGACGACGGCGGCCGCCGGCCCGGCGTCCCACAGGACGGACGGGAGGCCCGGTGCCAGCTGGCACCGGGCCTCCCGTCCGTCTGCGCGCACGTTCTTTCCCATCGCGGGCGCGTTGGTTTGCAAGAACGGGCGTACCTGGTCGGAAGAACCCACCAGGTACGCCCGGTTCCGGTCGGTACGCCCGGTTCCGCCAGGGACGCTCGGTATGCCCGGTTCCGCCAGGTATGCCCGGCTCCGCTCGGTATGCCCGGTACCACCAGGTACGCCCGGTTCCGGTCGGTATGCCCGGTTCCGCCAGGTATGCCCGGTTCCGCCCAGGTGGGCCCGGCGCGCAACGCAAGTCGGCCCGGACCACGCTGCTGCGTGGTCCGGGCCGACCGTGGTGGTGCGGGGTGTTACTTGATCTGTGCGGTGATGGTGGCGGTGCCGACGAGGAGGCCGCGCTTGACGGCGTCGGTGCCGAAGGTCTTGTTCAGCAGGCCGGCGGCGTCTTCGGAGATGTGGACGGTGGTGCCGGTCAGGATGGCGTTGTCGCCCTCGAGCTGGAGGGGCTTGAGGGAGCCGCCGTGCAGCTCGAACAGGAACGCGTTTGCCGCGGCGACCTTGCCGTTGACGAGGACGTCGCCGTAGAGCTTGGACGAGCCCGGGTTCACGACGAAGTTCTCCAGCGTGACGGTGGTGTCGCCGGCCTTCAGGGTCAGACCCGAGTCGTCGTGGTTCAGCAGGCCCTGCACGTACGGGCGGTAGTCGCCGTCCGGGGACCAGTAGGTGACCGACCCGGCGGTGATCGGGAACGACACCGACCCGTCTTCCAGGGTCGCGTCGCCGGAGACGCCGGGGGTGAGCTTGAGGGCGGTGAGGGCGTCGGTGAAGCCGGAGTCGAGCTTCACGGCGGTGGAACCACCGAGGACCTCGGGCACCGAAGCGACGGGTGCGGGGATCTTCGACTCGGACGAGGACACCGTCTGCACGTTCGGGGTCGCGGCCTGGGCGGAGGAGATCCCGAACGCGGCACCGCCGAGGACGAGAGCACCGGTCGTGGCGAGGGTGATGGAGGTCTTGAGGCTCTTACGCATCGTGATCAGTCCTTTGCTCTGTGGGCACTCCGGCCGGTGGCCGAACGTTCGCTCTGTACGCACGCTGAATGTCGGCCGAATTCGACCGGAGAGCGCCCTGGGCTTTTGCCCTGTGCAAGTGATTCGGCACGCCGACCCGAACGGTTTGGGACGAGTTTCCTGAGGCGCTGCGACCCGCTGTTTCGTACCGTGTACCCATGGCTCCAGCACACATCCCCACCACCGACCGGCTCCGGGCAGTCGACGCCTGGTGGCGCGCCGCCAACTACCTGACGGTCGGGCAGATCTACCTGCTGGACAACCCGCTGCTCAGCCGGCCGATCGAGCCCGACGACGTCAAGCCGCGGTTGCTCGGGCACTGGGGCACCTCCCCCGCACTGAACCTCGTGTACGCGCACTGCAACGCGCTCATCGCCGAGACCGGCCGCGAGTTCCTGTACATCTGCGGCCCGGGGCACGGCGGCCCGGCGATGAACGCGAACGCCTGGCTGGACGGCACGTGGAACGAGCTGTACCAGGACGTCGACCTGCAGCGGTTCTTCCGCCAGTTCTCGTTCCCCGGCGGCATCCCCTCGCACGCCGCCCCGGAGACCCCCGGCTCCATCAACGAGGGCGGTGAGCTCGGCTACTCGCTGTCCCATGCCTACGGTGCGGCGCTCGACAACCCGGACCTCGTCGTCGCGTGCGTGGTCGGTGACGGTGAAGCCGAGACCGGTCCGCTCGCCGGGTCGTGGCAGGCGCACACGTTCCTCGACCCGGTGTCCGACGGTGCGGTGCTGCCGATCCTCAACCTCAACGGGTGGAAGATCGCGAACCCGACCGTCCTCGCCCGCATCCCCGACGAGGACCTCACCGCGTACTTCCGCGGGCTCGGGTACGATCCGATCGTCGTCGACTCCCGCCGCGTCGACGACGACCCGTACGCGGTCCACGCCCTGTTCGACGGCGCGCTCCGACGCGCCCTCGCCAGTATCGACGACATCCAGGCCGCTGCCCGCGCCCAGGCCGCCCGTGCCGCCGCGGGGCAGCCCGCCGGTGCCGCGGCCCTGCGCCCGCGCTGGCCGATGATCGTGCTGCGCACCCCGAAGGGCTGGACCGGCCCGAAGGAGGTCGACGGTGAGCAGGTCGAGGGGACCTTCCGCGCGCACCAGGTGCCGCTGCCCGCCGTGCGCGAGGACGACGGCCACCGCGCCCAGCTCGAGGAGTGGATGCGCTCGTACCGCCCCGAGGAGCTCTTCGACGAGGACGGCCACCCGGTCGGCATCATGACGACGATCCGGCCGACCGGTGACGAGCGGATGAGCGCCACCCCGCACGGCAACGGTGGGCGCATCCGCACCGCGCTCGACCGCCCCCCGCTCGAGCCGTACGCGGTCGAGGCAGGTTCCACGGCGTCGGCCACCGGGACCCTCGGCCCCTGGCTCGCCGCACTCATCGAGAAGAACCCCTCGACCTTCCGGCTGTTCGGACCGGACGAGACGATCTCGAACAAGCTCGACGCCGTGTTCGACGTCACCACGCGTGTCTGGCGCGCCCGCCGGGCCCCGGGCGACGAGCACCTCGCCGCCCGCGGCCGGGTCACCGAGGTCCTGTCCGAGCACCTGCTGGAGGGCATGCTCGAGGGCTACGTCCTGTCCGGTCGGCACGGGATGCTCAACACCTACGAGGCGTTCGCCCACATCATCGACTCGATGGTCGGGCAGTACGCCAAGTGGCTGGAGTCCTCGACCGACATCGACTGGCGCGTCCCGGTGTCGAACCTGTCGCTGCTGCTCTCGTCGCACGTGTGGCGGCAGGACCACAACGGGTTCTCCCACCAGGACCCCGGGTTCCTCGACGTCGTCGCGTCGAAGCAGCAGGACCTCGTCCGGATCAAGCTGCCCGCCGACGCCAACACGCTGCTCGCCGTCGCCGCGCACGCGATGGAGACCACGGACCGCATCGAGGTGATCGTCGCGGGCAAGCACCCGGAACCGGTCTTCCTGTCCCTCGACGACGCGGTCGCGCACGTGCAGGCCGGACTCGGCGTCTGGGACTTCGCCGGCACCGAGCAGGCCGTCGGCAAGGTCGACGTCGTCCTCGCCTGCGCCGGCGACGTCCCCACGGTCGAGGCGATCGCTGCCACGGACATCATCCGGAAGCACGCTCCCGGCGTCGGTGTCCGCGTGCTCAACGTCGTCGACCTGCTGGCACTCGGCGACCCGCGCAAGCACGAGCACCCGATCCCGGACGAGCAGTACGACGCGCTCTTCCTGCCGGGCACGCCCACGGTCTTCGCGTTCCACGGGTACCCGACCCTCGTGCACCAGCTGACGTACCGCCGGAACGGGCACGACGACCTGCACGTGCACGGGTTCCTCGAGCAGGGCACGACGACCTCGCCGTTCGACATGCTCATGCGCAGCGAGATGGACCGCTTCGCACTGGCCCACGACGCCCTGACGCGGGTGGACGCCGAGGCGCATGCCGACCTGCTCACGAAGCTGTCCGAGGCCCGTGACGCCGCGCGGACGTTCGCGTACACGAAGGGCGAGGACCACCCGTCGCTCGCGGGCTGGGAGTTCGCGGGCTGGCCTCAGGACGAGCCGGCCAGCGGCGGGACCGGCGGCGACCCGGGGGCGGGCGAGACCGAGGCTGCTGCGCCGGGGAACTGACGCACTCCTCCACAGGCCTGGAGGCCCGGAGCACCCTCCACAGGACCGGTCACGCCCGTCGCGTGGCCGGTTCCGTGCTGTCAGGGTTCCGGCATGGACATCGGCTGGATCAGTGCGCTCGTGTCGGTCACGAGCGCGTCCGTCGCGCTGGGTGCGCTCGTCGCCTCGGTGCTCGACGGGCGCGCCGGACGGCGAAATGCAGAGTTCTCGGTGCACCGCGACCTGTGGTGGCAGCGTTTGTCGTGGGTCGCCGACCTGGCGACCTCGGACGACGAAGGAAAGCGCGCGGCTGCCGGTGTGATGTCCGCTGCGCTGGTGACCCGCAGTTGGACGACCGACGACGACACGTGGACGTCCTCGGCGCTCGCTGACTCCGAGGCAGCGCGAACCGAAGCCCGGCGACAACAGGAAGGAGTGCTCGCAGATGATCTCGACACTGACTGATGATGAGTTCAAACGGTGGCTCGACAACCGCGAGATGACGACACCCCGGCTCCTGGCGAGCCCCCACTACGGTCCGCTCATGCGCGCGAAGGGCGCCGAAGCGGAGCTCGCGCAGATGCGCATCGAGTGGCGCGAACGTCAGGAGCGCGCGCGGGCGCGGAAGCTCAGGTACGAGGCGTCCTTCGGTGAGGGCTGAACCGGTGGTCCGCAGGCCTGCCACGCTGGGACCGTGACCGAACTCGTCATCCCGGCCCCGAGCCTCCCGACCGTGCCCACAACGACGGGCGCGCGCTTCCCCGTCCGCCGCATGTTCTGCGTCGGCCGGAACTACGCGGCGCACGCCCGCGAGATGGGCCACGACCCGGACCGCGAGCCGCCGTTCTTCTTCACCAAGCCGGCAGACGCGGTCGTGGTCGACGGCGCCGACACTCCGTACCCGCCGCTGACGCAGCAACTGGAGCACGAGGTCGAGCTCGTCGTCGCGATCGGCACCGGCGGCACGGACATCGCCGTGGCCGACGCCCTCGCACACGTCTGGGGCTACGCCGTCGGGATCGACCTCACCCGACGAGACCTGCAGGCCGAGGCGAAGCGGCTCGGCCGTCCGTGGGACACCGCGAAGGGCTTCGACGCCTCAGCGCCCATCGGGGCGATCACCCCGGCGGACGGGGTCGACCCGACCAGCGGCGCGATCGAGTTGACGGTGGGCGGGGAGCTCCGGCAGTCCGGCGACCTGGCCGACCAGATCTGGTCGGTGGCCGAGACGATCGCGGCGCTGTCGCGGTCCGTCGTACTCGCCCCCGGTGACCTCGTGATGACCGGCACTCCTGACGGTGTCGGCGTGCTCGAACGCGGTTCGGTGCTCGTCGGCACGATCGCCGGCGTCGGCGAGGTCCGGACCCGGATCGTCTGAGCAACGTGTCGGCGATGTGTCGCCGGGCTGGGAGCGTTCGCAGCCTGTGCGGGTAGTTCTTGGGCATCGTCGCGGGTGGGGCCCGCGACGGACACGGGGCGGCGCATCGCGACGGGGCGACGCGGACACCTCGGGACTGCCGGAGGTACCACCGTGCTCGAACACGATCTGCTCGCCACGTCCTGGACGTGGGCGGGCGACGAGAGCATCCGCGACCGCGTGCACGCCGTCGGTGCCGCTGGGTTCGCCGGCCTGTCGCTGTCCCTCGACGACCTGCACGAGGTCCGAGCGACGACGGGGTTCGCCGAACTGCGCCGCATGCTCGACGGAGCCGGCATCGTCTGGGTCCAGCTCGGCCCGCTCGACCGCTGGTGGACCTGCACGAGCCGCACCGAGGACGAGGACGCCGACCGCGGGGTCGTGCTCGAGGCCGCCGCGACCCTGAGCGCCTGGCACGTGGCGGTGCGCGCCGACACCTCGTTGCCCGGAGCCTCCCCCGCGACGATGGCCGACGACTGGGTCGTGCTCGCCGACCAGGCCGAAGCCGTCGGAGCGCAGCTCGTGCTCGAACCGGAACCGTGGTCCAACCTGCCCACGATCGAACGGGCCTCCCGCTTCGTCGCCGCCGCCGGGCACCCGAACGGCGGGCTGCTCATCGACGCCATGCACGCGCTCCGCGGCGGTTCCACCCTCGCCTCGATCCGTCAGGGCGTCGCGCCGGGGGTCCTCGCAGCCGTCGAGTTGAGCGACGGACTACTGCACACCCCGAGCGGGATGACCCTCGCCGAGGAGTCCCGGACCGCACGGTACCTGCCCGGTGCCGGAGCGTGGGACCTGCCCGGCTTCGTCCGGACCGTCCGTGAACTCGGGTTCGACGAGCCGTGGGGTGTCGAGGTCCGGACCCCGGCGCACCGGGCGATGCCCGTCCGCGATGCGCTCCGGACGGCCGTCGCCGCCACCCGTGCGGTGCTCGACGCCGCCGATGCGTTCGGCGCCCCGGCCGCTCCGGCGATGCCCTCGACGCCCGCGCCGACGTCCGCGGTGGACTTCGAGCCGCTGCACTCCGACCGCCGTGCACCGACGCACGGTGCCGGCCGACGGGACGCCGACACAGGGACGCCCGCGTAGGTTGCTGGCATGACCGATCAGGCAGCACACGACGACGACCTGCTCCGCCGTTCCCAGGAGTCCATCGACGAGGCCAAGGCCGCTGCGACCGAGGTGGTCGAACCGGAGGAGGACACCCTCATCGACGAGGACGCCCCGGTGGCCGACCACGCCCAGCCGGCGGACGGCCCCGCGCCCGCGGCCTGACTCGGCCCCGCTCCACCGAACTCGCCGGGCACCCCACCGAGGGTGCCCGGCGAGTTTCTTTCCGTGGTTGCGTGACGAACCGGCCGCTCGACACGTCTCAAGGACGGACCCGCCAGGTGCGCTTCGGTGCGCCTGGCGCGAGGGGTCGTGTCCGGTCTCCCTGAACCGACCGGTCACGCCTCCCGCCGACGGTCCGTGCGCTCCCTGATCCAGCGTGCGGGCCGTGGGGGCCGTCAGCCCCGTCAGCTCGTTCGGTGCGCCAGCCCTCCGGCGTCAGCCGGTCAGCCGTCGCCCTCGTCGGCGAGGAAGTCCGCGTACCGGACCTCGGCCTCCGTGGTGCTGGCCACGGGCTCCGTCTTGCGCTGCGACCGGTCGTCCCCCGTGATCGCGACGCGCTCTGCTGCCGTGTACGGCGGCAGGTACTTGCTCGAGTCCATCCGCTCCAGCCCCCTTCGTCCCGGCGAACGTAACAGGCCGTGACCGATTCTGGCCAGCGGTGCCGATACTGTCCCCCACGCAGGCTCGGGACGGGGGACGGATGTTCGCCAGCGGCGGACCCCATGCGCACGCATGCGGAGCCGAGGCCGGAGCGCGGGTCAGGTCTCCCGCACGACGTCGTCCGGGTCCTTGTCCACGCGCCACCCGCGCCACGACGGCTGCCGGAGCCGTCCGTCGCCGGTCCACTCGGCGAACTCGACCTCGCCGACGCGCTTCGGGGTCACCCAGTGCGCGTCACGGGCGTCAGGACGCGGGACGTCGACGAACGGCGAGGTCTTCCGCTCCGTCGGACCGAGGAGCGCGGCGATCTCGTCGAGGTCACGGTCGCGGAACCCCGTGCCGACCTTGCCGACGTACTCCAGCCCGTCGGGTCCGGGCACGCCGAGCAGCAGCGACCCGATCCCGCCGGCTCGCCGTCCGCTGCCGGGCTTCCAACCGCCGACCACGACCTCTTGCGTGGCGTGGTGCTTGCGCTTCAGCCAGGCCTCGGACCGCCGGCCCTCGGCGTACTTCGACGACCGCTTCTTCGCGACCACGCCCTCGAGGCCCTGCTCGCGCGATGCAGCCAGCACCGCGTCGAGGTCGCCCTGCACCGCCGGCGGCACGTCGATTGCACCGCCCGGTTCCACGACCGTCTCGAGTGCCTGTCGCCGGGCGTCGTAGCCGAGCCGCGTGAGCTCGTGGCCGTCCGCCTCGAGCACGTCGAACAGCAGGAACCGCACGGGCGTGGTCTCCTGCGCGCTCCGGACCTCGCGTGCCTTGGTCAGGCCCATGCGGTTCTGGAGCAGCTGGAACGAGGGTCGGCCACGATCGTCGACGGCCACGATCTCACCGTCGAACACGCCGTCCACCCCGGCCCGCTCGCCCAGTTCCTGCAGCTCGGGGTACTGGGCCGTCAGGTCGTTGTCGTTGCGGCTGCGCAGGGTCACCGACCCGTCGCGGACCGTCGCCAGCGCGCGCACCCCGTCCCACTTCATCTCGAAGGCCCACTCGGCCGGGTCCAGCCGGGGCTCCCCCTTGGCCAGGGTCGCCTGCATCGTCCGGCGCTCCGACGGCGGGGTCTCGGCGTCCGCGGTCCCGCTGATCCGTCGCTTCCCGGCGCGGTGCGCATCGCCGTGCCCGTCCGACGGCCGGTCCGCCCGTCGCGCCGCCGCCGGCCCCGCAGGGCCTCCGGCGTCCGCCAGCCGTTCGGGTTGCTCCTTCGTGCGGTGGATGAGCCAGTTCTTCTCGTCCCCGCCGCCACGGCCACGGGTGTGCAGGAGTGCGAGCCGGCGAGCGCCACCGGCCCGACCGTGCAGCGTCACGATGACCTCCTGCCCCTCGCGCCACTTCTCGAGCTCGTAGGTGCCGTCGTCCCAGATCGTCACGGTGCCGCCGCCGTACTCGTCCTTCGGGATCGTGCCCTCGAACGTGCCGTACTCGAGCGGGTGGTCCTCGGTCTGCACGGCCAGGTGGTTCTTGCCGGGGTCGGTCGGTTCGCCCTTCGGCAGGGCCCAGCTCACCAGCACCCCGTCGTGCTCGAGCCGGAAGTCGTAGTGGTCGCGCGTGGCGTGGTGCTCCTGGATCACGAAGGTCGGTGTGCCGTCCTTCCGCACGGTCGGAGCGCCCGCGGGCACGGGCTCCGGCGTCTTCGCGGCGTCGCGCTTCGCCCGGTAGGCGGCGAGCCGGTCACGTGCGGGCTGCTCGGCGTCGTTCGCGCGCTCGGTCCGGTCGCTG
Organism: Curtobacterium flaccumfaciens; assembly: GCF_018598405.1. Classification (NCBI taxonomy): domain Bacteria; kingdom Bacillati; phylum Actinomycetota; class Actinomycetes; order Micrococcales; family Microbacteriaceae; genus Curtobacterium; species Curtobacterium flaccumfaciens. The sequence continues at coordinate 36,477 of NZ_JAHEWS010000015.1, read as the reverse complement.
TCCCAGTGACCGTGGTCGTCGCGCCCGACCGCCAGCGAGGCGGAGGCGACCGGGTGCAGGAAGTCCCCCCGGGCCTCCAGGCGTTCGAGGACCTCGTCCAACGTGAGCTGCGCGAGCCCGCGCTCCTCGAGCTCCTTCCAGGTGCGGGGTGCCGCGACCGTCGGCCGTTCGCGGCCGCGCAGCGAGTACGGGGCGATGGTCGTCTTGTTGCCGTTGTTCTGCGACCAGTCGACGAAGACCTTGCCCTTCCGCTCGGCGCGGCTCATCGACGAGAGCACCAGATCGGGCATGTCCGTCTCGAGGGCCTTCGCCAACTCGTGGGCGACGTCGGAGACCTGCGCGGTCGACGCCTTGCCGTCGAGGGCCGCGTACAGGTGGATGCCCTTGGAGCCGGACGTCACCGGGTACGGGTCGAGGCCCATCCCGTGCAGGATCTCGCGGGCGGCCAGGGCGACCTCGACGCACTCGGGCAGCCCCACGCCCTCGCCGGGGTCGAGGTCGAGGACGAGCCGGTCCGGGTTCTGCTGCGCACCGCGGGGGCCGAACCGCCACTGCGGCACGTGCAGCTCGAGCGCGGCCTGCTGCGCCATCCACACCAGCGTCGGCAGGTCGTCGACGATCGGGTACTCGTTGTCGTGCTCCGAGTGGTGGATGGTGTGGTGCCGCACCCAGTCGGGGGCCGACTCGGGCAGGTTCTTCTCGAAGAAGACCTTGCCCTCGACACCGTTGGCCCAGCGCTTCCGGGTGACGGGGCGGTCCTTGACGTGCGGGATCATCCACGGCGCGGCGCGCTCGTAGTACTCGATCACCCGACCCTTCGTGGTGCCGGTCTCGGGGTAGAGCACCTTGTCGGTGTTCGTCAGCGCGAGCCGACGGTCGCCGACGATGACGACGGTCTTGCGCGAGGCGGGACTCACAGCGCCACCCCGGTCGCTCCCGCCACCGTCAGGGTCGTGCCGGACGTGTACGACGACTCGGGCCCGGCCAGGTACACGTAGGCGCTGCCGAGCTCGACCGGCTGGGCCGGGCGCCCGAAGGGGGTGTCCTGCCCGTACGCCGCGATCTCGTCGCCCGGGTAGCTGATCGGCTGCAGGGGCGTCCACACCGGCCCCGGCACGACGGTGTTCGCCCGGATGCCCTTCGCCGCGAGCTGCCGCGCGAGCCCGTTCGTGTAGGTGATGATCGCGGCCTTCGTCGCGGCGTAGTCGATCATGCGGTCCTGCGGCTGGTACGCGGACACCGAGCTGGTCGTGACGATCGAGCTCCCCGGCGCCATGTGCGGGACAGCAGCGCGGACGAGCCAGAACAGCGAGTACAGGTTGACCTTCATCGTGCGGTCGAAGTCCTCGGTGCTCTGCCGGGTGACGTCCTCGTGCACCTGCTGGTGGCCCGCGACCAGCACGAGCGCGTCGAGACCCCCGAGCTGGCTGACGGCGTCCTGCACCAGGACGTCACAGAAGGCCTCGTCGGTCAGGTCGCCGGGCAGCAGCACGGCCTTGCGCCCGAGGTCGCCGATGACGTCGCGGACCTGCTCGAGGTCCTCGCGCTCTTCGGGCAGGGCGTTCAGGGCGACGTCGGCGCCCTCCTTCGCCATCGCGATCGCCGCAGCGCGCCCGATGCCGGAGTCCGCGCCCGTGACGAGCACCCGGTACCCGCGCATCCGCCCGGTGCCCAGGTAGCTCGTCTCGCCGTGGTCGGGGGCGGGGTCCATCGCACTCGCCAGCCCGGACCCCTGCTGGGTCTGCGCGGGGAACGGCGGACGGGGGAACTGGTCGCGCGGGTCCTGCTTGTCGAGCTGGCTCATGGGCCCATCGTGCTCGCGCCGGCCTCGCGGTGGTCCAGCGAACCGGACATCCGTGGAACGATCCCCCGGACGGCGGACCTGTGGAGGACCCGTCGGCTCCGGGCACGCACGCGTGCGGGCGGGCATCATGTGCGCATGAGGTCGATCTGGAAGGGCTCCATCGCGTTCGGGCTCGTCAACGTGCCCATCAAGGTCTACGCGGCCACCGAGACGCACGACGTGTCCCTGCACCAGGTCCACGACGACGACAAGGGCCGCATCCGGTACAAGCGGGTGTGCGAGTTCGGCCACGAGGTCGAGTACGCCGACATCCAGCGTGCCTACGACGACGGTGACAAGACCGTGGTGCTCACGGCGGACGACTTCAAGCAGCTCCCCGAGGAGCAGTCGCACGAGGTCGAGGTGCTCGAGTTCGTGCCCGTCGAGCAGGTCGACCCGATGATGTTCGAGAAGACCTACTACCTGGAGCCCGACTCGCGCTCGCCGAAGGCGTACGTGCTGCTGCGCGAGACCCTGGCGAAGACCGACCGCCTGGCGATCGTGCAGTTCACCCTGCGGCAGAAGACCCGGCTCGGGGTGCTCCGGGTGCACGACGAGGTCATCCTGCTGCAGGGGCTGCTCTGGGGCGACGAGGTGCGCGCGGCCGACTTCAAGACCCTCGACACGACGGTGAAGGTCAGCGCCAACGAACTGAAGATGTCCTCGTCGCTCGTCGAGAGCATGTCCACCGACTTCGACCCCGACCGCTACACCGACTCCTACCAGGAGGAGCTGCAGCAGCTGATCGACGCGAAGCTCGAGGCGGGCGACGACATCGACACCGAGAAGACCTTCGGCGCGCAGGACGACGAGGACGACGACGACGAGGGCGGTGACGTGCTCGACCTGATGGCCGCCCTGCGTGCGTCCGTCGACAAGAAGCGGACAGGAGGCTCGGGGTCGCGTTCGTCGTCGACCGCACGGTCGTCGTCCGGTTCGGGCTCGGGCACGTCCGGCTCCGGCAGGAAGGCACCGGCGAAGAAGGCGCCCGCGAAGAAGGCCGCGGAGAGCACGACCGAGACGGCCCCCGCGAAGTCGGCGCCGAAGAAGGCGCCCGCGAAGAAGGCTCCGGCGAAGAAGGCTCCGGCGAAGAAGCCCGCCGCCAAGAAGCAGGCGAGCTGACCGCTGGCGAGGGTCAGGCCGCGGTCGAGCTGCCGCCCGCCAGACGCTCGAGCGTGGTGAACACCTCGGCGTACTGCTGCCGGAGCGCTGCCCACCCAGCGCCGGTGTCGATCGACTCCGGGTCCTCGACGGGTACCGCGTACCCGTACTGCGCCCGCGGGACCGGGTCACCCGGCAACCGGAGCTCCTGGGTGAACGCACCGCTCGCCGCCTCGAAGGTCAGGGTGTGCGATGCGACGTTCCGGCCCCAGTCCGCGGACGGCCACGACATGAACGCGACGTGCCGCATCCCCTCGGCGGGATCGGTCGCCGAGACGTAGCAGCCGTGGTGGTCCTCACCCGGGGACAGGATCGTGTACGTGCCGTTGTCCCGGTAGACGAGCAGTGCCTCGGCGAAGGGCTTCGGTGCGTACATCGCGGTGTAGCGCAGCGCGTGGACGAACTGCGGCCGGCCCAGCGGGACCGCCACGAGCGCGCTGCGGGCCGGCCCCTCGCTCGGTGGTGCCTCGCCCGGGGTCGACGCCGCGGCGCCTGCCGGAAGGTGGGCGACGTAGAGCAGTTCGGCGTCCTCCGTGCCGGTGCTGCGGCCGTCGTGCACGATGCGCGGCTCCTCGACCAGGGCCTCCCCCGGCCCGAGGACCCGCGTGGCCTCTTCGGTGACGTGCGTCAGCGCACCGCGCACCACCAGTCCGGTCTGACGCGCGTCGTGGCGGTGCCAGCCGGTCGACGCACCGGTCGGGAGCGTCAGCCGCCGAACCTCGTACGTGCTGCCGTCGGGTCCGTCGACGGTCGCGACGAGGGTGGTGGTGGGCTCGGGATCGGTCATCGGGGTCCTCTCGGTGGCGCGTTCGCCAGATGATCGTCTTGCACCCGCCTGGGACCGTGGTCGACAGACCACGTGGATACGTTCAGCCGGCTCGCGTGACGCGTGTCACGAGCCGGAAACACGGGTCCGCGACACTGGGGGCATGACTCCAGAAGAGCCTGGGGCCTTGTCGTCGCCACCCGCGACCGATGGCCCACCCGTCACCGTCTCCGTCACCCGCCTGGTCGAACCCGACCGCATCCCCGAGGCCACCCGCTGGGTGCAGTCCGGGGTGAACCTGGCGAACCGCTACCCCGGGTTCCTCGGCTCCGGGTGGGTGCGTTCCACCGCGCAGTCCCGCGAGTGGCACATGCTCTACCGCTTCGCCGACCACGAATCCCTGGCCACGTGGGAGAACTCCGACGACCGACTGCGCTGGCTCGACCTGGGCCGTGACCTGGTGGTGGAGTCCCGCGTCGAGAAGCGCACCGGCATCGAGGGCTGGTTCGACGTCCCGCAGGACGCCCCGGCCTCGAGTGCTCCCCCGCGGTGGAAGCAGTCCGTGAGCATCTGGCTCGGCTTCTTCCCGGTGAACCTCGCGTTCACGTACCTGATGGCCTGGCTCGTCCCCGCGTTCGCCCACGTCGCGATCCTGCCCCGGGTGCTCATCACGACCGTCGTGCTCACGCCGATCATGACGTTCTGGGTGCTGCCGTTCGTGACGAAGCTGATCCGCCCGTGGCTCCTCGCACCACCGCCCTCGCCCAGCGGACGGCCGGAGAGCGCCATTGGCGCCCGGCGCTGACGCGTTCCTCAGTCCACCTGCCGCAACACCCGATCGATGCCGTCGAGGCGTCGTTCGATTCTCGCGAGCGTGCTCGCCAGTTCGCGCTGCGCGGCCGCGGTCTGCTCAGCGGCCGCCCGGTCGGCCTGCCCGCGGTCAGCGCCCCACCGGAGACGCGCGATCGAGTACACCACTCCACAGACGATCGCCGTCACCGGCACCAGTACCCAGAGCATCCCAGTCCAATCCGTCATCATTTCCCCGTACTCCTCAATCGGTCAGTCCATGCCCGCTTGCAAGCCGTCCGATGACGTTGATGCCACGACCGAGTGGTCGACCCGGACCTCGAATTCAGCGAGCGTGAAGTAGCGGTACGCCCGCCCGTCCGCGCACTCGCCAGGGCTTGGAGACGCGCGAGCAGTAATTCCGCTTCCCTCTGGCTGGATCCGACCGAGGCGGGGAGCGCGTACTCCCCGCCTCGGTCGTCTCACCTCGGCCGCAGGACCCCGCTGAGCAGCACGAGCGGCTGCCGCAGCACGACGTCGAGGTGCAACTGCTGCTCCCGCTCGTCGCGCCGGTCTCAGGCACCGCGACCGCCTCACGCACCGAGAAGGTCTCAAGCCCGTCGAAGTCGAGGTCTGGCAGTTCAGGCATTGATCCGGTCATCGTCGTTCCCCTTCGGTGGTTCGGACCGGCGAGGAACGCGCTCGCGCCGGCCCTTCGATTTGCCGCTCGCTCCAGGTGCTCCGTGGCGAGCTCCATGCCGAAAGCGCGATCAGCAAGTTCAGCAGTCCGCTGTCGAGCGACCGGGCGGACGCCGAGAAGAGCGGAGAGTGGTTCGCGGGCACGGTGACCGGCGCTCGCCCGGCGGCGAGCGCGGCATGGTCGCTCGCTGGCATCTGCGAGCTGCCCGACGTACCCCAGAACCAGTAGACCAACGGGGCGCTGAAGGCCGCCGCCAGCCCCCCGACATCGTCTGACGTGCCCGACGGCCCGGGCATCAGGACCGCAGTGCGACCACGCTGCGCAAATGTTCGGTACAGCAGGGCGGCGGCGTCCGGATCGTTGCTGACCCCGGCGAAGGCTCGAGTCGCCGCCGTGGACAGTTCAACACCGTCCACGCCGACCTGGTCGAGCACCCGCCCGAGCGCCTGTCGGCGGGCGCTGAGCGAGGCCTCGTCCGGCGCACGGAGGTCGACCGTCACGGCGGCGCTGTTCGGGAGCGCGTTCCAGGCCGCCCCACCGAGCCGGGCCTGGGTCACCTGGCCGATCGTCGGGGCGACGCCGTACACCAGTCGACTGAAGGCGACGGTCAGCGCATGCCGCTCGCTCCCCGCGAGCCCCGGATGCCCTCCGCGAGCAGTCAGTTCGATGGACGCCGTCTCGCTCCAGGATGTGACCGGCCCAGGGCGGAACGCCACCACGTCGTGCGGAAGCGGCGATGAGTGCTGAGCGAGCAGGACCGTGGGTGTCGGGACGAGTCGGTCGATCCCTGAGGCCACCATCGCAGCAGCCCCGGTCCCTGTTTCCTCGGCAGGCTGGAAGATCGCGAGGACAGAGCCCGTCCACGGCGCCTCGCCGGCTTGCAGGGCGGCGAGCGCGCCGACCAGCGCCGCGGCGTGCAGGTCATGCCCGCACAGGTGCTCGGCGCCGTTGCTCGTCGCCAGCGCGTCAAGTTCCGCGCGGAAGGCGACGACCGGTTCGCCGCTCCCGATGCGGGCGATCACCCCGTGGCCGCCGACGCCGGTCGTCACCGTCGCCCCGATGCCCTGACAGAGGTCGGCGACGACGGCGCTCGAGACCGTCTCGTGCCCAGCTGGTTCCGGACAGGCGTGCAGTCGAGTGAAGGCCTCGCGGGCGACATTCAATCCACGTGGAACGGGCTTCACGAGTGAATCCCGGAAGTGATCGCCCGGGATCGCCAGAACAGTCCGACCGCGGTCCCCACCACGGCACCGATCCCCGGTCGCCGAAGGATCATCCCGAGTGCCAGGCCCGCAACGGCGAAGCCTGCCGAGGCGATACCGATGCTGACGTACTGCAGGTTCTTCTCGTCGTCATGCATGTGCCGTGTCCCCTTCGATGGCAGTGGTCTTCTTCGGCGCCCCGATCGGGATGATCGCGGCGGTGAACGTGCCGGCACCGTCGAGGTGCAGGCATTCGTTCACGGCGTCGTCGTCGTACGCGGACAACGGGACGCTCGGCATGCCGAGTGCGGTTGATGCCAGGATGAGGTTCTGGCTCATGTGGCCCGCTTCGAGCAGCGTCAGCCGCAGTGCTCGCTGCCCGTACTTCACGCGCAGCTCGTCGAGCCGCGGCGCCAGGACGACGATCACCGGAACGGTCTCGTGCTCGACCGCGAGCGGTGTGCCGGCGACGTCGCTGAACGACGGCGACCACCGCGCCAGTTCCCCATTGGCCGGGGCGTCGGTCCACCGCTCGAGGATGTGCCGTGGAGCGTCGTACCGATAACATCCCGGCTCCGTCCCCTCGACGTCGCGGACGATCACGAACGCGTCGACCGCGTAGGCCGCACTCGGACTCGGGTAGGCGCGCCTTGCCGTCTGCGGTCGTACCGGCACCGCCGGTCCGGCCGGCACCTCGCCGACCGCGGATCGCAGGAGTGCGCCGAGGTCCGTGGCCGACAGCGTCGTCCCGTACGCCCCGTACGTGCTTCGCCGGCGGGTGAGCACCGCGTCGAGCCCGGGATCTCCTCCGACCTCCGGGAGTGGGACGATCTGTCTGGGGCCGAGGTCGGGCGCGCTGGGGCGGACGTCGAAGCGCGGCATCTGGTCCGCGCCCATCCGCGCGCGTCTGTAGCCGCTCGCTCGGAGGTAGTGCCGGTCCGGTGCGGCCGGGTCGTCGTTGAAGAACCGCCGGTCGATCAGTCCCCGCCACTGCAGGGCAGTGAGCCACGCGGCGATGCGTTCGTCGGAGACCGACACCCCGAGGCGGTTGCAGAACATGTGCACCTGGCTCCAGATCACACCCGCGATGCTGTTCTCCAGCTGGCCACGAGCACGAAACGCCTCGAGGTCTGCGAGGAGTTCGGAGAAGAGTCGGAACAGTGATGCTCGCCAGCTGTCGGCCCCGTCGCTGGCGGACTGGATGACGGCGTCCTTCCGCCGCAGCCATCGGTCCGGGTCGACCTCGAAGGTCGCCTCGGCCGCGCGTCGGGCCTCTGGGCCGCTGGTCTGCTGTTCCCCCACGAAGTCCCAGGAGCCGAAGTACCGGTGTGCTGAGCGTGCGCCGCTGTGGTCGTCGAGCCCGAGCGCGTGCAGGGCGAGGGTCATCGCGTCACTGGCGACCAGCCGGAGCATCGCGCTGTCCGGGCGGTCACCGAGTATCGCTCCGGCGATCTGGCTCGCCTGCGTGAACGCTCGCTCCGAGGACGCCATCGCTGCCGCCCCGCCGTAGCGGGCAAGTTCCGCCTCGTACGGAACGTCGACCTCGATCTGACCGTGCTCGTGCCAGTCGACGGGTGACGTGCTCGTGAACTCGCGGCTGAACGAGGCCTCGTCGAGGCGCAGCTCTGCGCTCGGCAGGGTGTCCCGCAGCGAGCGGACCCAGTCGGCGTGCGCCGCTGCCCCGACCCCACGCATCCTGACGCGTAGGTGCGGGCCTCCCCACCAGTACCGGACGAAATGCCAGTCGGTGGGAGCGCAGGCACGGACCGACGGCGCGACGGTGTCGGAGATGAACGCCGACAGCGTCGACGTGGAGTTGTGCAGGTAGATGTGCGCAGTGCGCCACGTGGTGTTCACAGTCTGATCCCCCTCGTCGACCACGGCACGTCCTGGGCCTCGACCTGCATCGTTCGTAGCCAGAGCTGGTAGCCGATCACCTGGTTCGGGTCGACGCCGAGCGCATCCGCCCACTCGACCTCGTCGTGGTTCCGGGCCGGCCGTGCTGCGATGCCGATCGCAGCCGCGGCCAGGCATCCCCACTGCGCGATCCAGCCGAGCAGGAAGGGCACGGTGCGGTGTGTCTGGGACCCGTGCAGACCCGCGAGGAGCCGGGGCTCGACGACGAACGTGATCCCGCTTGACGACGTCATGCGAGGTCGACCACGAAGCGCCCGACCGTTGCCCGGATCGTGCAGGTCGGCGACCCGTACCGCATCGATCGATCCGGTGTCAGCGCTGTGGGCGAGGAGGCGGATCGCACCGTTGGGCACGTGCTCCCCGAGCAGTTCGAGTCCCGCCAGCAGTGCTCGGTGCACGACGTCGGCCTCGACCTCCGTGACGGCGCCGCTCGTGACCAGGTTCTCGTTCGACCGCCCGCTCGAGCGTCGGTCCAGCCACCCGCGCAAGTCGCTCGCGGTGCCTGCCGCAGCCGCGTCGACACACTCGTCGAGCAGAGGGTCCGCCGTGTCCTCCGGACGGAAGTGGAGTCGGAACCGTGCGTGTGCCTCGCCGTCCGTACGCAGGCTGAGCACCGTGGGGATGCCGGCACGGTGCGCGCAGAGGGCTACCGTCGCTGCGAGGTGTCCGGACTCGAGGCCGGCGAGGGTCGCCCGGAGCCGACCGTACGGGGTGGGGTAGCGATCGGGGTCAACGTCGAAGCCGAGTGTCGCGGAGACCCATGGACGCTCGGGCAGCGTCGGCTGCTCGGCGCGAAGCGGGGCGAACCGGAGCTGGTGTGGGCCGTCGGCGTCCTGCACCTCGAGCACAGCGTCCGCAGCGAAGATCCCACGGGGCGCAGGGTACGCACGGTGTGCGACGTACCGGTCGTCCGGCGCGACCCGTCGTGTCCGGTGCGCTTCCCAGACGGCCGCCAGAACGGAGTCCCGCCAGTCGTCACCGTGCTCGCGCAGCGGCTCTGTCGCGCACTGGAGCCGCTCGACCACGCCAACGCGCGTTCCGCGTCGGCCTCCCTCCACCGAGGGTGCGGCCACGCGACGGTCAGCCTCGAACAGCGTCCGGACCGTCCCGACGTCGCGACCGGGTCCGGCGTCCCAGAGCGCCTGGCCGGCTCGGCCCCATCCCTGCGGGGTCACGGGAACGGGTGAGGGGGCGGAGCATCCCCCCATGATCCTGCCGTGACCGCTCCGTGGATGATGGACGCTGCGCGCGATAGCCGTGGCACGTTCTCGACACGACGGTTCAGGTGCCCGAAGGTCATCGGCAGGGTGCCGGGCGCGATCACCTTGACCGCGAACACCCCGATCCCGCGGAGGTGCGGTGCGCTCTGGTCAACCGCTAGGACGGTGACGTCGGCGCGTGACGCGACATCGACGTGGTGCCGCAGTTCTGCAGTGACGTCCTCCGGCGCGAGCCGCCCGCGCGCGGTGAACTCGTCGAGGGACACCCGACCGCTCGGATCATCGAGGAAGCCCCAAAGTCCACGGGCCTCCGGCAGGCCGTGCATCCCGGTGTGGTCGTCGAGGACGCGTACGAGCTCGTGGTCGTCGAGCATCGGACGGTAATGGTCCACCCGGACGGACTCACGCATCGAGACCCACTTCGGGTACATGAGCGCGTTCGTCACGCACTCCTCGATCGCCGCGGCGATGGCGCGGATGCCGGACGGATGGGCTCCGGCGGCGAGCGCGAACGCCGGAGCACGCCCGGCACGGACGAGCTCGTCCGGTGCCGTGACGATCGCGATCGCCGTCGGAACCCCGAGGTCGCTCGTCGCGTCGAGCACACGGAGCCGGAGTCCGTCGCGCTCGACGCGGAGGAGGGTGTCCGCGAACGAGTGCTCACCGCTGATGTCGATCTCCCGTAGACGCAGGCGCCCGTACCAAGTGAGCAGGAAGGCATCTCGCTCCACGACCTCGAAGTACCCGTGCAGGGCGGCTTCCTCGATCGAACCACCGACTGCGCAGCCGTTCGAGGATTCGTACAGCAGCGCGTCGTCGCCCGCGTTCTCGTGCCAGTAGACGAGCTGCGCGGGCACCAGAACCGGTCGATCGTGCGACAGCCACCAGCCCTCGACCCAGTCCATCTCCGCGGCCGGATCGAACCGCCGGAACGGGGAGTCTGCTCGGTCGTACGCCTCCGGAACGTGGCCGGCGAGCGACCGCGGGTCCAGCGCCCGGTCGCCGAGCGCTTCGTGGGACGACCTAACCACCTGGGCCGAGGGCTGTCGATGTCCCCCGAGGACACGTTCCACACCTTCGAGCAGCGCCGGTACCTCACTCGCCGCGAAGCTGCTCGCTCGTCCGTACCCACCTTCTCGGTGCGTACGGCCCGGCGCGATGGCCTCGGCGGTCACCAACGGGAACGGCGACTCCTCGTCGCGGTACACGTGGGCGATCGGCCCGAACCGCCAGTCGACGAGCTCGTCTCGCAGCGCCTGTCCGTCCAGCTCACGCGTCCGAAGGCCTCCGGGGAGCGGCGGCTGCGGCGAGCTGAGGTCCCACTGCGCCGGTTTCGATGCACTGATGAGGGGTGCACACCGCGAGCACGCGCTGTGCGGTGCGATGGAGTGCACGGACGACGAGCCGTTCGACGTGTCGAGGACCACGGCGCGGCCGGGCGGTTGCGGCAGGCGGCCCAGGCGATCTGCCAACCGCTCGAGGAGCGTGGAGGTCCTCGCCCCGGACGCGGGCACAGTCTGCGGGTGGACGTCGAGAGCCCACCGTTCGGCGCACTCGCCACAGCCCGGTTCGTCCGGCGCTGGGTCCGGACCTATGACGAGCAGGTCGGCGACCCGGCGCACCGGCGGCGCGCCGGTGCCACCCATCACCCGCGCGCTCACGAGGTCACCTCGGCGGACACGGCCAGCGCTCCGTGCTCGTCCCAGCCGTCTGCGTGCAGCCGAGTGAACCGCACGGCGCCTTCGAGCCCGGGCCACCGGAGCAACGCCCGGTTGCGCACCGAGTGGGTGTCGAGCGGTGCGGACCTCGCGGTGTCACCGCACTGCGCTCGCCCGACTGCCCGCAGCAGCGCCCCCTCAGCGGCATCCTGCTCGCTCAGTCCGTACGCGACTCCGCACACCCCGTCGCCGAGGTCCGCCGTGACACGCACGATCCCCGACCAACGCCCTCCGAGCCAGGTCGACTCAACGGAGACCTCGCGACCCAGGATCAGGACCGCCGCTAATGCGAGCCAGCGGGCGGTGCTCGTGATGGCGACCGTTCCGGCCGTGGCGCCCGCGTCCGCCCGGGCAGGCGCGTCTGCTTCGAGCAGCGCGACGAACGCAGCTGCGGCGGCATCGGTCGTCGTCGGTCCGACCCCGAGCTCGCCGATGGGACCCGGTGTCCGCACAATGGAGCGCCACGCTCCGGTCAGTTCCTCGGACACGGCCGCGAGCCGAGCCTCGGCGGTCGACACACCGACGCCGATCACCCTGCCGTCCTCGGAGCGGGCGAGACCGACGGGCTGTTGCGGAAGCGCGCCCGGCACCACACCGGAGACGACGCCGAACACGGGGTCCCACAGTGCCTCCATCGATGCCAACGTGTCTGGGACGGACGTCTTGGGTCCCGGCACGACAGCCAGGTCGTCGACGCTGAGCGTCTCGGGTTCGGCGTGGTCGGAGAACGCAGTGAAGTGCCGGGGCTCCGCGATGAGCTCTGCCGTCGAGGTGACGTACGTGTTCCCCGGCGTCGCCGGAAACGCATCGGACGTGGTGTCCATCGCTCGCAGCGCTGCGAGCGCGGCCTGACCGGCGACCAACGCCGCCCAGTTCGGCTCGATCGAGGACAGGGCGTCGACCGCCCAGCGTCGGAACGCCGCTTCCGCGTGATCGGCTCCCGCCCCGATGGGACCGACGGCGCAGAATCCCCCACGTGCGCCGATCAGGACCATCGTGCGCTGCCCGAGTCCCTCAGACGCGCGGATCACGATCGGGCGCTGCCCGAGGGCGTCCGCACCTGGTTCGAACGCGACGCTCGCGAAGCCGCAGACCGCGAGCTGCACGCGGAGCGCGTCCGCCAGATCGCCCGTCGCACCGCTGATCGTGAGCGACGTCGACGCAGTCCGGCGCGCAGCGGCGAGGGGCGCGCGCGAGACCCGACGGAGGTACTCGATCGCCGGGTGTGCGGTGGCGGCATCGTCCTCGAGCTCGTCCCGCACCAGCAGCCCGTGGTCTTCGAGCTCCCCCATCAACGATCGCACCGTCGAGCGTGCGCTGGCGGGGAGCGTCGCGACGAAGCCCGCCGGGTCGACGCCTCGCCGGAGGTGTGGCTCCACGGCACGCCACAGCGTCACGCCGTGCACGCCGTTGATGACCACCGCGGAACCGCCGGCGCTGATCGCCACTCCAAGCCCTTCCATGTCGCGGCTGGACGTCGTGGCGCGCAGCCGCACGTTGGTCGTGGTCATCGTTCCCCGTTGTCCGTCCATGTCGTCAGCCCTTCCACGGCAGGGTCGGCGTCGCGTCCGCCAGGCCTTGCTGCCTGGTGACGGCCCGTTCGATCGTCTCCCGCCAGGTCTCGCCGACCACGATCTGCGCGGCCTCCGTCAGGTAGAAGGCGAGTGTGTAGCGCTGGGCCGGCGTCACGCCCAGCAGTGGCAGGAGGTCGAAGAAGCAGTTGATCAGGTAGCGGTAGGCGGCGAAGTCCGTACCGTTGCCCAGCTTCGTGAAGTCGAGTCGCCGGAACTGCGCGTGGAAGTCGCTGTACGCGCGCTCATCCGACCCGGACCACCGGCGGCCGGTGTCGTCGTCGATCGACACTGCGCGTTCGTGCCGCTCGGGCAGCGGGTACGGGAGGACCTGCTCGCGGGCCGCCAACCGGTCCGCTTCGTCGCTCGCAGCGACACGCCACTCGACCCAGAAGGCACCGTCGTCGCTCGTCGGTCGCGCCCCACCGTGGAGCGCCTCGAGCCGTCGGACGAGGTCCTCCTTCTGCCGGTGGAACGACGCGCGCAGGACCGACTCGGCGCGCCCGCTCGGATCCGACCAGTGCAGCTGCTCCTTCCAGTGGGACAGGAACGCCTGGTACCCCGACACGAGTCCCCACTTCGGGTACGAGGTCGCGATGATGCACATCGCCGTGTAGACGGAGTCTGCGTTCTCGGCGGGGGACCGCTCGGTCATCTGAACGAAGCGCGGGTCGCGCATGGCCCGTGCCAGGACCCGCCCCTTCGCCTCGAAGACGGCTTCGTCACGGATGAAGGTGTCGAGCCGACGGTCGACCACCTCGACCCGGTTGTCCGGCCGGATCGGCGCGTGGGGGCCCGGCACGAGCTCGAGGCGCCCGAGTTCGACCGATCGGTCGACCCATGCCACCTCGTCGAAGTCCGCCGAGGACGGTGTCTCAGCCAGCCACGCGGAGACGTGATCGACCAACCGGGTCTGCGCCTCGTCCACGGCCGGTCGATCGCCGGTGACGTTGACGAGCACGTGCGGGCCGAAGAGCCAGTGCACCTGCAGCCAGACGTCGACGTCCCGCAGCTGCGGCAGGAAGGCGAGGATGCCAGCGCTGATCAAGCGCGACGGGTCGGCGCGGTGGTCGACCCGGATGGTGGAGGTCGTCATGGTCGGTCCCCGGCGATCGTGGCTTCGAAGAAGGTCTCGGATGCAGCAGCGCCCGCCGTCGGTTCGGGCAGGAGTTCCTCTGCCATCACCATCGGTCCGAGGTCCGCGAGGCGACGCCGGATGGTCGAGGCGTGGAGCCTGCTGAGGAAGTCGTGGTGCTGCGGCTTGGGACTCATGGCCCGCTCCATCGGCGTGGCGTGGCCACCGCGGAGTGCGCGGAGGAACACCTGTGACGGCATCCGCGCGGCCCGCCTGTCGGCATCGAGTCGCCGGAAGTGCTCGGCAGACGACTCGTTCGCGCCCTTGGGGAGTGCGGTCGGGTCGATTGCCCACCGGCGGCGGAACAGCACGAGGTCCTCGTGGACGATCCGAGGAGCCCGAGCGGTCGGCCCTCGACGGTGCAGGTCCATGCTGACGTCACCGAAGCCGTAGAAGGGAGCCTCCGCGATCATCGCGAGCAGCATCTCGGTCGCCGGGAGCGCGTGCGGCACGAGGAACCCGGTGTAGACCATCTCGACCGGGCGCCCCGACACGCGCTCGATCACGGCGAGCCCCAGCGGCCCGTGCACGATCGCGAGGTCGTCGATGCGTCGCGTGTCCGGGGAGTGGGGCACGTCGTCATCGAGGACGAGTTCAGCGTCGGTGAGCAACGGCGAGAGGTTGGCGTTGAACCCGAGGGTGGGGCGCAGCTGCACCGTGAGCGCCCCGTCGGTCTGGGAGCGGAGGTGACCCCTGAGTGCCTCGGTGTGCTCGGGGTCGAGGTGGCGCAGGTACCGGCTGAAGTACCGCAGTCGCCCGCCGTAGAGGTGGTTGACCACGAAGCGGTCGTCCGCGACCTGGCCGAACACCGCCACGGTGCGGCGGCGCGCGAGTTCCGCGTCCGGGAGGGTGCTCGCCAACGTGTCGAGGACCGCCTGCTCGACCGCGACCTCGGTCGCATCGACCCGTGACAGCTCGTTCAGGTGTTGGACGGCCATCGCTCTCGCGTCGAGCAGCCGTCGGGCCGCAGGCGAGGGAGCGCTGTCGACGTCACCGGACAGGAGCCGTTGCGCCAGCGGGAATGCTCCAGCGGTCTTCGTCGCGAAGCGCCTGATGTCGGTGCAGACACCGCCGACGCCGAACTCGGCGACGAAGGTGGCCTCGAGCGCCGTCGACAACAGGCGCTGGTCATCGAGCGCGGTGAGCAACGGGGCGAGGGCGCGGATTGGCGCGCGCCACCCGACCGGAGACGGGACCGACGCCGACGTGCTGACGTACGAGTCCTCGACGATCGGTGCCGTGACCGCAGCACCGACCGCAGCTGACCAGACGTGCTCGAGGGTGTCGAGGCGCGCTGTCCGTTCGGCTCCCCCGAGCTCCCCGAACCCCGCAGTCAGATGATGTGTCGACTGCAATGCCGCGACGAGGTCCTGCGCGCTGTCGCCTGGCCAGGCCCGCAGCGCGTCGAGCAGTGCGACCTCGAAGTCCGGGTGCTGCTCCGAGACCGGTGCGACCGGCACGAGGAGCCCTCGGGAGGCGAACTGCACGAGGCCGGCGTGCACGGCGTCGAAACGGTGGGTGGCCTCCCTCGTGATCCGGGCGGCAAGGTCGCGCAGGGAAGCTGGTCGAGCCACCAGGAGTGCAGCGACGGCCGACCGCCAGGCTTCGGGTACCGGCCACGAGACGTCGACCTCGCGGAACGCGTCGAGGCGAGCACCCGGCCCAGGCGCGACCCAGCGGCGGCGGCGGAACACCAGTGCGTCGCCCACCAGTTCAGCACCCGGTGGGGCGCTCCAGACGACGTGGTCGACGTTGGCCGGGTCGGACATCGCTCGACGCACCGCGTGCCGCGTCAGCAGCCGCTTCACGGCGACGGTACTGCGGAGCCTGGGATCGTCGGCGGAGGGTCGGTCACCGAGGACGCGGACGTCGACCGCCGTGTAGCGCGAGAACGGACTCACTCGGAGCGTCGATCGCGAGAAGTACTGGACCAGCGCCGGTTCGGACTTCCGCCCTCGCTTGTCCGGGTGACCTCCGCGAGCACTCCCACGCAGGGCGTGGAGAAGCACGGTGCTGGTCATCGCGACGCTCTGCTGGACTCGATCGTCGCCGGCCCACGCTGAGAGGACCGAGCGCTCGGACACCAGGTCGCGGCCCTCGAGCTCGTCCACCGCGTGCGCTGCCGCTGCCAGTCGTTGCGTGTGGTGCGACCACGCGACGGTGAGCGGCGCCACAGCGGACAGTTCCGGGCCGAGCGGGGGGAACGTCCTCGCTGCGTTGTGGACGGCACGCTTCGCCGCGAGTGCCTGTCGTCGGCTCACCCCGTCGAGTCGCGGGATGAGCGCTTCGAGTTCGTTGACCGTCGCGTCGCGCATCGTCGAGCGACGGACGGTTCCGTCGTGGATCCCGGCGAGCAGGCGGTCGAGCTCCGCGCCCCCGTCATGCCGAAGCGTTCGGTACCGATAGGTGTTTTCACGCAACATCCACCGCGGTGCGAGATCGACCCGCACCGTCTGTCCCCCTGAGAGCATGGCTTACTCGGCTGACTTCCTGCGTGTGAAGCCTCGCGGCTCGCGCTCGGACGCCCATCGGAAGAAGACGGCGGACAGCACCACCCCGACCACGGCCCAGCCGAGGAGGATCAGCACCTGTTGTGCGTCCCAGACGAACGCACCCTCCGAGAAAACGGCGGCGAACAAGTGGAAGACCGGCGCCCCGGGGAGGTAGGGCGTGATCGCGTCGACGACCGGTCCGAGCGGCACGGTGATGAACGCCCCGGACAGGAACGCGAGCGGGAAGAAGATGCCGTTGACGATCGGGACGGCGGCATCGGCGTTCGGCGGGAGCAGCGAGAGCGCCACACCGATGGGAGCGAGTGCGATGAACCCAAGCACTGCCGTCACGACGATCGGCAGGATCCGGTCGGGATCCATGGTGACCTTGAGACCGAGGAAGCCGATCGCGGACACCACGGAGAGCACGATCACGAGCGTGACGAAGATGTTCACGAGGAACGCCCCCATGACGACCCAGGGCGGGACCGGTGTCGTCCGGAACCGACGGAACAGTCCGTGTTCGCGACGGATCGCCAGACCGATCGCGACGTTGGCGAAGGTGACCGACATCAAGGCGAAGGTGAGGACCCCCGCGTAACTGAGGTTCGCCTGTCGGATCTGCGCGCCGTTCACGGATCGAATGCTGTCCGCAGCGCTGAGGAAGGCAACACCGAACACGACGTAGAACATCACGGGCATGAGCACGATGAATGCGAGAGAAATGATCGACAACCAGAAGTCGACGAATTCTGACCGCGTGTGCAAGAAAAAACTCTTGGTGAAGTTGTGCCGCTGTACAGCCGCCGAGTCGATCGTCACGCGGAGACCTCCGGTTCGCCGACGAGCTTGACGTACGCGTCGTCGAGGGTGGGTGCGGCGATCGTCAGGTCACCGAGGTTGTGCCCCGTCGACGCTTCCCACGACCGCAGCTGTTCGAGGAGTTCGCCGTGCGACGGTGTGGAGTACCGGAGACGTTCGCCGACGCGGACGGCGCCGGCGGGGAGCAGGTCGTGTTCGCCGATGGGGAGGTCGAACTCGACCCGTCCAGGGGCTGCCGAGAGCTTCACGATGTCGCGCGGACTGCCGCTCGCAGCGAAGCGACCGTCGCTGAGGATGTGCACTGCGTCGGCCAGCTGCTGGACCTCGTCGAGGTCGTGCGAGGTGAGCACCACCGTCACGCCCGCACGGTTCGACGCGGCGATGACCTCGCGGATCGCGTGTCGGGAGATCGGATCCAGGCCGGTCGACGGCTCGTCGAGGAACAGGATCCGGGGACGACCGACGAACGCCAGCGCGAGGTCGAGACGACGACGCATGCCGCCGGACAGCGAGCGGACCGGCTTGCGGGCGAACTCGTCGAGGCCGAACCGGCTCACCGATTCGATGAGCGGCACGGGGTCCGCGTAGTAGCTGGCCTGTCGGAGGAGGAGGTCGCGGGGCGTCAGCGCGGGCTCGAGGAGCGTCTGCTGCATGACGACACCGATGATGGTCCTGAGGCGACGAAAGTCCACGACGTGCCCGGGGTCGTAGCCGAGGACCGAGAGGCTGCCGGAGTCCCGACCGCGATGCCCCTCAAGGATCTCGACGAGCGTGGTCTTGCCGGCGCCGTTAGGCCCGAGGAAGGCAGCGACGCTGCCGTCTTCGATGACGACGTCGACATCGCTGAGCACGGTGACTCCGCGGTAGCTCTTGGTCAGCCCGTCGGCGGTGATGGCGGCCATGGGGGGTCCCGTCTGGTTGCTTGATCGTCGGTGATCGGATCAGTGCGGGGCTCCCACACGTCTGACAGCCCCGCACGTCGGATCAGCCGCAGGACCCCGACGAGCAGCACGAGCTGCTGCCGCAGCAGGACGTCGAGGTGCAGCTGCTGCTCCCGCTCGTCGCCCCGGTCTCAGGAACGGCGACCGCTTCGCGGACCGACAGAACCTCGAGACCGCTGAAGTCGAGATCGGGCAGATCGATGATCGAGTTTCGCTCCATGATGGAATCCCCTTAGCCACGGAACCAGCGAATCCGGTTCCTAGCCGTTAACATATTGCCGTTGTTACTCGGCGTCAACCAGGGGCTCGAGGTCTGGGAACGGCATTGGGTTCTCGGTCACGACGAGGCGACTCCGCTGCGCTGCCAGCGTCGGGGTTCGGCGCTGCGTCGTGTCAGACCAAGACCGACAGCTGGTCGAGCCGCTCGAGGATGACGCCCTCGCGCAGCGCCCACGGGCAGATCTCGAGCGCCGGCAGGTCGAAGATGTCCAGGCACGCCTCGGCGACGAGCGCCCCGGGAACGACCTGGTGCGCCCGGCTCGCCGAGACGCCGGGCAGCGCCGCGAGCTCGTCGACCGACATCGTGAGCAGTTCCGGCAGCTTCTGGCGCAGGACCGCACCGTCGAGGGCACGGGGCACGAGCGGTCCGGCTGCGGACGGCGCGGCACCGCAGATCCGGGCGATCGACCGGAACGTCTTCGACGTCGCCACGGCCCGGTCCGGGCGGCCCGAGCGGAGCAGCCGTCCGGCGTCCCGGGCGATCTCGACGCGGATCTCGTGCCGGATCCGGCGGACGTCGTCCTCGGTCGGGGTGCCTGCGGAGAAGTAGGAGCGCGCGAGGCGTGCGGCGCCGATCGGCATGGACCACGCGACGTCCGGCGCCTCGTCGGCACCGCCGGCGATCTCGAGCGAGCCACCGCCGATGTCGAAGACCGCCAGGCGACCGGCGGACCAGCCGAACCACCGGCGCACGGCCAGGAACGTCAACCGGGCCTCGTCCGAGCCGGACAGGACGGCCAGCTCGACCCCGGTGGACGACTCGACGTGGGCGAGCACGGCCTCGGAGTTGCCGGCGTCGCGCACCGCCGAGGTGGCGAACGCGAGCATGTCCTCGCAGCCGCGCTCCTCGGCGACCCGGACGGCGTCGGCGACGAAGGTGGTCAGGGCGTCGATCCCCTGCTGCGTCACAGCGCCCGAGTCGTCCAGGTGCTCGGCCAGCCGCAGCGGCTGCTTGAACGAGGACGCCGGCAGCGGCGCGGCGCCGCCGTGGGCGTCCACCACGAGCAGGTGGCCGGTGTTGGACCCGATGTCGAGGACTCCCACGCGCATGGACTCAACGCTAGTGGGCCGTGCAGTCACCGCACGGCCGGGAGGCCCGTCTCACGCCCGCAGGAACGCCTCCAGCTCGGCGGTGGTCGGGTACGAGGCCTGTGCGCCCGGCTTGGTCGCGGCGTACGCCCCGACCCCCACCGCGAACCGAGCGGCGTCGACGAGGGTGTCCCCCGCGGCCAGGCGCAGCGCCACCGCACCCATGAAGGCGTCGCCGCAGCCCGTGGTGTCCACCGGA
Organism: Curtobacterium flaccumfaciens; assembly: GCF_018598405.1. Classification (NCBI taxonomy): domain Bacteria; kingdom Bacillati; phylum Actinomycetota; class Actinomycetes; order Micrococcales; family Microbacteriaceae; genus Curtobacterium; species Curtobacterium flaccumfaciens. Next base: position 16,633 of record NZ_JAHEWS010000015.1, on the reverse strand, counting down.
TCGACCCGCACGGCGTCGATCGCGACCGGCTCAGAACCGCCGTCGTGCACGACGCAGCCGGCACCGCCGCGGGTGACGATCGACCGTGCGACGCCGTGGTCACCGAGCGCCACGGCCTCGTGCTCGTTCACCAGCAGCACGTCGGTCAGCTCGAGGAGCTCGGCCGGCACGGCACCGAACGGCGACAGGTTCGTGAGCACCGTGACCCCGGCGACGTGCGCGGCCCGGGCGGCGGCGAGGACGACGTCGATCGAGACCTCGAGGCAGAGCCCGAGCACCGCGGCACCCGAGAAGACGTCGGCGGGCACGTCGTCCGGCGTCAGCGTGCCGTTCGCCCCGGCGGAGATCACGATGGTGTTCTCGCCTGCGGCGTCGACGGTGATGACGGCGGTGCCGGTCGCGACGCCCTCCCGGATCGAGACGTGCGTCGTGTCGACCCCCGCAGCCGCGACGGAGTCGCGGAGCAGCGCACCGTTCCCGTCGTCGCCGACCGCACCGATCATGCGCACCGTGCCCCCGAGCCTCCCGGCAGCGACCGCCTGGTTGGCGGACTTGCCCCCGGGCAGGATGGCGAGGTCGGAGCCCTGCAGGGTCTCACCGGGCTGGGGGAAGCGCTCGGTGCGGACCACGAGGTCCGCGTTGAGCGACCCGACGACGACGATGGTCTCGGTCAACGGACGGTCTCCTTCTGCGGGGCGACGGACGTGGTCTCGGCGCCCTCCGGACGGGGGATGAGGAACGAGATCGCGAGCGCGACGGTCGTGATCGCGGCCCCGAGCAGCATGCCACCGGAGTACCCGGCGGTGCCCGCGGACCCGCCGACCCCGAGCGCGATCTGCAGCGCCGGCAGGACGGCGAAGCTGACCCCGGCGCCGAGGTTGAACGCACCGGCGTTCAGGCCGGGCAGGAACCCGGGGTTCGACTCCGGCGACAGCACGATGCCGAGGCCGTTCAGGATGATGTTCGCGATGCCGGCGTAGGTGATGCCGATCAGCACGGTCGCGGTGACCAGGACCGGCAGGGAGTGCACCCCGACGAGCGCCATCAGGACGGTCGAGACGATGCTGCCGATCAGCCCGAACCGCAGGACGGCACGGTAGCCGATGGTCGGGGCGAGCCGCCCGGCGAACGGTCCGACCACCCAGCCGACCAGGGCGTACGGGGTGAGGAACACGAGCGACGCCAGGTCGGGTTCCATCCCGAAGCCGGCGTCACCGTTCTGCGCGAGCGAGGTGACCAGGCCGTTGACGACCGCGAAGACACCCGTCATCGTCAGGAACGTCGTCGCCAGGAGTGCCCAGGTCGCACGGCGCTTCAGGAACCGGGTCTCGACCAGGGGTTCCTGCACCCGCGACTCGACGGCCCAGAACACGGCGAAGGCGACGAGCGCGACGACGACGCCACCGACCACGAGCACGGGGTTCGCCGCGCCGAGCTTGCCGGCCTCGTTGAACGCCGTGAGCAGGGCGCCGACGCTGACCACGAGCGGGACGACGCCGATCCAGTCCATCCGGGTACCGGCGGAGGGCTTCGACTCGACACCCCAGACGGCGACGAGGAACAGGGCGATCACGGTGACGACGGCGATGACCCAGAAGATCCCGCGGAAGCCGAAGTTCGTCGCGATCCACCCGCCGGCCAGGGCGTCGACGCCCGCGATGCCGCCGTTCACCGCGGTGAGCAGGCCGAGCGCTGCGCCGTAGCGCTTCGGGTCGCTGATCTCGTTGCGCAGGACGAGCAGGCAGATCGGGACGACCGGACCGGTGACGCCCTGGATGATGCGGCCGGCGAACAGCATCGGCACGTTCACCGCGAGGGCGGCGACGACGCTGCCGACGAGCATCACGGCGAGCATGCCGAGCAGCACACGCTTGCGCCCGACGATGTCGGACAGGCGCGGCAGGAACAGCGAGAACAGCGCCGCGAGCGTGAAGTACAGGGTCTGTGACAGGCCGATGGTGGCGTCGTCGGTGTTGAGCTCGCGCGCCATCGTGACGAGGGCGGGGCTCAGCATGCTGGCGTTCAGCTGGAACGCGATGCACGCGGCGAGGAGCGCGGCGGTGAGCGCGCCGATCGACTTCTTCGTCGAGGTGGTGGTCATGGGGTTCAGTGCTCCGGGGTCGTGGTGATGCCGGCTTCGACGGCGTCGGCGGCGGCACGCGGGGTCCAGCCGGTGTCGGCCGTCTCGCCGATGCGCTCGAGGGCGTCGACGACGAGGTCCCAGAACCGGCCGTGGTCGAGCTCCATCGCGGCGCTCGTGCGGCAGTCCTCGGGCGCGGGGGCGCGGAAGTCGGCGACGGTCATGCCGAGGGTCAGGGCGCCCTGGGTCTCGACGCGGATCGGGACCTTCACGGCACGGACGATCGTGGGGTCGATGACGTAGGCGACGGCACAGGGGTCGTGGACCGGCGGGGCGTCGAAGCCCTGGGCGTCCTTGTAGGTCTGGCCGAAGAAGTCGAGCAGCTCACCGACGAACGCGGCGGGAGCGGTGCCGACGCCGGCGATGCGCGCGGCGACCTCGGGGGTGGCGAGGGCCTGGTGCGTCAGGTCGAGGCCGACCATCACGACGTCCCAGCCGGCCTCGAACACGATGGCCGCGGCCTCGGGGTCGATGACGATGTTGAACTCGGCGACCGGGCTCCAGTTGCCGACGTGCACGCCGCCGCCCATGAGCACGACCTGCTTGACGCGCTCGACGATGCGGGGCTCCTTGCGGGCGGCGAGGGCGATGTTCGTCAGGCCGCCGGTCGGCACGAGGGTGACCGTGCCGGGCTCGTGGGCCATCACGGTGTCGATGATCAGGTCGACGGCGTGGCGCTCGTCGAGCTCGAACGACGGCTCGGGGAGCATCGGCCCGTCGAGGCCGCTCTCGCCGTGGATGTCCGGTGCCACCTCGATCTGGCGCAGCAGCGGGCGGGCGGCACCGGCGGCGAACGGCACCCCGGTGATGCCGGCGATGCGGGCGACGGCCAGGGCGTTGCGGGTGACCTTCGGCAGCGTCTGGTTGCCGACGACGGTGGTCACGGCGAGCAGGTCGATCGCCGGGCTGCCGTGGGCGAGCAGGAGCGCCACGGCGTCGTCGTGGCCGGGGTCGCAGTCGAGGATGATCTTCGCGGCGGGCTGGGTCGCTTCGGGCACGCTGGGCGCTCCACTTCTTCGGGGAATCGAGGTGAGTGCTCGACGTGGTGGGGATCCACGGGCCGGCAGAGCGCTGGCGACGCGGCGCGTCAAGCGTTTGACATCGAAACACGTCAAACGTTTGACGTCAAGTTCGAGCACCGCGCTCGCTAGCATCGACGGGTGCCCTCCCCCGCCGCTCCGAGCCGTCGTGTGACCGCTGCGATGGTGGCCGAGCGTGCGGGCACGAGCATCGCCACGGTCTCCCTGGTCGTGAACGGCAAGGACCGCGGGCGGGTCTCGGCACCCATCGCAGCGCGGGTCCGGGATGCCGTGGACGACCTCGGCTACGTCGTCGACCACGCCGCCAGCTCGCTGGCCCGCGGCAGCGGCGACCTCGTCGTGTTCATCGCCCCCGACCTGTCGAACCCGTTCTTCGCCGAGGTCATCCGCGGCGTCCGCGACACCCTGGGCGACCGGTTCCAGCTCGTGCTCTCCGTCACCGAACGGGGCGCGCAGCCCGTCGCGGCCGACGTCCGGCGCTTCGAACGGCTCCGGCCCGCCGGCATCCTGGTGGACGCCCCCGCCGCCGACGAGCCGATGTCCGCGAGCGTCCCCGTGGTGCTGCTCGACGCCCCCGGCGGCCCCGAGGCGGTCAACTACGACCTCTCCACCGGCGTGCACGACCTCGTCGCCCACCTGCACGACCGGGGGCACCGGCACGTGGGCTACCTCGACGGCACCTCGAGGGCAGCGACGTTCGGCGTGCGCCGCGAACTGTTCGAGCAGGCCTGCGCCGCCGTCGGCATCACCGTCTCCGAGGTCACCGCCCGCGCCGACCTGACCGTGGACGCCGCTGCTTCGGCCACCGAGCACGTCATCGAGGCCTGGCAGGACGACGACGTCACCGCCGTCGTCGCCGCCGCCGACACCCTGGCCTACGGAGTCCTGCGGGTCGCCGGTTCGCTCGGCATCGCCGTCCCCGGCGCACTCGCGGTCGCGGGCTTCGACGACCTGCCGTCGTCGTCGGTCACCGCGCCGGCCCTGACGAGCGTGGCGCTGCCCGGCGCCGACCTCGGCCGGGCTGCAGCACTGCGGCTCCTCGCGACGCTCGACGGCACGGCCGCCGAGCCCGCAGCCCTGCCGACGCGGCTGGTGCCGCGCGCGAGCACCGGCGCGTAGCGCCCGGGTCACCGCGACCTCACGCGCTCAGCGACAGCTCACGCGCGCTGAAACGCGTGAGGTGTCGCTCAGCACGAAACGCCGGCCGCGGCAGTGAGCGCGACCGAACGACGGACGGGAGGCGCGGCACCAGCTGGCACCGCGCCTCCCGTCAGCACGCCGTCGTGTCCGCAACGCGCCCCGCGATCCGCCGGACGCCGCCAGATCCGGCGGCGTCTCGCTCAGTCCGAGGCGTCCCGGCGGGACGCCGGCGTCTCACCACCCGACGACACGGACTCCGCCGACACAGACTGCTCCGCACGGGCCGCACGCTGCGCGCGCTCGAGCTCGTCGGCCTCCTCGCCGCCGACGGCCTCGCCGCGGGCGACCATCCCGGCGGTGTCGGACAGCGTGATCTGCGGCAGGAACAGCGCGAGCAGGAACGCCACCGCGATGAACGGCAGGAGGTACCAGAACACCGGCGCCAGCGAGTCGGCGTAGGCGTTCACGACGCCGTCCTGCACCGCCGGCGGCAGCCCGGCGACGGTCGACGGATCGATGCTGCCCGCCGATGAGGCCGCGTCGGTCGCCGAGCCACCGGCGCCGCGGAAGACGTCGGTCAGCGACGTCGTGAGCCGCGCCGTGAAGAGCGCACCGAAGACGGCGGTGCCGAGGGAGGCGCCGACCTCGCGGAAGTAGTTGTTCGTCGAGGTGGCGGTGCCGACCTGCTCGGCGGGCACGGCGTTCTGCGCGACGAGGACGACGACCTGCATGATCAGGCCGAGCCCCGCGCCGAAGACGAACAGGTACGCGCAGATGAGCCAGATCGGGGTCTCCGCGGCGAGCTGGGTCATCGCGAGCATCGCGATGGCCACCAGGACGGTCCCCACGATCGGGAACATCCGGTAGCGACCGGTCTTGGTGATCAGGACACCCGAGGCGATGGACGTCCCGATCAGGCCGGCCATCATCGGCAGCATCAGCAGACCGGAGACGGCGGCCGAGGTGCCGGAGGCCATCTGCAGGAACGTCGGGACGAAGCCGATCGCGGCGAACATGCCGATGCCGAGCACGAGGCCGATGCCGGTCGCCAGCAGGAAGGTGCGGTTGCGGAAGAACGCCAGCGGGAGCACCGGGTCCTGCGCACGCGACTCGACGAACACCAGGAGCGCTGCCGAGACGACCAGGCCGGCGAACCAGGCCCAGGTCTCGGGGGCGTCCCAGCCGTGGTCCCGGCTGCCGCCGAACTCCGAGAAGAACACCAGGCACGTCGTGGCGGCGGACATGAAGAGCACGCCGAGCACGTCGATGCGCTTCGTCGCCTTCTTGGTCGGCAGGGTCAGCGCGAACCACGCCACGAAGAACGCCGCGATGCCGACCGGGATGTTGATGTAGAACGCCCAGTTCCAGGTGAGGTGGTCGACGAAGAACCCACCGAGCAGCGGACCACCGATGGCGGAGAGGCCGAAGATCGCACCGAGCGGACCGAGGTACTTGCCGCGCTGCGAGGCCGGGACGATGTCCGCGATGATCGCCTGCGACAGGATCATCAGGCCGCCACCGCCGAGCCCCTGCATGGCGCGGAACGCCACGAGCTGCGTGAAGTCCGCGGCGAACGCACACCCGGCCGACGCGATGGTGAACAGCGCGATCGCGATGAGGAACAGGTTGCGTCGGCCGAGGACGTCGCCGAACTTGCCGTAGACGGGCATCACGATGGTCGAGGCCAGCAGGTACCCGGTCGTCAGCCAGGCCTGGTGCGCGACGCCGCCGAGCTCGCCGACGATGGTCGGCATCGCGGTGGAGACGATGGTCTGGTCGAGGCTGGAGAGCAGCATCCCCGCGATCAGGGCGGAGAAGATGATCCAGATGCGACGCTGCGTCAGGAGCAGCGGGCCGTCGGAGCCTGGGCGGGCACGCTTGGTCGTGCCCGGCGCGGTGGCGCTCATGTGGTGTGTTCCCGTTCGGTCGTGGTGACCGCCCTGAGCAGGCGGAGGTTCTCGGTGAGCAGGGCGTCGAACGTCGGCCCGGTGGCCTCGTCGAAGGCGTCGTCGAAGTACGTCTCCGCGGTCACCTTCAGCAGTGCGGCCGCGGCCTCGGTCACCAGGCGCGCCCGGCGGTCGGCGGGGGCGTCCCACCCGAACCGGCGGCGCACGGCCTGGGTGACCCGGGCGAGCTGCACGTCGGTCGCCGAGAGGAACCGCGCGACGAGCGCCGGCTCACGCTCGAAGACCCGACGCATCATGGCCTCGTCGGCGCGGACGAACCCGACCCGGCTGAACTGGTCGATCGCCAGCGCGGTGATCGAGGCGAGCGGGTCGAGGTCACCGGGGACGATGCCGCCCGCGGCGTAGGCGTCGATCGCCTCGACGTCGGCATTGAGCTCGATGCCGAGCACGGCGTCGTCCTTCGAGCCGAAGTGGTTGAAGAACGTGCGACGGGACACTCCGACGGTCTCGCAGAGCTGCTCGATCGTGAAGCCGTGCAGCCCGAGCTCGACCGTCGCCCGACGCGCTTCGGCGATCATGCGTCGGCGCAGCGCGCGGGTGCGTTCGGTGGTGCTCACCGAGCAAGAATTGCACTCTCCTGCCGAAAGTGCAATCCGGCCGACAGCCCTAGAGCGCCTTCTCGAAGCAGAACGACCACGGCATGGTCGCGACGTAGGGCTCGTAGACGTCGATCTGGTCCCAGCCGGTCTTGCGGTAGAGCGCCACGGCGTCGGGCTGCTTGTCGCCGGTCTGCAGGATGAGCCGCGGGGCGCCGAGTTCGCGACCGACGCGCTCGCACTCGTCGAGCAGCGCGGTGGCCACCCCCTTGCCACGCGCCGAGTCCAGCACGATGAGGCGCTTCAGCTCGACGTCGTCACCGAGGCGTCGGACCGCGATGTGCCCGACCGGCTCGCCGGACTCGTCGAGGGCCAGGATCGACGTGACGACGGTCGACGGGTCGACGCTCAGCGCACGGCCCCGCTCGGCGGTGACCGCCGGGTCTTCTCCGGCGTTCGCCGACCCGTAGCGTTCGTGCATCTCGTCGTCCATGCGGGCGCGGAGCACCACGCTGCGAGGGTCGTCCCAGGACACGCGTTCGATCGTGATCACGAACGTCGATCCTGGCACGGGCGACCGACGTCGCGGAAACCGAGGCGACCGTCAGACGGCGACCGGCGTCGCCCGTCGGGCGCGACGGCGCCGCCCGTCGGGCGCGACCGGCGCCGCCCGTCAGGCGCGCCGACCGAGCGCCGCGATCGGGCCCTCGCCGGCACGGAAGGCGGCGAGCAGCGCGGCAGCGTCGTCGTACACCTCGGCCGCCCCGGCACCGCGGAGCTCGTCGCCGCCGATCCCGCCGGTCATCACGCCGACGCAGGTCACGCCGACCTTGCCGGCCGACTCGACGTCCCACATGGCGTCGCCGACCATCACGGCGTCGTCGGCAGAGACGCCGGCCTTCTCGAGCGCGACCCGGATGATGCCGGGGTCCGGCTTCGCCTGCTCGACGTCCTCGGAGCTCGTCTCGGCAGCGACCCACTCCCCCGCGTCGAGCAGTTCGCGCAGGCGGGCGAGTTCGTGCTCGGGGGCGCTGGTCGCCAGCACCACGGCGTGCCCGGCCTCGGCGACGGCCTGCAGGAGCTCGCGTGCTCCGGGGAGCAGTCGGAGCCGTGGCATCTGCTCGGCGTAGTAGGCGGTGTGGAACTGCTTCGCGGTGTCGCGGGTCTCCTGGGACGCGTCCGGCAACAGCGTCTCGAGCAGCTTCGCCGAGTCCATGCCGATCGCGCGGTGGATCCGCCAGGCGTCGACGGACCCGCCGGCCGCCTGGATCGCTCGCCACCACGCGTCGATGTGGGCGTAGTTCGAGTCGGCGAGGGTGCCGTCGATGTCGAAGAGGACTGCTGTCGTGGGTGCGTCGGCCATCCGTCCATGGTCCTCGGGAGGCCCGGGTCGCCTCCCAGGGGCAGCCCTGCCTCCGTCAGACGGTGATCGTCTCCCCCGCCGGCAGGATCAGGACGGGCACCGGCCCGAGACCGTCCGGGCCGAGGAAGCGCGCGGCGGACTGCTGGCCGAGTTCACTCAGCATCGCCTCGTGGATCTGCACCGCCCGCTCCGGTGCCACGGCCCGGACGTAGTCGACGGCCTGGGCGGTGTTCGTCCACGGCCCGCTCGTCGGCAGCAGCAGGGTCGGCACCGGAACACCGGGCTCGAGGTACGCGTCGCCCGGGTGGAACACCGCGTCGTCCACCAGGTAGCCGACGTTCGCGGTGGACGGGATGTCGGGGTGGATGACGGCGTGCTGCTCGCCGAAGACCCGGACGGAGAACGGTCCGACGGCGATCGTGTCACCCGCGTGCACCGCTGCGACCCGGCCGTGGTGTTCGCCGAGCTGTTCGACGACGGTCTCCGGACCGCGGACGACGAGGTCCGGGTTCGCGGCGAGCCCCGCACGCAGGGCGTCGATGTCGAAGTGGTCGGGGTGGTCGTGCGTGACGAGGACGCCCGCTGCTCCGCGGACGAGGTCGACGGCCTCGGGCGTGAACACCCCGGGGTCGATGACGAGGGTGACGCCGTCCTGCTCGAGGACGACGGTGGCGTGGTTGTACTTCGTCAACTCCATGCGCACAACTGTACAGCGGTGTTGTACTTCTGTGGTTCCCGAGAAGGTGAGGAGCCGCTCAGTCGGCCCGGCGCGCGACCCGTTCGAACAGCTCCGGCAGGCGGCGGAGCAGCGCGCGTTCCTCGGCGTCGGTCTCCTCGCGGATCGCTGCGGCCAGCCAGTCCGTCCGGGCGTCCATGTCCCGCTGCAGGGCGGCCCGGCCCGCATCCGTGATGCCGATGACCGATGCCCGTCGGTCGGTGTCGGACGCCGTCCGGTCGACGTACCCGAGGTCGGCCAGCTCGCCGACGGTCCGTGACTGACCCTGGTGCTTCACGCCGCGGCGACGCGCCAGTTCCGCGATCGTCATCGGCCCCTCGCGGTGCAGGAACCCGAGGGTGGTGGTGTGCGTGGCCGGCAGCGCGTCCGCCTCACGCCGAGCGGCGCGCACGACGCGTCCGATGGACTGCCGCAGCTCGGCGGCGAGCTCGTCGATCGGGTCCATTCCCGGAACGCTACCGCCTGACGGACGGGAGGCCCGTGGCGACGTCGCCACGGACCTCCCGTCCATCGTGTGGTCCCGCTCAGCTGCTGCGGACGTCGTCCGCCGCACCCTGCGCGTTGTCCTTGACGTCGGACGCGGCCCCCTGCGCCTCGCCCTTGACCGTCTGCGCGGCGTCCTGCGCGGTCCCCTTGAGGTCATGCGCGTGCTCCTTCGCCACGTCGCCGAGCTGCGAACCGACGTCCTTCGCCTGCTCCTTGACCTCGTCGACGAGCGGTGCTGCCTTGTCCTTCAGCTCACCGGCGAGTTCTTCTTCCTTGTCGGTGGTCGGCAGGAGCGACGACACGAGCCAGCCGGCGCCGAACGCGATGAGGCCGACGGCGAGGGGGTTGCCCTTCGCCTTCTCGACACCCTTCTGCGCGACGTCCTTCGCCTGGCCGGTCGCACCGGAGGCAGAACCGGAGGCGCTCGAGCGAGCCGACTGGGCTGCACCCATCACCGACTGGCGGACGTCCTGGAACCGGCCCTTCACCTTCTCGCTCTGGCGGTGGGCGATGGACGACGGGCTGACCTTGTCGGCGAGGGCGTCGACGTCGGAGCCGAGTTCGCCGCGGGTGCGCTCGATGTCGGCGCGGATCTCGTCTGGGGTGCTCATGGCTTCCTCCCGGTGTTGGGCTTGAGTGTCTCGGGGACTTCCTTGGCGGTCTCGACCGTCTGCGGGGCGCCCTTGATCTCCTTGATCTCCTTGCGTCCGCGGACGGCGAGGATCGCGGCGACGATGGCGTACACGACCGCGATGATCAGGGCGGACCAGGCGTTGCCGATGAGGTAGCCGAGGCCCCACCACGCGGCGATCGACAGGAACAGCAGGGCGAACACGGCGGTGAGTCCGGCGCCGCCGAACATCCCGCCTGCCTTGCCGGCCTTCTTCGCGGAGTCGGTCAGCTCGGCCTTCGCGAGGGCGACCTCCTGCCGGAACAGGCTGGAGAGATCGCGCGACACGTCGGACAGCAGCTCACCGAGCGGCGTGGTCGCGGCGCGCTCCTCGGGCGTCGGTTCGCCCAGTGGTGTCGCGCCGGGGACGGACTGGCTCATACGCCGCTCCCGGTCCCGGTGGCGCCGTCGCCGGCTTCCTTCTCGTGCTTGACCTCGGTCGCGAGGGCCTTCGTCAGGCGTCCGGCGAGCAGACCGGCACCGGCGGCGATCGCGATGAACGTGCCGGGGCGCTTCGCGGCGAAGGTCTTCACCTCGTCGAGCAGCGAGCCCGGGTCGCGGTTCTCGAGGAACCCGGCGACCGAGGTGGCACGGCCCGAGAGGTCGCGGACGACCTTCGAAGCGACACCCTGCTCCTCGTCGTTCTCGGCCATGCGCCCGAGCTGCTCACCGAGGGTGCGGAGTCCACCGGCGGCGCGCTGCTGCTGCTCGCCCGCCTGCTGCTTCAGGTTCTCGGACGCCTGCCCGTAGAGCTGCTTGGCGTGATCGGTGGCCTCGGAGGCGACCTTCGACGCCTGCTCCTTGGCGGTGCCGGCGACGTCGGACGCCTTCGCCTTGGCGTCGCCGGCGACGTCCTGCGCTGCGCCCTTGGCCGCGTCGGCCTTGCCGGAGCCGCTGCCCGAGTCACTGCCGGAGCCGCCAGCGCTGCCGGCGGACGGGACGGCGGGGAGCTGCTCGTCGGCCGGGACGGCGTCGAGGGGCGCGTCGAACGGCACCTCGGCCGCGCTGTCACCGTACGGGTCGTAGGTCTGCGGCGCACCCGGGTCAGCGGGTCGCGCGGCGGGGGTGCCGCTGGCGTACGACGGCACGGTCACGCCGGGGGCGACCTCGTGCCCCTCGGAAGCTGCCGTGCGGTCGTGGATGGGCGTCCCGGAGTCGTTCCCGGGTGGGTTCGTGGTCATGGTCGGCCTTCCGGTTGTCGTCGTCCCCGGCGTGCACCGGGGGCGTGTTCCGCACCGAAGCTGCGCGCTGCTCGCTGGGTCAGGACCCAGGAATGCCGAGAAACGCGGACCGACAACCCGCACAGGCGACGGCCGGTTGGATCGACGGATGCCCAGCGTCTCGGTCGTCATCCCCGTGCGGGACGACTCCGTGCACCTGCGTGGCTGCCTCGAGGCCCTCGCGGCGCAGACCGTGCCCGTCGACGAGGTCGTCGTGGTCGACAACGGCAGCTCCGACGACGGCGCCTCGATCGCACGGGCCGCCGGGGCGGTCGTGCTCACCGAACCGGTCCGCGGCATCGCCCGCGCTTCCGCCCGCGGGTACGACCGGGCGACGGGCGACGTCATCGTGCGGCTCGACGCGGACTCGGTCCCGCCGCCGACCTGGATCGCCGATGCCGTGCGCCTGCTGGAGGATCCTGAGGTGGCCGCGGTGACCGGCCCCGGACATCCGTACGACGGCGGACGCCTGGTGCAGCGCACGTGGGACGCGGTCTACATGCGGCCCTACTTCGTGCTGATGTGGGGCGCGCTCGCACACCCGCCGCTGTTCGGGTCCGCGATGGCGATGCGGCGGTCGACCTGGGCGGCCGTCCGGGGACGCGCACACCGCGAGGACGCCGAGGTCCACGACGACGTCGACCTCAGCATGCAGCTCGACCCGGCCTGGCGGGTGGTGGCCGACCCCGTGCTCACGGTACAGGTGTCCGCGCGACCGTTGTCGGGCCTCCCGTCCGTCTGGGTGCGGACGCGACGTGCCTTCCACACGTTCCGGGTGAACGGCCGGCGGGCCAACCCGGTGCGCCGCTGGGCGCGACGCCTGCGGTCGGAGTCGCGGGCGCGGCGCGGGTGGCGCACCCGCTGACCGACGGGGTCGGGGGACAACGAATCGGTGACGGTCCCAGCCATCGCGGCCCCCGGTCGGTACGTTCGTGAGGGACGGTCACGACCTGACGCGACCGGACGAAGGGGAACCATGCGCCACACGCTCGCTGCCCTGCTGGCGGCGGGCCTCGCCCTGACCGGCTGCGCACAGGCCGGACCGGCCGGACCGGCGAGCGACACCGCGACCACCGCAACCGACCCGACGACGGCACCGAGCCCCACCGACACCGGGGCCGCTCCGAGCCCCACCGACACCGAGGCCCCGATCGACGACACCGCCACCGTGCCGGCCAGCTGCACCGACCTGATCACTCCCGGCAAGTGGGACAAGACGTTCGCATCGGCACCGCTCAACGATCCGTCGGTCGTCGGCGACCCGATCGCGATCCCGAAGAGCTCCTTCACACCGGCGCTGCAGGGCGACGGCAAGCGTCTGTACTGCGTGTGGCGGGAGCCGCAGGCGGACACCTCGTTCCTGTCCATCGCGGTCGACGCCGTCGACCCGGCCGCAGCCCGCGATGCGCTCGAGCAGCTCGCGGCGAAGGGTTACGACTGCGGCGACGAGTCCGACGGGTACCTGTGCCAGAAGGTCTCGAAGAACACGCAGTACCCGGTCACCGACGGCGACACGTACTTCACCCGGGGCGACGTCGGCATCCACGTCCAGCAGTCCAACATCGAGACGACGGAGCTCCTCGACGACGTCGTGGCGCACGTGTTCACGGCGTAGCGCAGCCGGTCACCGGGCGGGTCGGGACCGCACGTGCGCCCGCTCGCCCTGCGGCCCGTACAGGCAGAGCACCTCGGTGACGGAGTCGGTCTCGTTGCCCATCCAGTGCGGCGTGTGGGTGTCGAACTCGGCGACCTCGCCCGGCCCCAGGTCGAGGTCGTGCTCGCCGAGCACCAGACGCAGCCGGCCGGACAGCACGTAGAGCCACTCGTAGCCCTCGTGCGTCTTGAGCGACGGTTCGCCGCCCGGCGAGTTCGGCGGGAACAGCTGCTTGAACGACCGCACCCCACCGGTGCGCTTGGTCAGGGGCACGACCACGCGGCCCCCGTGCACCTCGGGCTTCATGTGCACGCGCGGGTCGCCCGTCTGCGGTGCGCCGACGAGGTCGTCGAGGGGTACCTGGTACGCCCGGGCGAGGGGCAGCAGCAGTTCGAGGGTCGGCTTCCGCTGTCCGGACTCGAGCCGCGACAGCGTGCTCACCGAGACACCCGTCTCCTCGGACAGCGCGGCGAGCGTGACGTCGCGGTGAGCGCGCAGCGCGCGCAGGCGGGGGCCGACACCGTCGACGACCTCGGCCGTCGTGCGCGGGGCGGTCGGTCCGGGTGGGTGCTTCACACGCACCACCTTGCCACACCGGCAAACTTCGTTGCTGTTTCCCGCCCACCCGCTCCATGATCAGCGCATGTCTGAACACTTCGACGTCATCGTCATCGGCGGCTCGGCCGCCGGCCTCTCCGCCGCCCTCATCCTCGGCCGCTCGCGGCGTTCGGTGCTCGTCGTCGACTCGGGTGAACCCCGCAACGCCCCGGCGGCGGGGGCCCACAACTACCTCGGCCACGAGGGCGTCGCGCCCGCCGAGCTGATCCGCATCGGTCGCGACGAGGTCGCCGCCTACGGCGTCCAGGTCACGGCCGGGAGGATCGTGGCCACGTCCGCGACGACCGGTGACGGTCACGACCCGGTCGGCTTCTCGGTCACGCTGGACTCCGGCGCGGTCGTCACGGCACGCAGGCTGGTCGTCGCCTCCGGCGCCGTGGACGTCCTGCCGGAGGTCCCGGGCCTGGCCGAGCAGTGGGGGCGCGGGGTCGTGCACTGCCCGTTCTGCCACGGGTGGGAGATCCGCGACCAGCGGATCGGGGTCCTGGTGACGACGCCGAACGCCGCGCACCACGCGCTCATGTTCCGGGCGCTGAGCGAGCGGGTGACCGCGTTCCTGACCGACCCGGCCCTGATGGACGACACCGCTCTGGCCGGTTTGGCGGCCCGGGGCATCGACGTGGTCGAGGGCCCGGTCGCCGCCGTCGTGTCCGAGGGCGACCGGCTGACCGGGGTCTCGCTCGGGTCCGGTGCGTTCGTCGGGCTCGATGCGCTGGCGACGGCCAGCCGCCCCGAGGCGCGGGTGGGGTTCCTGTCCGGGCTCGGCATCGAGGCGACCGACCTGTTCATGGGCGACCACCGGTACGCGACGGCATTGACCGTCGACGCCGCCGGGCAGACCGCGGTGCGGGGCGTGTACGCGGCGGGCAACGTGACGGCGCCGATGGCAACGGTCATCGCGTCGGCGGCTGCCGGCACCCAGACCGGCGCGGCGGTGCACGGCGACCTGGTGCAGGCCGACCTGGCCGCGGCGCTGGCCGGAGTGGGCGCTGGCGTCGGTGCGGGCGCGCGCTCGGGCGTCGGCGCGGCCGATGTTTCGCGCTGAGCGACAGTTCGCGGGGCCGGGCGGGCGTGCAGTGTCGGTGAGCGCGAAACCCGGGCTCGGTCAGTCGACGCGGTAGCCGGCCTGCGCGGCCAGGAGCGGCGCGAGCGTGTACAGCTGGTCGGCGCCGATCGTGGCCCCGCGGAACCCCTCGAGCCGCTCGACCCGATCGAGGTCCGCCCCGCGCAGGTCCACGTGGTCGATGCGGGTGTTCGACCCCTCGGCGGCACGGATGCTGCTGCCGTCGAACGACACCCGCAGCAGCTTCGCGTCGGCGATGTCGAGCTCGTCGATGACGCAGTCGCGGAACACCACGTCGGTGATCGTCGATCCGCGCAGGTTCACGAACCCGAACTTCATGCCGACGAACTCGACGCCGTTCAGCCCGGAGTCGTACAGCTCCGCGGAGCCGACCCGACCGCCGGAGACCCGGACCTCGCGCCACGAGCTGCTCGATGCCCGCAGGATCGGGGCGTCGAGGGAGTCGATGACCGAGTCACGGACCCGGAGTCCACGGAAGTCCGCGTCGTCACCCCGGAGCGTGTCGATGACGCACTCCTCGATCTCCAGGTCGGGCAGTCGCTCGCCCGCCAGGTCGAGCATGTCGATGCGCTTGCCCTCGATGCGGTCACCCGTCAGGACGTCACCGGGTGCTGGCACCCAGTCCTCGAGGTTCGTCGGTTCGGTCAGGGTGATGCGCGGGGCGTCGGTGCCGGAGGAGCGTGCCATGCCCCCAGTCTGGCGGTGACCGCCGACCCCGCGGGTCACGACCGAGGTCGGGTGAGGACGCTGTCCAGCCGGTAGTCCTTCGCCGGGCCGCGCGCTTCCCACCGCACGGTCCAGCGGTCTTCGTCACCGTCGAAGGCACCCGTGTAGTCGTCCGGAGCGCAGGCGTGCGCGACGTTCGTGCCCCACACCCAGTCGTGGAACACCCGACCGTCGGAGAAGTGCACGGTCCAGCCGCCGTCGGGACCGCGCCGGACGATGAGGGTCCGGGACACCGGGGTGGTCCGGCCGTCGAAGGTCATCACGCCCGACTCGTCCCAGCGCACCTCGTCGTCACCGACCCGGGTCAGGGTGGTGGTCCCGGTGACGATCCCCGTGGCACCGGCGCGGTGGTCGTGCACGGTGCGGTGCAGGTCCCACACCCCGAGCAGGTCCGTCGGCAGCAGCACCCGCCCAGGCTAGCTGCGGAGGGCCTCGGCCCGCGCGGCTCGGCGCTCGTCGTCGCTGATGACCCCGCGGGCGTGCAGCTCGTCGAGTTCGAGGAGCCGCTGTTCCGGCGAGCTCCGGCGCGCACCGTGTGGGCGCCGACTGCGGACGACCGCGATGCACACGGCGACGATGACCGCGATGACGACGAGTGCCATCAGCACGGTCCAGACGAGGTCGTAGACCGGCGGGATCAGGGGGTTGTGCACTTCTTCGGAGGCCATCATCGTCCGCGCAGGGCCTCGGCTCGGGCGCTGCGGTGCTCCTCGTCGGAGATCACCCCGCGGGCGTGCAGGTCGTCGAGTTCGGCGAGCCGCTGTTCGAGCGGCTTGTCCGGTGCGAACGTGCGGCTCTGCATCACCTGGTACGCGATGTCCTCCTGCATGGTGAGCGGGTTCTGACCACGGTCGGCCATCCGCTTGCTGCGGTAGAGCGACAGGATGACGATCGTCAGGGTCGTGAGGATCGCCAACGCCGCGACGACCCCGAACGCGATGCCGAACCAGCCGTCGAACAGTTCGGTCCCCGGTCCACCCGGTCCCTCGATCTCACCGAACGCCGAACGCCGAACCACTGAGCACCATGGCGCTCCCCCTTCTCACAACGACGAGCGAAGCGTAGCGCGAGACGGGGAACACGAGCGGACGTTCCTTCCCAGAACGCCCGCGATGGAAAGCGGAATCGGGCGTACCTGGTCAGAACTTCCGACCCGGTACGCCCGACAGCACCCGGTACTCCCGATTCGACCAGGCAGCGCGAGCCCCCGCTGCCCGTCGGTCGACGGCCCGCCAGTAGGCGTCGGCGACGTC
>NZ_JAHEWS010000014.1:0-96880 GCF_018598405.1 Curtobacterium flaccumfaciens | reverse complement strand
CCCTCGAATACGCCGCCGCACGACCCATCACAACCACCCAAACGCTCAGGGCGTTGCAACCACCGATTGAACCCAAGAGGTCGTACGACCTCGACGGTGTCGCTCTGCATCAGCACCAAGCACGAGCACCAGGCATCAGGCATCAGCACCCGATGCGCCGAACCGGGCGCGCGCGGGCTCAGCTGTTGTCGAGCGGCAGACCCTCGGGGTTCACCTCGGACGTCTTCACGGCCTCGTTCGACAGGTTGTAGGCCGCGAGCCACTTCGCGTAGGTGCCGTCCTCGATGAGCTCGTTGATCGCCGCCGCGACGGGCTTCGCGATCCCGCTGCCCTGCTTCGTCGTCGCGGCGATGAGCCCCTGCAGGGACGAGCCGGCGCCGGAGTACGTGCCCGCGGTCGTCGTCGCCTTCGCCGTGCCCTTGCTCTGCCTGTTCTGGTAGGCGATCGTCGGGTTCGGACCGAAGTAGGCGTCGATCTTGCCCGAGTCGAGCGCGAGCCTCACCGCGTTGCCGTCCGGGTAGTACTTGATCGTGAAGTCCTCGCCCGTCGCCCGGAGCTCCTTCTGCCACTCGAGCAGGATGTTCTCCTGGTTCGTGCCGGAACTGACGGACAGCGTCTTGCCGGCGAGCACGGACGGGTCGCCGTCGAACCGCAGCGAGCTCGAGGCCAGCACCTGGAACGCCAGGTTGTCCTGCCGGTACGAGGCGAAGTCGTACTTCTCCTTGCGCTGTTCAGTGACCGTGACGTTCGAGAAGCCCGCGTCGTACTTGCCGCTGTCGATGCCGACGAACAGGTTGTCCCACGTGGCGTTCTGCACGTCCGCGCGCAGCCCGAGCTTCGCGGCGACGAGCCGTCCGAGGTCGGGCTCCGAGCCGGTGATCGTCTTCTGGTCGTCACCGGTGAAGGCGAGCGGCGGGAACCCGGCGGGCAGGGCACCCACGCCGATCGTCAGCGTGCCGGACTTCCGGACGGCGGCGGGGAGCGCGTCGTGCAGCTTCGTGTCCTCGGTGACCTCGAGGGTCGTCTCCTCCGCCGCACCGTTCGAGGCGGCGCCGATGGTGACGGAGCCGTCGGGCGCGCCGCTCGTGTCGGCGGAAGCGCCCGCGGAGCACCCGGCGAGGGCGACGACGACGCCGGCTGCGAGGACGAGGAAGCCGGCGCTGTTGCGGCAGCGGGCGGGGGTGATCGTGGACATGGTTCTCCTTGGGGTGCGTGCGGGAATCAGGGATCGGGGGTCAGCGGACGCGGGACAGGAAGTCCCTCGTGCGGGTGTGCTGCGGGTGGTCGAGCACCTGGGCCGGCGGCCCCTGCTCGACGACCCGCCCGTGGTCGAGGAACACGACGTGGTCGGCGACCTCGCGGGCGAAGGCGATCTCGTGGGTGACGATGACGAGCGTGGTGCCCGTGTCCGCCAACCCCCGGATGACCCCGAGCACCTCGCCGACGAGCTCCGGGTCGAGCGCCGAGGTCGGCTCGTCGAGCAGGACCACCGACGGCTCGAGCGCCAGGGCCCGGGCGATCGCGACGCGCTGCTGCTGCCCGCCGGACAACTGCCGGGGGCGGGCCGCGCCGCGGTCGCCGAGTCCGACCCGCTCGAGCAGGGTCTGTGCCCGCGCTCGGGCCGAGGCGACGGGGACCCCGGCGGCGATCGGCCCCTCGGCGACGTTCTCGAGCGCGGTGAGGTGCGGGAACAGGTTGAAGTGCTGGAACACGAACCCGATCCGGGCACGCTGCCGCAGGATGTGCCGCTCGGGCAGCTCCTTCCAGCGGGGCACCCCGTCGCGGCCGGTGCGCAGGCGGACGCCGATGGGCTCGTCGCCGACCGTGACGACCCCGCGGTCGAGCGGTTCGAGGTGGTTGATCGCCCGGAGCAGCGTGGACTTGCCGGAACCGGAGGGGCCGAGGACGACGGTCA
The DNA here is from genome assembly GCF_018598405.1 of Curtobacterium flaccumfaciens. NCBI lineage: Bacteria > Bacillati > Actinomycetota > Actinomycetes > Micrococcales > Microbacteriaceae > Curtobacterium > Curtobacterium flaccumfaciens. Next base: position 94,965 of record NZ_JAHEWS010000014.1, on the reverse strand, counting down.
CGCTGCCGGACGGCAGCGACAGGTCGACGCCGTCGATGACGACGCTGTCCCCGAACGCCTTGACGGCCCCGTGGATCGCGATGGCGGCGCTCATCAGATGCTCCTGTCGTCGTCGGTGGAAGCAGACCCGGACGCGACCGCGCGCTCGGCGACGGCTGCCTGTGTGCGGCGACCCGCGCCTCCAGGCCGTCCCGGACCACGTCCGGTCCCGCCGCCCCGCAGCGCGCTCCGCACCCGCTGCCACGGTGTCGGCGGCAGCGCACGGACCGACCCGCGGGCCGTCCACCGCTCGACGTAGTACTGCACGATCGAGACCGCGCTGGTGAGCGCGAGGTACCAGATGGTGGCGACGACGAGCAGCAGGATGATGTCGCCCGGGTACGTGCTCGACAGGTTCTGCACCACGCCGAACAGGTCGAGCAGCGACACGTAGAACAGCAGCGACGACGCCTTGAGGAGCCCGACGACCTGGTTCACGAACGCCGGGACGATCGACCGCAGCGCCTGCGGCATGATCACCCGCACGAACTGCCGGCGACGGGGGAGCCCGAGCGCCTGCGCGGCCTCGTGCTGCCCGTGGTCGACGGCGAGCACCCCGGCGCGGACGATCTCGGACGCGTAGGCGATCTCACTGAGGCTCAGCCCGATGACCCCGATCGCCAGGTCGCCGAGCAGGTTCGCGGTCGGCACCTCGAACTGCGGCCCGAAGGGGATCCCGATGCCGATGGTCGGGTACAGCGATCCGAGGTTGTAGAGGAAGACGAGCACCAGGATGAGCGGCACCGACCGGAACAGCCACACGTACCCCCACGCCAGCCCGGACAGCACCGGGTTGTGCGACAGCCGGGCGATGGCCACCAGGATCCCGCCGGCGAAGCTGATCACGGCGCTCAGCGCGGTGGCGGTGAGCGTCAGCTGCAGGCCGGTCAGGACCGCCGGACTGAACAGCCACTTGCCGACGGCCGGCCAGCCCCACTGCTCGTTCGTGAACAGCGTCTCGCCGAAGTTCAGCAGCACGACGAGCACGAGGGCCGCGGCGATCCACCGCAGCGGGTGCCGCAACGGCACGACGGAACGGTCGAGTGCGGCGTGTCCGGCCGCGTCGATGGTCGCCGTCTCCGGCCTGGAGGCGCGGCTCGCCCCGGTCGTCCGGCCCGCGTCGTCGACGCTGGTCGCCTCCCACTGCGGGGCCCTGGTGGTCTCGGTCATGTCGCGACCGTAGGAGGGCCGGCCGACGCCGACAACGCCTCGCGCAACACCCCGCCACGCGGCGCAACACCCGGCCATCCGGCGCAACGCGGCGTCACAGAACGGTGTCTGCGTGACGTTCCGTGACGGACGACGGAGCGCTACCGTTGCGCCATGACAGCGCATCGTGTGACCGCCCCGGTGGCCCCGGCGGACGGCACCAAGGTGAAGGGTCCGGCGTCGTACTTCCCGAGCATCGAGACGACGTACGGGCGCCCGGTGCAGGAGTGGCTCGACCTGGTCGCCGACCGGCTCGACGACCACCAGCACATGGAGGTCGTCGGGTGGCTCAAGTCCGAGCACGGCCTGGGGCACGGGCATGCGAACGCCCTGGTCGCCTACGTGAAGCACGCGCTGGCCTCCTGAGCCGTCGTGCGGTGCGGTGCCGTGGCGGGTGTCGCTCGCGCTGCTCGCTGCGTGGTGCAGCGGGTGTCGGTGGTCGTTCCTAGCGTGGTGGGGTGGCCGAACCCGTCGATGCGTGGTGGCGCCGCCGACAGTGGTCGCGCGGCGAAGCGGTGCCGTACGCCGTCGGACAGTTCCGCGCCGACTGGGCGCCGTACCCGGTGCTCATCCGGCAGTACCACCCCGACTGGAACCACGGCGTCGTCCTGACCCAGGTCCCCCCGGCGGCCGAGGTCCTGCTCACCTGGGAGTGCGACGTCGGGCACGTCTTCGTCGCGACCCCGTCCGAACAGCGGTCCCGTCCGGGCCGTGAGCGCCGTCGCTCCGTGTGGTGCCCCGAGTGCGCGGTGCAGGCCCAGCCCCAGCGGTGGCCGGTGCTGCCCTCGGACTGGCCCCGGACGGTGCCCGTGCCGCAGCGGGTCGTCCGGAGCGCCGGACGACAGACCCTGCCCGCGGCTCCGGTGCGCGGGGTCCCGGCCGGAGCCGTCGCGTCGAGCCGTGCCCGCTCTCGTCGGCCCGTCGCCGGGTCCGCCGGCGCGGCCGGCTCGGCAGGGTCGGCCGGCGGTGCACCCCGTCGGGCCGCCCAGTCCGCTCCCCGCACGATCTGCTCGAAGACCCCGCGGCTGCCGTCGGGTGAGTCGTTCACGAGCGTCTGCGCCCCGGCGACGGCCTCGGCGGTCGAAGCCGAACTCCGGGGCATGCTGTCCGAGCGGTTCGCGTTCACGTACGACCACTCCGCCATCCGGCTCGACCGCCCGTTCTTCGACCACGTCGAGGCCTGGCCGGACATCATCCTGCCCGAGCTCCGCGTCGCCATCGAGTACGACTCCACCGGTCGGCACGGACTCGAGCACGTCGGACCCCGGCAGGAGACCGACCGCAGGAAGGACCGAGCCGTCCGCGCCGTGGGGTGGGAGGTCGTCCGCATCCGTACCGGGCGGCTGCCGGCGCTCGGCCCGTACGACCTACAGGTCTCGGGCATCTCCGGCCGGACCGTCGAGCGGCTGGCGGACACCCTGCGCGAGCTCCGGGGCGCGCTGTTCGTCGACGCCTACGCCCGGTGACGCCGCCGATCGGGGTACAGGCGCGGCGCGACGGGGTACGGCCCGGCTGGGAGCGGTCGCGAGCGACGGGTAGGTATACAGGGTGACCACCGTCTTCTGTCTCCACGCCCTCGGCGCGAGTTCCGAGGAGTTCGCGCTGCTGCGCGCTGAGCTCCTCGGCGACCTCGACCTGATCGGCATCGACCTGCCCGGCTTCGGTCGCAGCCCGGCGTCGTCCGGCACCACCGTCGAGGAGATGGCCGTCCTGGTGGAGCGCGCGATCGGGGCGAGCGGCTCGACGGAGTGGATGCTCCTCGGGCACTCGATGGGCGGCAAGGTCGCCACGGTGGTGGCCGACCGCACGATCTCCGGCGCGAACGGCCTGTTCGGGCTGCGAGCCGTGGTGCTCCTCGCCGCGTCCCCGCTCGCTCCCGAGCCGATGGACGACGACCGCCGCTGGACGATGCTCTCGTGGGCTGCCGGTGGCCCGATTGGCACCGAGGACGCCGAGGAGTTCGTCGCCGCCAACACCGCGGCACCCCTGGCGCCCGCGCGGCACAGTGCGGCGGTGCAGGACGTCGAGCGGACCGACCCCGCGGCCTGGACGGACTGGCTGTCCCGCGGCAGCCGCGAAGACTGGTCGGACGCCGCACCGAACCCGGTGCCCGCCCTGGTGCTCGCCGGTTCCGAGGACGGCGACCTCGATGCCGACGCCCAGCGTCGCCTGACCCTGCCGCACTGGCCGAACAGCGAGCTCCACGTCGTCGACGGCGCCGCCCACCTGCTGCCCTGGGAACAGCCGGAGACCGTCGGGCACCGCATCCGGGACTTCTGGCAGCGCCGCGTCACGGGGTCGCCGGTCGTCCCCGTGGAGCACGCCCGCGTGATCGCCTCGCCGCGGGTCAGCGCCCGGACCCGAGGGCTGCTCGCCGAGCGTGCCCTGCCTGACGACCCGGCCGCAGCACCCCACGCACTGACGCCGACGCAGTTGGACACCCTGCGTGCCGTCGCGCGGATCGTCGTCCCGCAGCCCGGCACCGACCAGGTCGACCTCGCACTGCGGGTCGACGCGCAGCTGGCCGCGGGGCTCGGCGACGGCTGGCGGCCGGACGGCCTGCCGGTGGACAGCGAGGCCTACCGTGCCGCGCTCGACGTGCTCGCCGCACCCGCCCGCGACGGGGTGCTCGACCAGGCCCTCGAGTCCGTGGCCGCCGGGCGGTACCGCGCCGATGGTGGTCTCGACGCCGAGCAGCTGCGCGCATGGTTCGAGGACGCCAGCGTCGACCTCGTGAAGCACTGGCTCGCACACCCCGCGACGATGGCCGCCATCGACTTCGACGGCTACGCGAACGGCGGCGACGGTGTCCGCAAGCAGGGCTTCCAGCTCCTCGCGGCGGGCGAGCGCGAGGCCTGGGAACCGGACGCCCCGACGGGGGCCGGTGCCGCGACCCCGAAGGACGCACCCGCCGGTGTCCCCGCCGCCACCACGATCGACACCGCACCGACGACCGGAGCAACACGATGAGACTCGACGGACAACGCACGTACGGTACGGACGACGTCGTCGACGTGGTGGTGGTCGGCACCGGGGCCGGGGGAGCACCGCTCCTCGCATCGCTGGCCCGCCGTGGCCTGTCGGTCGTCGCGCTCGAAGCCGGTCGCAACACCGAGCCGGGCGACCACGTGCCGGACGAGGTGGCCGCCCCCGGTGACATCAACTGGATGGACGAGCGGCTGAGCGGCGGTGGAGCCCCCACGGCCTTCGGCCCGAACAACAGCGGCACCGGTGTCGGCGGCTCGACGCTGCACTGGGGAGCGTTCACCCCGCGACCGAGCGAGCACGACCTGCGACTCCGCACCGAGAGCGGCGCGGGGCAGGACTGGCCGATCAGCCACGCCGAGCTCACCGGCTGGATCGAGCAGGTCGAGCACGACGTCGGCGTCGCCGGCCCCGAGCACTACCCGTGGGACCCGTCCCGCCGCTACCGGATGCGTCCGCCGGCCCGGAACGCCTCGTCCGACATGATGATGCGCGGCACCGCAGCGGCAGGGATCATCGCGACCGATGCCCCGGTCGGCCTGACCACCGAGGACCGCCACCAGGACCACCACGGACTGCGTCAGGCCTGCGTCGCGTGCGGGTCGTGCCACCAGGGCTGTCGCAACGGCTCGAAGGTGTCGATGGACACGACCTACCTGCCCGCCGCCGTCGCGTTCGGTGCTGAGATCCGTCCGGAGTCCTTCGTGCACGGTATCGAGTTGGACGCCGCGGGTCGGGTCGAGGCGGTCCTGTACACCGCTGGCGGGCGCGAGCACCGTCAGCGCTGCCGGTCCCTCGTTCTCGCCGCGGGCGGTGTCGAGACGCCGCGGTTGCTGCTGCACACCGGCGTCGGGAACGGCAGTGGGCAGGTCGGCCGGAACTTCACCGCGCACGGAGCCACCCAGGTGTGGGCACGGTTCGACGAGTCGATGCGGTCGTACCGCGGGTACCCGTCGTCGATCATCACCGAGGACTTCGTCCGACCGGCGGACGCGGACTTCGCGGGCGGCTACCTCATCCAGAGCCTGGGCGTGCAGCCGCAGACCTTCGCGACCTCGCTGGTGCGGGGTGGCGGACTCCGCGGTGCCGAGCTCGTCCGGGCGCTGCAGGACTACCCGTTCTCGGCCGGCGTCGGCATCAACGCCGAGTGCCTGCCCTACGACGACAACCGGCTCGAGCTCACCGACGAGCTCGACGAGCACGGCGTCCCGCGTGCCCGGGTCTCGTTCACCCCGGGTTCCAACGAGGAAGCGATCCGCCGCCACGCTGTCCGCACCATGACGACCATCGTCGAGGCGGCGGGTGGCACGGACGTCCGGGTCCTCGACCGCACCGCGCACACGATCGGCACGGCGCGGATGGGCACGGACCGCGAGACCTCCGTCGTCGACCAGGACGGCCGCTCGTGGGACGTCCCGAACCTGTGGATCGCCGACAACTCGGTGTTCCCGAGCGCGGTCATCGCGAACCCCGCCCTGACGATCATGGCGCTCTCACTCCGCACCGCCGACCGCATGCTGCAGGCCGCCTGAGCAGGCGCTCCGACCGGCTGAGCACACGCCCCGACCGCCCGGTTGCAGCTCAGCCCCGCAGCGCGAGCGCCTCGCTCGTCCACCGGGCGTGCAGGTCCCACGGGTCGTCGACCCCGGCGGCGACGGTCTCGACGTGCGCGAGCAGCTCCGGCGTCACCCGGAACCACTCGGTGCCCGAGTACCGGCTGGCGGCGAAGGTGGCGTGGCGGCGGCGTTCCAGCGTCCGGTCGCCCCGCTCGAAGGCCAGTAGGTCCTGGTGCGGGATCGCCGCGAGCCGCTGCCGCGGGTTCATCGTCGTGCCGATCTTGATGCGGTCGCCGAAGTCGTCCCGCATCCGCAGGTAGTAGACGACGTCGACCCGAGGGGGAGCGAGGTCCCCGTCGGGCACGTCACCCCAGCGCCACTCGCACCGGGCACACACCGCACCGGAGGCGTACCGCACACCGATCCGCGACCCACACGCCGGGCACGGGCCGGGCAGGGCGTCCTCGATTCCCGGGTGCTCGGTGGCGAACTCGGTGACCAGCGCGACGTGCGCGCCGCAGAGCGGGAGGCCCGCGAGCCCATCAGCGGGCTCGCCCGCGCAACCCGGCACGCAGCACGAGGAGGTGACCATGCGCCGAACGCTAGCCCAACCCACCGACGTGCCCCGGGCCTCCCGGTCGCTCGCGCCGCCCCTGACGTACCGGGCGTCCTTGGCGGAACCGGGCGTACTCGGCGGAACCGGGCGTACCTGGTCGAATCGGGCGTACCTGGTCGAACCGGGCGTACCTGGTCCGTTGTTCCGACCAGGTACGCCCGTTCCCACCAGCCATCGCGCCCGCTCTGGGAAGAACCGGGCAGGCCTGCCAGGACCGTGCGCGCCTGGGGGAGCCGGGCGTACCTACCAAGAACGGGCGTACCTGATCCGTTGTTCCGACCAGGTACGCCCGTTCCCACCAGCCATCGCGCCCGCTCTGGGAAGAACCGGGCATGCCTGCCAAGACCGGGCGTACCTACCAAGACCGGGCGTACCTGCCAAGGCCGGGCGTACCTGCCAAGACCGGGCGTATCTGCCAAGACCGGGCGTACCTGCGAGAACCAAGCACCACCACCACCAGCCCGAACACCGCCGTCAGTCGGTGAAGATCACCCCGACGGGCTCGCGCTTCTCCTCCTGGAACTCGTCCTCACCACGACCGAGCGCCCAGTACGCCGACAACGACATCTCACGCTTCTCCAGCCCCCAGTCGTCCTGCAGCAGCCGACGGATCGCCTTCATCGCGGTCCGCTCGCCGTGCGCGAAGACCTGCACCGGCCGGGAGGCGCGTGGCAGCCCGCGGGCCGTCTCCAGCAGGAGCGTGCCCGGCTGGGCGCCGGTGGCGTCCCGGTGCAGCCACCGCAGGTCGACCCCGGCCGGGTGCCGGAGGTCCTGCTCGTCTGCGGGCCCGGCCACCTCGACCAGGGCGACGCCCGTGGCGGTGTCGGGCATCGACTCGAGTGCGGCGCCGATCGCGGGCAGGGCGCTGTCGTCACCGAGCAGCACGTGCGTGACCGTCGGGTCGGTGGTCGGCGCGTAGCCGCCACCGGGTCCGGACAGGGCGAGTCGATCGCCCGGCTGCGCGGACGCTGCCCAGGGACCGGCGAGGCCCTCGTCGCCGTGCACGACGAAGTCGATCGCGATGGTGCGGGTGGTGTGGTCGACCGCGCGCACGGTGTAGGTGCGGCGGGCGGGCCGGTCCTGCTTCGGCAGGGTCTCGCGCAGGGCCTCGAGGTCGTAGGGCGGCACGAGTCCGAGCGACGGCTTCGCGAGCAGGAGCTTGACGTACTTGTCGGTCGCACCGAGCCGGTCGGGGTCGGCCTGGGCGACGAAGTCCTCGAAGGCCGAGCCGCCCAGGTGCACGCGCACCATGTGGGGCGAGAGCCGCTCGGTTCGGTCGACGACGAAGACGTGCTGGGGGCGCTTGGGTTTCGAGCTCATCGTGGGGGAGCTTCCTCTCGCAGGTTCGGCGCCACCTGGGTGATCCCTGCTTGACGCGCGCATCACTAAGGTTAGCCTTACCTCATGGACTCGACCGTCATCCCGTTCTCCGAGCTGCTGCGGCGTCGCACGCGGCGCTCGCACGGTGCCTCGGCCACGAGCGGCTTCATGCAGGACCTGCTCGGCGGTGACTGCGACGTCGCCGACTACGCGGACCTGCTCGGTCAGTACGCCTTCGTGTACGACGCGCTCGAACGGGCCGCGGAACGCATGGCGGACCACCCCGTGGCGGCACCGTTCGTCACCGCGCAGCTCACCCGGATGCCGGCGATCCGCGCCGACCTCGAGTACCTCATCGGCCCGGACTGGTCCGAGCTGGTGTGCCCGCTCCCCGCGACGACCGCGTACGTGCGCCGGCTCAACGAGGTCGCGGCCGAGTGGCCAGGGGGCTTCGTGGCGCACCACTACACGCGCTACCTCGGCGACGTGTCCGGCGGCCACGTGATCGGCCAGGTGCTGGCCGATCGGTTCGGGTTCGACACGAACGGTGTCCTCTTCTACATCTTCGACCAGGTCGCCGACCCGGGCGACTTCGAGCACACCTACCGGGCACAGCTGGATGCCGCGCCCTGGTCGGCCGAGGAGCAGGAGCAGGTCATCGCCGAGGTCGAGCTGGCCTACGAGCTGAACCGCGGGCTGCTCGCGGGACTCGATGCCCGGCGTGCTCCGTTCCGTCAGGAGCCCGGCGGCGCGTCGATCGCCACCGTCACGGCCTGACCCAGTGCCGGACCCGTCCGCGCCGGCACCGTCACGGCCTGACCCGGCACCTGGACGCGTCCGCCTCGGTGCCCCGCGTCCGTCCGGACGGTCGACGTCATGCGCCCCCGGGTGCCGATACGCTGCTGGGACCCGGGACCAGCCTCCCGGACGACCCGGAAAGGACTCCATGACGGCGATCGACGGATCTGCACGCCACGAGCGCGCGCGGGACGACGTCAGCGGCGCGGTCGACAGTGACCTGCGCGCCGACGTGCGGTACCTCGGCAACCTGCTCGGCCGGGTGCTGCGGGAGAACGGGGGCGACGAACTGCTCCACGACGTGGAGTCGTTGCGCGCCGCCGTGATCGACGCCTACGAGGGCGACCACGCCGAGGGCGCAGCGCGGGCCCAGGCCATCGTCTCCGGCATGTCGGCCGAACGCGCCGAGGCCGTGGCACAGGCGTTCACCACCTACTTCCACCTCACCAACCTCGCCGAGGAGCACCACCGCGTGCGGGTCCTCCGGCAGCGCGGCGACGACGGCGGCGTGGCGGGGGACTCGTTCCCCGCCACCTACGCCGAGCTCGTCGCCGAGGTCGGCGAGGCCGAAGCCGCCGAGCGGCTCCGGACCCTGCGGTTCCACCCGGTGCTGACGGCGCACCCGACCGAGGCCCGCCGGCGAGCGGTCACCACGGGCGTCCGCCGCATCACCGACCTCATCGACGAGCGCGACCGTGCCCGCAACGCCACGGCCCGCGCCGAGAACGAGCGTCGCCTGCTCGAGGAGATCACGACCCTCCTGCGCACCTCGCCCCTCCGGACCACCCGGCCGACCCCGCTCGACGAGGTCCGCACCGCCATGAGCGTGTTCGACCAGACACTGTTCGAGATCGTCCCGCAGGTCTACCGCCTGCTCGACGACCGGCTGCAGGGCGACGACGCCGGCCGTGCTCCGGTGATCGCCCCCGCCTTCGTGCGCTTCGGCACCTGGATCGGCGGCGACCGCGACGGCAACCCGCACGTCACGGCCGAGGTCACGCGCCAGGCGGCGGAGATCGCGGCGGAGCACATCCTGCTCGGCCTCGCCCGCGCGACCACCCGCATCGGCAGCGCCCTGACCCTCGACGCGAGCGACACCCCGGCCGACGCCGGGCTGACCGCCCTCGTCGCGTCGCAGGAGTCGCTCGACCCGGGCATCGCGGAGCGCATCGGTGTCCGCGCACCGAACGAGACGCACCGACGTGCGCTCCTGTTCGTCGCCGCGCGCATCGACGCCACCCGGACCGGCACCGCGCTCGCCTACGACGGCCCCGAGGCGTTGCTGGCCGACCTCCGTGTCATCCAGGCGTCGCTCATCGCCGCCGGTGCGATCCGGCCGGCGAACGGCGAACTGCAGAACCTCATCTGGCAGGTCGAGACCTTCGGCTTCCACCTGGCCGAGCTCGAGGTCCGCCAGCACTCGCAGGTGCACCGCACGGCCCTCGCCGAGATCCGCGCCGGTGGCGAACTGAGCGAGACCACGGAAGAGGTCCTCGCCGTCTTCCGCACGATCGCCGGGCTGCAGTCCCGTTACGGCGTCCGCGCGGCGAACCGGTACATCGTGTCCTTCACGCAGTCCCCGGCGGACCTCGCGAACGTGCACGAACTCGCGGTCGCCGCCCTCGGGTCGGCCGAGGCCGCTCCGGTGCTCGACGTCATCCCGCTGTTCGAGACCTTCGCCGACCTGCACGCCAGCGTCGACATCCTCGACGAGGCCGTCCGCACCGAGGCGTTCCAGCGGCGCCTCGCCGCGACCGGTCGTCGGCTCGAGGTCATGCTCGGCTACTCGGACTCGTCGAAGGACGTCGGCCCGGTGTCCGCGAACCTGGCGCTCTACGACGCCCAGGCCCGCATCGCCGACTGGGCTCGCGACAACGACATCGAGCTGACCCTGTTCCACGGCCGCGGCGGTTCGCTCGGCCGCGGTGGCGGTCCCGCCAACGAGGCCGTCCTCGCGCAGCCGCCGGGGTCGATCGACGGCCGGCTCAAGCTCACCGAGCAGGGCGAGGTCATCTTCGCCCAGTACGGCGACCAGGACATCGCAGCCCGCCACCTCGAGCAGATGGCCTCGGCGACACTGTTCGCCTCGTCGCCGTCGAACGAGGCGCGCACCGCCGCCGCGGCCGCTCGGTTCGCCGACCTCGCCCAGCAGCTCGACGACGTCTCGCGCGTCGCTTTCTACGACCTGGTCAAGGCCGACGGCTTCGCGCCGTGGTTCGCCCGGGTCACCCCGATGGAGGAGATCGGCCTGCTGCCCCTCGGCTCCCGTCCGGCCCGTCGTGGCCTGTCGGTGGAGTCGCTGGAGGACCTCCGGGCCATCCCGTGGGTGTTCTCGTGGACGCAGGCCCGCATCAACCTCGCCGGCTGGTACGGGCTCGGCTCCGCGCTCGAGGCCGTCGGCGACGTCGACGTGCTCCGCGCCGCGTACGCCGAGTGGCCGCTGTTCGCCGCGATGATCAAGAACGTCGAGATGTCGCTCGCGAAGACCGACGAGCACATCGCCCGCCGGTACCTCGAGCTCGCCGACCGCGACGACCTCGCCGCGAAGGTGCTCGACGAGATGGTGCGCACCCGCGACTGGGTGCTCCGTGTCTCCGGTGGCAGCGACGTGCTCGAGGACCGCCCCGTCCTCGCGCGTGCCGTCCGGCTCCGCAGTCCCTACGTCGACGCCCTGTCGCACCTGCAGCTCCGTGCGCTGCGCGCCATCCGCACGTCCGGCAGCACCGACCCGACGGACGCCGACCACCGGCTCCTGCTCCTCACCGTGAACGGGATCGCCGCCGGCCTGCAGAACACGGGCTGACGCCCGGAACCGCCGGACGGGAGGCCCGGTGCCAGCTGGCACCGGGCCTCCCGTTGCGTCCGCGCGCACGTCGCAGGTCGCTCGAGCGCCGGCGAGATCTCGGGACACGCCGCGTGAGCGCCGGCGAGATGTCGCGAACCGTCGGACGCGCGGCCGCCGAGCGAACAATCGTGACCTCTCGGCGGACGTGAGCGGGGTGTCGTGACCGCTCGCGGCGGCGTCGGTCATGGTCCGGGTGACGGCGACTCGGCGACATCGTGACCATTCCGAGGCGTCGAGCCGGTAGGTTGCTGCTTGCAAGGCGCACCGATCTGAGGAGACCAACCGAGATGGACATCGTCGTACACGAGGCGGAGACCGACACCGCCGTCATGGAGTGCAGCGGCCGACTCAACATGGTCTCGGCGCCCACGTTCCGCGAAACGGTCGCGCAGATCGTCGGGAACGGGCGTTCGCGGCTCGTCGTCGAGCTCTCCGGGGTCGAGTTCATGGACTCCTCCGGCCTCGGCGCACTGGTCGGCAGCCTGAAGACCGCCCGACAGGCCGGCGGAGACCTCCGCATCGCGGCACCGTCGGAGCAGGTCCAGATGGTCCTGAAGCTCTCGAACATCGACAAGATCCTGCGGACGTACCCCGACGGGGACGCCGCGGTGACCGACTGGTGATGACCGCCCCCGTCGCCGAGCACATGCTCGCACTGGCGTGCCCGCCGGACGACGTGTCGGCCGTGCACGACTTCCTCGCGGGCGTGTGGCAGCACGACCCCTCCGTCTCCGCCGAGGACCGGATGGCCCTCGAACTCGCCCTCGTCGAGCTGACCTCGAACGTCATCGAGCACGGCGCCCGAGCCGACGGCGTGTCGTGCGAGCTCCGTCTCGAGATCGGCATCGAGCGGTTCCAGGCCCTGCTGTCCGACGACGGGGTCGCTGCGACGGTCGACCCGGACGCGGCCGAGCTGCCGGACGACTTCGCCGAGGGCGGTCGTGGTCTGGCCCTCGTCCGCATGGTCGTCGACGACCTGCGGTACGAGCGCGTCGCCGACCGGAACCGGTGGACGGTCCTGCGCGACCGCCACTGATCGCTCCGGACGGTCATCCGCGCAGCGCACTCGACCGGCCGTAAACCGCAATGACGCGGTGGGGATTGCTGCGCATCCCGGACACCGTGTCACGATCTGCGCGATGACTGTCGAACCCGATCCCCGGATCCGGTTCGAGACGTCCGGTTCCGGACTCGACGCCGCCGTGCAGCTGTACGAAGAGGCCTACGAGAGCAACGGGTTCTCGGCGTCCCGGACCGATCGCCCGTTCGCGTACCGGTTCCAGGTGGTGGGCAACGACGCGATGACCTTCCGCTCCACCCGGTTCGACGGGCGGATGCAGGGCGAGGTCGAGGTCCCCGACGAGTACGTCGTGATGTGGACCTCCGACGGCGGGGGACGGGTGGACGTCGGGCGCCAGGAGGTCGACTTCGCGCCCGGGACGCCCCGGGTCTTCCCCACCAGGCGCCCCTTCGTCTTCGACCTGCAGGACATCCGGCAGAGCCTGGTGCAGTTCGACCGCGCGTACCTCGAGGGCGTCGCCGCCGAGGTGCACGGCACCCGCCCCGGTCCCCTCGTCTTCGACCACACCGCCCTGCCGCGGCCCGAGGACCTCCGCGCATGGAACATGCAGGTCCAGCGAGCCGCGTCGGTGGTGCTCGGCCAGGCGCCGCTCGCCTCGCTCGCCCTCGCCGAGACCGTGCGCGAGACCGCGCTGTCCTTCCTCCAGACGTTCCCGCACGAGTCCATCGCCCCCGACGTCGCCCTGCCGCAGGGTGCCACCGGCCGGGTACGCCAGGCCCTGGAGTTCATGCACGCCTTCGCCCACACGCCCGTGACCACCACCGACGTCGCCGAGCATGTCGGACTGAGCGTCCGCGGGCTGCAGCAGGCCTTCCAACGGCAGGTGGGCACGGCGCCGAACGCGTTGCTCCGCGGTATCCGGCTGGACCGCGTGCACGAGGAGCTCCGTCGGGGGTCGGCGGGTGAGCTCACCGTGGCGAGCGTCGCGCTGCGCTGGGGCTTCGCGCACCTCGGCCGGTTCTCCGCGGCGTACGCGATGCGCTTCGGCCAGTACCCGCGCGACACCCTGCAGCAGCCGCGCGGCGCAGTCACGCAGCCCTGACCCCGCGACGCGCCCACCTCGCCGACCCGTTCGCTACGCTGCCCGGGTGAGCAGACAGCGACCGTGGGTGATCGTCCCCGGGATCTGGAACTCGGACCCGGACCACTGGCAGTCCGTGTGGCAGCGGGAGCACGATCAGCGGCGCGCCGCGGTCCGCATCGCCCCGGCCTCCTGGAGCGAACCCGACCCGGACGACTGGCGTGCCGCGATCTCGAGGGCAGTTGCCGCGTGTCCCGGACCCCCGGTGCTCATCGCCCACAGCCTCGGCGTGCTGGCCGTCGCCGACTGGCTCGCCAGCACCACCGATGCGCCCGACCGTGTCGCCGGGGCGTTCCTCGTCGCCCCGCCCGACCCGCTCGGTGGACCGTTCCCGGCCGAGGCGTCCGGCTTCGCGGCGCCACGGCCGGTGCCCGCGGGGCAGCAGGTCCCGACGCGGCTGGTCGTGAGCGACGACGACCCGTACTGCAGCGCGGATCGAGCCCTCGCCTTCGCGCAGGTCATGGGCGCGCAGAGCGTCCGCGTCGGCGCCCTCGGACACGTCAACGTCGCGAGTGGTGTGGGGCCGTGGCCCACCGGTCGAGCACTGCTGCGGACGTTCGAGGACGGCATCCGACCGCCACGGTGAACCATGCGCGCGACACGCCGTTCAGGTTCGGCCCGATATGGCAGGCCGTGCAGCGACACACCGCGGATGTCCGACGTTTCGGCGTCGGCGATATTTATCCTTCGGACATGGAGACCCAGTCCGGCGCACGCACCCCGCTCGTGGACCCGTTCGGCCGCGAGCTCGAGGAGTGGCTCCGCGACGCCCCGGCGACCCGCGCCCCGTACGTACCGGACCTCGTCGTCCCGCCCGTCACCGGGCCCGTGCAGCGCCCCGGCTTCACCGTGGCGCCCCCGGCCGACGAGGCGGCCGCACCGGCACCGATCGACGCTCCCGCCTTCCGTCGCGACCGTGCACGCCACGCCGCCGTGTGCGCCCCCTCGTTCCCGGAGCCACCCGAGCGTCTGGCGCTCCGCATCGAGGACCTGGCCGTCGAGGTCTCGTCGTCCACCGGCCGCAGCACCGTCGACCGCATCGTCCTGCTCGAGGACGAGATCCGCCGCCGCGACGAGGACCTCGCGCGCCTCGCCGCGTGGGAAGCCACCGTCGCCGGCTCCGACGACCCCGAGGTGACGGCCGCCCGCGCCTTCGCCCACACCGTCTTCGCCGACCTGCTGGCCGACGCCGCCGCCGAGGCGGACCGCCGCGACCGCGCAGCAGCCCGTCGCGCCGCGACCACCCCCGTCCCGCTCGTCACCCGGCGTGCAACGGCATCTGCACAGGCACAGGCACCTGCGGCGGCAGCCGCTTCCGCCGCAGCACCGATCACGACCGTCGCGCCGGCCGTGGAACTCGTCACCCCGGAACGCGACGAAGCCGTGCGACCGGTGCCGGGCCTCCCGTCCGTGTCCCCGGTGTCCGCGACCACGCGACCCACCCCGCTCGTCCTGCCCGCCACCGGGCCGACGGTCATCGACCGCGCGGCCTTCGCCGCCGCGCTCACCGCGCACCAGGGCGTCACCGCGAGCACGCCGGTGGTCCTGCCGGACGCCGTCGCGGCGCCGGTCCTCGACACGTCGGACACCCTGACCGAGGCTCCGGCCGAAGCCGCCGAAGCCGCCGAAGCCGCCGAAGCCGCCGAAGCGGCCGAAGCGGCCGAAGCCGCTCCCGCCGGCTGGTGGTCGCGACTCGTCGCCCGTCTGCTCGGCCTGCTCGGTCGCCGCTGACGGACTGCCTGGAGGCCCGGATCGCCCCACGCGGACCGGCTGCCCCTGCCGGGGCGGCCGCCTCGGTAGACTGACGGGATGCCGACGCTCCGCGAACTCCAGGCCGTGATCGAGGACCTGTGGCCCGCCGCCGGTGCCGAGTCGTGGGACGCCGTCGGGCTCGTCGCGGGCGACCCGGACGCCACCGTCGAGCACGTGCACCTCGCCGTCGACGCGGTCCCGGCCACCGCCCGTGAAGCCGTCGAACTCGGCGCCGGACTCCTCCTGACGCACCACCCGCTGCTGCTCCGTGGTGTCACGACCATCGCCGAGTCGACGTACAAGGGCAGCGTCCTCGCGACCCTCGTGCGCGGCGGCAGCGGCCTGCTCGCGGCGCACACCAACGCCGACGTCGTGACGACCGGCACCTCGGCCGTCCTCGCCGACCGCCTCGGTTTGACGGAGCAGCACCCCCTCGACCCCGGGGCGGACCCCGCGACGGGGATCGGTCGCGTCGGCGTGCTGCCGGAGGGGACGACCCTCGGCGCCCTCGCCCGGAAGCTCGTCGACCTGCTGCCGCCCACGGCGACCGGCGTCCGCGTCTCCGGCGACTTCGACCAGCCCCTCCGCACCGTGGCGCTCTGCGCGGGCGCGGGTGACTCGCTCCTCGGGCACCCCGCCGTGCTCGACGCCGACGTCTACATCACGAGCGACCTGCGCCACCACCCGGCCTCCGAGTTCCGCGAACAGGCGCTCCTCGGCGGCGGGCCGGCGCTCATCGACACCTCGCACTGGGCCACCGAGTGGCTCTGGCTCGACGTCGCGGCGGAACAGCTGCGCAGCCGCGCCGGGGTCCGCGTCACCGTGAGCGACCTCCGCACCGACCCGTGGGACTTCGCCGTCCTGCCGGCCGCCGAACCCACCACCCCCACAGAAGGAGCCTGACCATGAAGGCAGCACCCGAGGACCAGGTCATCCTCCTCGACGTCCAGCGACTCGACAACGACGTCACCCGGATCACGCACCGCATCACCTCGTTGCAGAAGGGCGACCAGCTGACCGAGCTCGGCAAGCAGGCCGCGGCGCTCCGGAGCGAGCTCGTCGCCGCCACCGGAGAGGTCGAGGACGCCGAGCGTGAGCTCGCCCGGCTGGAGTCCGACACCGCGATCGCGCAGGCCCGGGTCGAACGTGACACCACGATGCTGCAGAACGTCGGCAACGCGAAGGACGCCGCCGGGCTGCAGAGCGAGCTCGAATCGCTGCAGCGGCGCATCGGTGGTCTCGAGACCGCCGAGCTCGAGATCATGGAGAACCTCGACGGGCTCCGCGCCCGGGTCGGTGACATCGAGGCGAAGCTCGCCGACGTCGAGGCCGCCCGCGGTGGCCTGGTCGCCGAGCGTGACGCCGCGATCGCCCGGCTGACCGCCGACCGCGAGAGCGCCGAGCAGGCCCGCGCCGACGTCGCCGCCAAGGTGCCGGCCGAGCTGCTCGCGCTGTACGACCGGCAGCGTGCCCGCTACGGGTTCGGTGCCTCGCTGCTGCAGGGCGGCGTGTCGACGGCCTCGGGCGTGGCGCTCAACAACTCCGACCTGCAGACGATCCGTCGGGCCGCGCCCGACGATGTCGTGCTGTGCCCCGACAGCGACGCCATCCTGGTGCGGACGGCCGAGTCCGGGCTGTAGGCGCGCGACACAGACGGACGGGAGGCGCGGTGCCAGCTGGCACCGCGCCTCCCGTCCGTCGTGGGCCGGTCGCAACGCGTCGCTCGCCTGGCGCCGAGCGGTCACGAACTGTCGGCCGCGGTCGTGCCGGCCGACAGTTGGTGACCACTGGGCGAACCTGAGCGGGGAGTCGTGACCGCGCGCGCCGCCTGACGGGAGGCCCGTGGCGGCGCCGCACCGTGCCTCCCATCCGTCGCGGGGTGGTCGCAACGCGTCGCGCGCGTGGCGTCGAGCGGTCACGAACTGTCGGCTGCGGTCGTGCTGGCCGACAGTTGGTGACCACTCGGCGAACCTGAGCGGGGAGTCGTGACCGCGCGCGCCGCGCGCGCCGACCGATGCGGGCCAACGCGGCACGGAGGAGGGGGGCGAATGGGCCGGCCGTACGCCGGGTTCTGTCCCGCCGCTTGCACGGCGGTGACGGCCATCTCTCTCGGACCGACGTTGCCGTCGGCCTCCAGCGGTCTACCCGAGGACTCGGCGAGCAGCCTCAGCGTCCTCTGTCTGACCTTGCTCCGGGCGAGGTTTACCGAGCGGATCCGGTCACCCGGACCCCTGGTGGTCTCTTACACCACCGTTTCACCCTTACCGACGTCTCCGCCGGCGGTCTGCTTTCTGTGGCACTGTCTCGCGGATTGCTCCGGGTGGGTGTTACCCACCGCCCTGCTCTGTGGAGCCCGGACGTTCCTCGGCGCTCCCGGGGGAGCGACGCGACCGTCTCACCGACCCATTCGCTGGTGCGAGTCTACCCGGCTCCACGGTGCCTGACGAGAACGGGCGTGCCTGGAGAGAACGGGCGCACCTGGCGAGAACGGGCGTGCCTGACGAAAACGGGCGTACCTGGTCGGAAGTTCCGACCAGGTACGCCCGATTCGACCAGCTATGCCGAGACGCTGCGCGCGGACAGGGTCGCGGCGCCGATGATGCCCGCGTTGTTGCGGAGCGTCGCCGGGATGATCTCGGCCTGCAGGTCGAGCAGCGGGAGGAACTCCTCGTACTGCTTCGAGACCCCGCCGCCGACGACGAACAGCTCGGGGGAGAGCAGCGCCTCGAGCGTCGAGTAGTACTTCTGCAGGCGCTTCGCCCAGTGCTTCCACGACAGGTCGTCGCGCTCCTTGGCGGCGAACGAGGCGCGCGATTCGGCGTCGTGTCCCTCGATCTCCAGGTGCCCGAGCTCCGAGTTGACGATGAGCACGCCGTCGTTGATGAGCGCGGTGCCGATGCCGGTGCCGAGCGTCGTCACGATGACCAGCCCGTCCTTGCCCTTGGCCGCACCGAACTGCTGCTCGGCGAACCCGGCGGCGTCGGCATCGTTGACGAAGTGGATGGAGCGGCCGAGTTCCTTCTCGAACAGCGCCTCGGCCTCGAAGCCGATCCACTTCTTCGACACGTTCGCGGCGGACATCGTCTTGCCGTCCCGCACGATCGCCGGGAAGCAGACGCCCACGGGGACGTCGTCGGCCGGTGCGAGCTCGCCGATGATCTCCTTCACCACCGCCGTGATGTCCTGGGGCTTCCCGCCCTCGGGCGTGGCCTTCTTGATGCGGTCCGTGGTCAGGGCGCCGGACGCGACGTCGACGATCGCGCCCTTGATGCCCGTACCACCGATGTCGACGCCGACTGCGAGGGAGGTCATGAGGTTGTCGTGCCTTTCGGTTGCCTGCCGGAGGTGCCCGGTCAGGAAGAGGGTCCCGGTCCGGGAGCGGTCCCGGTCAGGAGACGGTGAGGAGCTCCGCGCCGCGTTCGGTGACGACGAGGGTGTGCTCGAACTGCGCGGTCCACGACTTGTCACGGGTCGAGACCGTCCAGTCGTCGGACCAGATGTCGGCCTCGATGCCACCGAGCGTGAGCATGGGTTCGATGGTGAACACCATGCCGGGTTCGATCACCGTGTCGTACTGCGGTGCGTCGTAGTGGGGGATGATCAGGCCGGAGTGGAACGCCCGACCGACGCCGTGTCCGGTGTAGTCGCGGACGACGCCGTAGCCGAAGCGCTTCGCGTACGCCTCGATCGCGCGGCCGATCACGTTGACCTGCCGGCCCGGGGCGACGGCCTTGATGCCGCGACGCAGTGCTTCTTCGGTCCGGGTCACCAGGTCGGCCACCTCGGGCGCGGCCTGACCGACGACGAACGTGCGGTTCGTGTCGCCGTGCATGCCGTCCTTGTAGGCGGTGATGTCGATGTTGACGAGGTCGCCCTCCTGCAGCACGGTGTCGTCGGGGATGCCGTGGCAGATGACCTCGTTGAGGCTCGAGCAGAGCGACTTCGGGTAGCCGCGGTAGCCGAGCGTGGAGGGGTAGGCGCCGTGCGCGACGACGAACTCGTGCCCGATGCGGTCCAGCTCGTCGGTGGTCACGCCGGGGCGGATGGCCTCGCCGACGGCGTCGATGGCCTGCGATGCGATGCGCCCGGCGGCCCGGATGCGCTCGACCTCGTCCGGCGTGTAGGTGTCACCGAGACCGTGCTCGTGGGGCTCGACCTTCCCGACGTACTCCGGACGCTCGATGTCCTTCGGGACGGCGCGGTGCGGGGAGATGCGGCCGGCGGTCAGGTGTCCGTGTTCGTCCCGGGGCATGCGGACCACTCTAGCCGCGGCGCGACGCGCCGAGCGCAACCGCCCCAGGGTGCGGCCCGACGCGCCGAACGCAACCGCCCCAGGGTGCGGCCCGACGCGCCGAGCGGAACGCCCCGGGGTGCGGCCCGACGGGGTGGGCGCGACTGCCTGGAGGCCCGGTGCCGGTCCGCCGGACCGGCACCGGGCCTCCAGACGGTTGCGTGGGTACGGTGGGCGGCATGAGCGAAGACCGCATCGAGTCCCAGTGGTGGTTCAACGACAAGACCGGCCAGGTCGAGCAGGGCCCGCAGTCCCCGCAGCGCGACCGCATCGGCCCGTTCGCGACGCGCGAAGAGGCGCAGCACGCGCTCGACCGCATCGCCGCGAACAACGAGAAGTGGGACGCCGAGGACCGCTGAGCACCGCGGCGCGTCGCACGGACCCGCGCACACCGCCGGACCACTAGCCTGGGACGAGGCCCGCCAGCGGCCACCCGATACACGGAAAGGTCGTGCATGGACAAGCAGACGGACTTCGTGCTCCGCACCATCGAGGAGCGCGGGATCAAGTTCATCCGACTCTGGTTCACGGACGTCATCGGGACGCTGAAGTCGGTGGCGATCGCCCCGGCCGAGGTCGAGGGTGCTTTCGCCGAGGGCATCGGGTTCGACGGCTCCGCGATCGAGGGCCTCACCCGTTCGTACGAGGCCGACGTCCTGGCCCACCCGGACCCCTCGACCTTCCAGATCCTGCCGTGGCGTGGCGAGATCGACCCCACCGCTCGGATGTTCTGCGACATCACGACGCCGGACGGGCAGCCCGCCGTGGCCGACCCCCGCAACGTCCTGAAGCGCACCCTGGCGCGGGCGAGCGACCGTGGGTTCACGTTCTACACGCACCCCGAGATCGAGTTCTACCTGCTGAAGAGCCGCGAGTGGAAGGACGGCGGGCCGCAGCCCGTCGACCAGGCCGGCTACTTCGACAACGTCCCCGGCGGCAGCGCGCACGACTTCCGCCGCCGTTCGGTCCGCATGCTCGAGGACCTCGGCATCTCGGTCGAGTTCTCGCACCACGAAGCCGGGCCCGGGCAGAACGAGATCGACCTCCGCTACGCCGACGCACTGACGATGGCGGACAACATCATGACCTTCCGCACCGTGGTGAAGGAAGTCGCGATCGAGCAGGGCGTGTACGCCACGTTCATGCCGAAGCCGATCTCCGGTCAGCCGGGGTCGGGGATGCACACCCACGTCTCGCTCTTCGAGGGCGACCAGAACGCCTTCTACGAGGCCGGCGGCCAGTACCAGCTGTCGCAGACCGCCAAGCACTTCATCGCCGGTGTGCTCAAGCACGCGCCGGAGATCACCGCGGTGACGAACCAGTTCGTCAACTCGTACAAGCGACTCTGGGGCGGCGACGAGGCCCCGTCCTTCGTCACCTGGGGCCACAACAACCGTTCGGCCCTGGTCCGCGTCCCGCTGTACAAGCCGAACAAGGGCCAGTCCTCGCGCATCGAGTACCGCGGCATCGACTCGGCGGCGAACCCGTACCTGGCGTACTCGCTGCTGCTCGCTGCCGGGCTCAAGGGCATCGAGGAAGAGTACGAGCTCCCCGCAGAGGCCGAGGACAACGTCTGGAGCCTCAGCGACTCGGAGCGCCGGGCCCTGGGCTACAGCCAGCTGCCCGCGAGCCTCGACCACGCCCTGAGCCTCATGGAGGACTCCGAGCTGGTGGCCGAGACCCTCGGCGAGCAGGTCTTCAACTTCGTGCTGCTCAACAAGCGGCAGGAGTGGAAGCGCTACCGCGACCAGGTCACCCCCTTCGAGCTCGACACCAACCTCGGCGCGCTCTAGAACCGAGCGCCCAGACCCCTCGGGAGCACGTTCCACATGACCGGTCGGACGACGACGTCACGTTCGGAGCTGGCCCGACTGGGGTTCGCCGAGCTGTCGGAGAGCCTCGCTCGGGCTGTCGATCTGGAGGCCCGGTTCGGACCCGACGTGCCGCTGCCGGTGGGCGGGTCTGCCGTGCTCTGGGGCGGCACCGCCGACCCGGACGGCGCCTTGCGGATGCTCGAGCGGTTGCTCGAGCGCGCGCCGGAGGAGCTCCGCCCCGTCCTGACGGACGACGTGGCCACCGAGCGCCTGATCCACCTGCTCGGGGCGTCGATCGGCCTCGGCGAGTTCCTGCACCGGCGTCCCGCCGAGCTCGCCCTCTTGCTGGACCCGGTCGGAGCACCGTGGTCGCAGGAGCGGTACACGGCCTCGCTGACCGAGGCCGTCGACGGCGCGACAGGTGAGGACGCCCGGATGCGCCTGCGGGTGCGCTACCGCCGGCACCTCGCCCAGATCGCCCTGTACGACGTGCTGCACCCGGTGCCGACGGAGGCCTTCCCGGCGGTCGCTGCCGGGCTCGCCGACCTCGCCGGCGCCACCCTCGACGTGGCGGTCGACATCGCCCGGCGCGAGGTCCCGTTCCCCGCGGCCGAGGTGGCGGCCACCCCGCTCGCGGTGATCGCGATGGGCAAGGCAGGCGCCCGCGAGCTGAACTACGTGAGCGACGTGGACGTCATCTTCGTCACCGAGTCGACCGACGAGGTGTCCACCGACCGTGCCGTGCTCGTCTCCACCAGGATCGCGATCGCCGCCATGCACGCGATCACCGACCTCGCCGCCGAGCCCGCGCTGTGGGAGGTCGACGCGAACCTCCGGCCGGAGGGCAAGGACGGCGCCCTCGTCCGGACGCTCGAGTCGCACGTGGCCTACTACGAGCGCTGGGCGAAGGGGTGGGAGTTCCAGGCACTGCTCAAGGCCCGTCCGATCGCCGGGTCGGCCGACCTGGGGGAGCGCTACGCCGGGGCGGTCGCGCCGTTCGTGTGGAACTCGTCCACGCGGCCGGGGTTCGTCGAGTCGGTGCAGCGGATGCGCGAGCGGGTCACCGAGCACATCCCGGACGCCGACGTCGACCGGCAGCTCAAGCTCGGCCCGGGCGGGCTGCGCGACGTCGAGTTCACCGTGCAGCTCCTGCAGCTCGTCCACGGGCGTGACGACGTGTCCGTGCGGGTCCGCTCGACGTTGGAGGCGATGGACGCCCTGACCGACGCGGGGTACGTCGGGCGCGCCGAGGCCGCTCGGTTCGGGCCGGACTACGCCCTGCTCCGCGTGCTCGAGCACCGCATCCAGCTCCGCCGTCTGCAGCGGACGCACCTGATGCCCTCCGACGAGGAGGAGCTGCGGGTCCTCGCCCGGTCGAGCGGCGTCGCGGCGTCGGCCCAGGCCCTCGACGCCCGGTGGCGTGCCGTGAAGCTCGAGGTCCGCGGCCTGCACGAGCGCCTGTTCTACCGCCCCCTGCTGTCCGCCGTCGCCTCCACCGAGGACGAGATCGTCCTGACGAACGACCAGGTCGTCGACCGGCTCGCCGGTGTCGGGTTCGTCGACCCCGCCGGCGCCGTCCGGCACATCCGTGCGCTCACGCAGGGCACGAGTCGGCGCGCGGCGATCCAGCGCAACCTGCTCCCGGTGCTCCTCCGCTGGATGGCCGAGGGGCCCGCTCCGGACCGTGCGTTGCTGGCCTTCCGACGGTTGAGTGACGGCCTGGGGGAGTCGAGCTGGTTCCTCCGCATGCTCCGAGACTCGTCCGGTGCCGCCCACTCGCTCACCACCGTGCTGTCGGAGTCGGCGTTCCTGTCCGGGCTGCTCGAGCGCTTCCCGGAGGCCGTCGCCTGGCTCGACGAGCCGGAGTCGTTGCTGCGTCCGCGGCCGATCGACTCCCTGCTCGCCGAGATGACCGCGACCACCGCCCGGCACGGCAACGACGTCGACGGATCGGCCGCGCTGCTGCGTTCGGCACGGCGGCGGGAGACCCTGCGGCTCGGCATGGCCGCGGTGCTCGGGTCGCTCGACGTCGACGGGCTCGGGCCGGCACTGAGCGACGTCACCGAGGCCACGTTGGCCGGTGCCCTCGCGCTCGCCCGCCGTGACGCCCCGGAGGGCTTCGAGTTCGGGATCATCGCGATGGGTCGGTACGGCGGTCGTGAGCTCGGCTTCGGTTCGGACGCTGACGTGCTGTACGTGTACCGCGCACCAGACCTCGCCCCGGAGGTGGCGTCCCGCACCGCCCAGACGATCGTGCGGGAGCTCAACCGCCTCACCGAGGACACGATCCACCCGCTCGACCTCGACATCGACCTGCGCCCGGAGGGCAAGAACGGTCCCGTCGTGCGCACGCTCGAGTCGTACGGCGCGTACTACGCCCGCTGGTCGCTCACGTGGGAGGCGCAGGCGCTCCTCCGTGCCCGCGGCGCGGTGGGCGACGCGCAGCTCCTCCGCGACTTCGAGCACCTCGCCGACCGGACCCGGTACCCGGAGCAGATCGACGACCACCAGGTGCGCGAGGTCCGCCGCATCAAGGCCCGCGTCGAGTCGGAGCGGCTGCCCCGCGGCGCCGACCCCGCCCGGCACCTCAAGCTCGGCCGGGGATCGCTCAGCGACGTCGAGTGGTTCGTGCAGCTCCTGCAGCTGCAGCACGCGCTCGAGATCCCGTCGCTCCGGACCACGTCGACGCTGGAGGCGCTCGACGCCGCGGTCGACGCCGGACTGGTCGGCGCCGAGGACGGCGAGCGGCTCGGGGCCGCCTGGCGCTTCGCGTCGCGTACTCGCAGTGCGCTCGTGCTCTGGTCGGGCAAGACCACCGACGTCCTGCCCGTCGACCGGGTGCAGCTCGAGGGCGTGGCGCGGCTCATGGAGTACCCGCCCGGGTCCGCGAGCCGCCTCGAGGACGACTACCTCGGCGTCACCCGTCGTGCCCGTCAGGTGTTCGAACGCGAGTTCTACGGGGCCTGACGGGGCGCCTGGCCGACGCCTGACGGGGCCCCCGGCGGGCCGCTGACAGGGTGCGACACGCCCGGGCGTCCTCCGAGCGGCCCGAGATGAGCAGCCATCGAAGGTGAATTCTGCGCGTCGCGCCGCGTCCCCCGATGTGACGTCGTTCGTACCCCTGTTCGAAGCGGCCTCCATGCTGTTATCGCACCGTGACCGGACTCCCACCGGACCGCCAGGGGACCTTTTCCGGTGCCCCCCGAACTACCCGGTGACCACCCGCTGACCGGGGCTTTCCGGCTGAGGGAACCCGTGCCTCCAGACCGCACCTGTCGCCCATCCGGGCCGCCACCGACGCATGATCGGTCCGCAGGAGTGCTGTCAGCACGACGGGGGACCACTCTGACCCGCCGAGAGGGGGACCAGTGTGTACCCCGTAACGCGCCCGTAACGCCCCCGGACGGGGGTCGCGTTGCGCGGTCGTCCAGGTTCTGCATCAATTGCATCACCCGAACCGGCCCTGATTCCCCGATGAAGCGGAATCTCCACCTCGAACGTTGAAGCAGGGATCAGTGTTCACCTTCATTCTGCAGATCAGGCAGATGGTCGAAGGGCACCCCGAGTTCTACCTGTTCGCCGTGTACTCCGCGGTGATCTGGTTGCTCTGGTTGCTCAAGGTCGTCATCTCCGCCCGCTACCGCCCCTTCACCGGCACCTTCGTCGGTACCACCAGCGTCGTCGTCCCGGTCGTGGACGAACCGCTCGACCTGTTCCGCGACGTCATCGGCCGCATGGTCGAGCAGCGACCAGGCGAGATCATCGTCGTCATCAACGGCGCCCGCAACGAGGCGCTGGAGGAGGTCTGCGACGAGTTCGCCCCGCTCGTCCGCTGGACCCACACGCCCATCCCGGGCAAGCGCAACGCCGTCAAGGTCGGCACCGAGATGTCGAACGGCGACATCACCGTGCTCGTCGACTCCGACACCGTCTGGACCCCCGGCGCGCTCGAGGAGCTCCTCAGGCCGTTCGCCGACGAGTCCGTCGGTGGCGTGACCACCCGGCAGCGCATCCTCGAGCCGGAGCGCAGCTGGATCACCCGCTGGGCCGACTGGCTCGAGAACTCGCGGGCGCTGTACTCGATGCCGGCGCAGAGCGTCCTCGGGCAGATCGGCTGCCTGCCCGGGCGCACCATCGCGTTCCGTCGGAGCATCCTCATGCGGGTGATGGACCGGTTCATGCACGAGAAGTTCATGGGCGTCTTCCTCGAGGTCTCCGACGACCGCACCCTGACGAACCTCACGCTCAAGGAGGGGTACCGGACGGTCTACCAGTACACGTCGCTGGTCTACACGGACGCCCCGCTGCAGGTGAAGAAGCTGTTCAAGCAGCAGCTCCGCTGGGCCCGCGGCTCGCAGTACAACACGCTGCGGATGCTGCCGTGGATGCTCGGCCACGCCCCGATCCTGGCGGTGTTCTTCGTCACCGACATCATCCTGCCGTTCATGCTCTTCGGCGTGATCGCCGGCTGGATCTACCGGGCCTTCACGGGTCAGGGCGAGAACCTCTACCAGGGCATCCTGTCCCAGTACGGCTTCTCGACCGGCTTCGTCTACGTCGCGGCGCTCATGGTGATCTCGAGCGTGCTGAGCATGGCGATCCGCCAGATGCGGCACCTCTCCGAGAAGCCGAGTGACTTCTTCCGCCTGCCGATGTTCATCATCGTGTCGACGTTCTTCCTGATGCCGATCCGGCTCATCGGCTTCTTCCGCCTGGCGCACGCGTCCGGTTGGGGGACCCGAGCCGGTGCCTACGCCGGTGGGCCGATGCAGGAGGACCCCGCGGACGCCGCCCAGCCGCTGTCCTCGACCGCGCAGATCCCGGTCAGCCCGATCGACGCGGAACGGGCCCGGGCGACCGGGTCGGCGTCGGCGGCCCCGATCGACACCGTCGACCAGGTGGCCGTGGACCGAGCGTTCGACGAGCTCTTCGGTGCCGACGCGGCGACCAACTCCACCACGACCGTGCTCGCCACCCGCCGCGAGGCCGCAGCCGCGGTCGCCCAGCAGGAGGCCCAGCGAGCAGCCGCGCCGGCCCCCGCCCGAGCCCGTCGCTACAACCCGTACGCAGCGATCCCGTACGTGATCGGCATCGCGATCTTCGCCCTGGAGGCGTTCCTCATTGTCTGACATCATCCGTTCCTCGAGTGCGTGGTGGGCCCAGTCCAGCAAGCACGCCCGCCGGACGGCCATCGGCACGACGGCCATCGTGCTGGCCCTCGGGCTCATCACCTGGTCGGTCTGGATCTCGCCGACCGGCCCCGTCTCCACCGCCGTGCACCAGGCGCTCGGCGTCGAGGCGCCGAAGGCCAAGAAGGTCTCGGCTGCCCAGTTGCAGACGCAGCTCGACGCCGCCCAGGAGCGCATCTGGGCGCTCGAGGGGAAGCTCGACTCCCGCACGGCCCAGGCCGGGTCGCGTGGCGACCAGATCACGGAGCTCAAGGCGCAGATCGCGTCGCTCCAGTCCCAGCTCGGTGCCGCGAAGAGCTCGGGAGGCTCGTCCAGCGTCAACGCATCGGGTTCCGGTGACGGCGGCTCGGGCTCCGGCGGCGCCGGTGCCGGTTCCGGGAACGGGTCCGGTTCGTCGGACAACGGGTCCGGCAGCGGCTCGGGTTCGGGCAACGGCTCGGGCAACGGATCCGGCTCCGGGTCGAAGCCGAACCCCGGCCCCTCCACCGACCCGGGTGCGACCCCGGTCGTGACGCCGACGAAGGCCGAGATCCTCGGGCAGCAGTCGCGCTGGTACGGGCTGTACACCGAGCAGTCCCCGTTCAACTGGGCCGAGTACGACGAGGTCTCCCGGCAGGTCGGCACCGCGTCGAACATGACCGGGTTCTTCCAGGGCTTCGACCAGGAGTTCAACGCCACCGCGGTGCAGCGCTCCTGGGCCAACGGTCGCGTCCCGCTCATGACGTGGGAGACGGTGCCGGCGCAGACCGGCAACGACCAGAAGTACGTCCCCGGGTACACCAACGAGGACATCTCCGGCGGGTCGTTCGACGCCTACCTGACCAAGTACGCCAAGGCGCTCAAGGCCAACGGGCAGCCGATGGTCATCCGGCTCGACCACGAGATGAACGGCTCCTGGTACAACTGGTCCGAGGGTGAGGCCCAGAAGAACCCCGCCGGCTCCTACGTGAAGATGTGGCAGCACGTGCACGACGTCTTCCAGGCGAACGGCGCGAACCAGTACGTCATCTGGGACTGGTCCCCGAGCCGCATCGACAAGCTCGGCAACCCGAAGTACCAGACGCTCGACTACATGCGGCAGTACTACCCGGGCGCGGACTACGTCGACTGGGTCGGCATGAGTGGCTACTACCGCGACGCCACCGAGCAGCCGACCTTCGCCACGACGTTCGGTTCGACGCTCGCGCAGCTCCGGCAGATCGCGCCGGGCAAGGGCATCATGCTCAACGAGATCGGGGCGACCGAGACCGGCACCAGTGTCGCCAACCCGCAGAAGACGCAGTGGATCAACTCGCTCTTCGACGCCCTGGCGGACCCCGCCAACAGGGACATCGTCGGGTTCGCGTACTTCAGCGAGACGGCGACGACCATCGTCGACGGCAAGCGCACCACGAACGACTGGCGACTCAACTCCCGCGCCGACTCCCTGCAGGCATTCGCCCAGGGCATCAAGCGCAACGACATCGACTACGACCTGCAGGAGGTCAAGCAATGACCGCGTCCAAGAAGTCGCCCGACCAGGCAGACACCCGTCCCGCTCCCGTCATCAGCGTCATCGGCACCGGCTACCTCGGTGCCACCCACGCGGCCGCCATGGCCGAGATGGGCTTCGAGACCATCGGTGTCGACATCGACCCGTCGAAGCTCGCCGCACTGTCCGCCGGCGAGGTCCCGTTCTTCGAGCCCGGGCTGCCCGAACTCATCACGAAGCACGTCGCGAGCGGCAAGCTCCGCTTCACGGCGGACATCGCCTCCGCGGTCGCCGCAGCGGACGTCCACTTCGTCTGCGTCGGCACCCCGCAGAAGGCCGGCTCGCACGCCGCGAACCTGGCGTACGTCGAGAGCGCCACCCGGGGCGTGGCCGAGAACCTCACCCACCCGGGCCTGATCGTCGGCAAGTCGACGGTCCCGGTCGGCACGGCAGCGCGGCTCCGCGGCATCGTCCGCGAGTTCACGCCCGCCGGCATCGACGCCGAGCTCATCTGGAACCCCGAGTTCCTGCGTGAGGGCAAGGCCGTCGAGGACACCCTGCACCCGGACCGCCTGGTCTGGGGCGGTGCCTCCGAGGCCGCCGACGCCGTGATCCGCGAGGTCTACGCGGCACCCATCAGCGAGGGCACGCCGGTGATCACGACCGACCTCGCCACCGCCGAACTCGTCAAGGTGAGTGCCAACGCGTTCCTCGCCACGAAGATCTCGTTCATCAACGCGATCTCCGAGATGTGCGCGATCACCGGGGCCGACGTGACGACGCTCGCCGACGCCCTCGGGCACGACGCCCGCATCGGCCGGAAGTTCCTGAACGCCGGTCTCGGGTTCGGTGGCGGCTGCCTGCCGAAGGACATCCGGGCCCTCATGTACCGCGCCAACGAGATCGGCGCCGGCCAGGTCGTCGGCCTCATGCAGCAGGTCGACGAGATCAACATGGGCCAGCGCCAGCGGGTCATCGACATGGCGATCGACTCCGCCGGGGGATCGGTGCTGAACCGTCGCGTGGCCGTCATCGGCGCCGCGTTCAAGCCGCTCACCGACGACGTCCGGGACTCCCCGGCACTCAACGTCGCCGCCGCGCTGCACCTCCGCGGCGCCCAGGTGACGCTCTGGGACCCCGAGGCGATGGAGCCGGCCAAGCGCTCGTTCCCCACCCTGAGCTACGCCGCCTCGATGACGGACGCGATCGAGGGTGCAGACGTCGTCCTCGTGCTCACCGAGTGGGACGACATCATCACCGCCGACCCGGTCGCCCTCGGTGACCTCGTCGGGCGCCGCGTCGTGATCGACGCGCGCAACTGCCTCCCGGTCTCCGACTGGGTGAAAGCGGGGTGGACCGTCCGTTCCCTGGGACGTCCCACGCCGGTCACGGGTGCACCCGTGAGCGTCGCAGCGGGGACGAACGACGCGTTGGCCACGAGCCGCTAGTCACCGTTCGCGAGACGGGGTCCGTGCCGGGCGGCGCGGGCCCCGTTCCCGTGTGCCCGGGGTCCGTGGTCGTCTCAGGCGTACCTGGTCGTTTCGGGCGTACCTGGTCGGGAGTTCTGACCAGGTACGCCCGATTCCCCTTTCCAGTCCACGTGCGATGGGAAGGAACGTGCGTCGCGACCGCCTGGAGGCCCGGCACCCGCCCGCCGGACCGGCACCGGGCCTCCAGGCGGTCGCCTCCGCGCCCCGCGCTCACGGTGGCCGCGTCGGCACGCGCTGGGCGACACCTCACGGGCGGCGCGGCCCGTGAGGTGTCGCCCACCCCGAAACGTGGCCGGCACGGCGAAGGGCCCCGCACCTGACGGTGCGGGGCCCTTCGTGCTGGCAGAGACTCAGACGCCGAAGTACAGCTCGTACTCGAACGGGTGCGGGCGCTGGGCCAGCGGGAGGATCTCGTTCTCACGCTTGTAGTCGATCCAGGTCTGGATGAGGTCCTCGGTGAAGACGTTGCCCTTCGTGAGGAACTCGTGGTCCGCCTCGAGTGCGTCGAGTGCCTCGTCGAGGGAGCCGGGGACCTGGGGGATGCCCTTCGCTTCCTCCGGGGGGAGCTCGTAGAGGTCCTTGTCGACCGGCTCGTGCGGCTCGATGCGGTTCTGGATGCCGTCGAGGCCCGCCATCAGCTGCGCGGCGAAGGCGAGGTACGGGTTGCCGGAGGCGTCGGGCGCACGGAACTCGATGCGCTTGGCCTTCGGGTTCGTGCCGGTGATCGGGATGCGGATCGCCGCCGAGCGGTTGCCGGCCGAGTAGACCAGGTTGACCGGGGCCTCGAAGCCCTTGACCAGGCGGTGGTACGAGTTGATCGAGGGGTTGGTGAAGGCGAGCAGCGCCGGGGCGTGCTTGAGGATGCCACCGATGTACCAGCGGGCGAGGTCCGACAGTCCGCCGTAGCCGTTCTCGTCGTAGAAGAGCGGCTTGCCGTCCGACCAGAGCGACTGGTGGGTGTGCATGCCCGAGCCGTTGTCGCCGAACAGGGGCTTCGGCATGAACGTGGCGACCTTGCCCCACTGGTCAGCGGTGTTCTTGACGATGTACTTGAACTTCAGGATGTCGTCCGCGGCGTGGACCATCGTGTCGAACTTGTAGTTGATCTCCTGCTGGCCGCCCGTGCCCACCTCGTGGTGCGAGCGCTCGAGCTCGAAGCCGGCGTCGATCAGCTTGAGGGTGATGTCGTCGCGCAGGTCGGCGGTCTTGTCGACCGGCGACACCGGGAAGTAGCCGCCCTTGTACGGGGTCTTGTTGGCGAGGTTGCCGCCCTCTTCGTCACGACCGGTGTTCCACGCGCCCTCTTCCGAGTCGACCGCGTAGAAGGACTCGTTCTGCGTGACCGAGTAGCGGACGTCGTCGAAGATGTAGAACTCGGCCTCGGGGGCGAAGAACGCGGTGTCCGCGATGCCCGTCGACGCGAGGTACTTCTCGGCCTTCTTCGCCACCTGGCGCGGGTCGCGGCCGTAGATCTCGCCGTTCCGCGGGTTGTAGATGTCGAAGATCATGATGAGCGTGCGCTCGGCGCGGAACTGGTCGACGTACGCCGTGGTGACATCGGGGATCAGCTGCATGTCGGACTCGTGGATCGACGCGAAGCCGCGGATGGAGGAGCCGTCGAACAGCTGGCCGACCGAGAAGAAGTCCTCGTCGACGGTGGATGCCGGGATGTTGAAGTGCTGCTGCACACCGGGCAGGTCCGTGAAGCGGATGTCGAGGAACTTGACGTCGGTGTCCTTGATGAAGGCCAGAACCTCGGAGGAATCGCTGAACATGGGGCCGATCTCCAATGGGTTGGGTGATGTCGGAGGCACCGGTCAAGGCACCTCCGACGAGGCTATTGACACGGGGTTTCCCGGACATGACTGGATTGTTTCAGGCGTGTTACGCCCGGGCCGTCGCCTACGCTGGGACCATGGCCCGCAGCACCCCCAGTCCGTCCGCGCCCTCCGAACACCCGGACGGGTGGCCGGGCAAGGACCTCGGACTGCCGGAAGAGGGGCCGCGGAGCGTCGGTCGCATCGGTCGGCGGGTCGTCGCACTGCTGATCGACGGGCTCCTGGCCGACCTCGTCGCGTACGTCACCGGCGTGTGGTCGCCGATGAACGGCTCGGGTGACATCGCCCACACCTGGATCCAGCTCGCCATCTTCGCCGTGCTGCAGATCGTGTTCATCTGCCTGCTGTCCGGGTCGTTCGGGCACATCTGCGTCGGGCTGCGGGTCGTCCCGATGCGCGGCGGCTACGTCGGGGTGTGGCGGCCGATCGTCCGTACGGTGCTGCTCTGCCTGGTCGTGCCGGCGCTCATCATCGACCGCGACAGCCGGGGCGCGCACGACCGGATCGCCGGGACGGTGCTCGTCCGCCGCTGATCGCGTCGGCCGCGGGTGCGGCGCGCTGGCCATCCGCATCGGCACGGTGCGAGGTTGATCGTCTGGTGCGAGGTTGCGTACTCCGTGCGCGCTCCGTCCCTTCGCACCGAGTACGCAACCTCGCACCATGCAGGGCCTCCGCCGCTCGCCCTCGCACCGTGCGAGGTTGCTCATCCGATCCGAGCTTCCCCGCCCCGTGCGCGGTCGGAGTCCCGCACCGAACTGGGAACCTCGCACGGTTCAGCGAAGGTCGCACGGTGCGGGCGTCGCGAACATCGACGCCCCGCCGTCACCTCACCCACACACGAAGACGCCCCCGACCATCTGGACGGGGGCGTTCTCGTGCATGTGGAGCTTGGGTCAGCGCGGCCGTCCGGCACGGGCGCGCATCGGGTCCATGCCCTTCGGGATCGCTGCGGCGGGGCTCTGCGTCAGGGAGTCGAGGCGGTTCGCGACGGCCAGTACCTCGTTGCGGTTGAGCGACTTCTTCAGCTTGTTCATCGCGCGGGGGAGCTTGTGCAGCGTGAGGCTGTCGCCCGTGCCGTCACCCACGTGCAGCACGTGCACGGCGACGTTCGGGACGATGCGCTGGACCTTGCGGCGCTCCTCGTCGACCTGGCGGTTCAGGTTGCCACGCTGGCCCTCGGTGATCAGGACGACACCGGGACGGCCGACTGCGCGGTAGACCGCCGCCTGCGACCGGCCGTGGACCGCGACGGGCATCTCGCTCGAGCGCCACTGGCGACGGAGGGAGTTCGACAGCACAGCGCCGACGGCACCCGGCTGCCCTTCGATCTGCGAGTACGCGGCCCGTTCGGCGAGACGCCCCAGCACGATCAGGAAGAGCAGCACACCGAGCAGCACACCGGCGACGATCCACAGGATGATCGCGAGCCAGTTCTGCCCCGGCAGGAGCAGGGCCAGCAGGACACCGAGGACGACCGGGCCGACGAAGGCGAGGGCGAACCACCAGACCGACGACGGGTCGGCCTTTCGGGTCATCTGGAAGACCTGGAACATCTGCTTGAGACGCCCCGGCTCCTTCGCCTTCTTGTCTGTGGAAGAGCTGCGTGCCATGCGAACAGGATACGGCCTCCGTGCGCCGGGGGAGACCGTCGCGCGTCCGGCTGTGCGCGAACACGTCTTGTCCACAGGTGCTGCAGGACAGCCTGGAGGCCCGCCCCGCCTCCGTCACCCTGGTCACCATGGAGACGAGCACCGACCACCACCCCGATCGCTGGATCGCCACCGGCGATGAGACCGATGTGCTCACGTGGGTCGCCGACCGCTCCGCGGCCGTCGAACGACACCTCGTCCCGGTGGCCGCCGTCGGTCGGACCCCGACGGGGCATCTCGTGGTCGACCTCGACCGGCCGACCGGCACACCACTCGTGGCGGCCCTCGAGCGACTGGGCACCCCCACCACCGGCGTCGCGGTGACCCTCGCGGTACCGCTCCTCGAGCTCCTCGTGGCGGCGCACGACGGCGCCGTCCTGCTCGGTACCGCCGGCATCGACGACGTGCTGGTGGACGACTCCGGCGCCGTCGTCCTCTGCGACCGCCCGAACAACGCGACGACCCCGACGACCCCGACGACCCCGACGCGCATCACCCACCCGGCGGACGCGACCCGGACCCTCGTGCTGGCGGCCCGGACGGTGTGGGACCGCGTCGACTCGGCCGACCCCACCCAGGTCCAGGTGCTCGAGGCGCTGCAGGACGCCCTCGACGGCGACGGTCCGAGCGCCAGAGCGGCACTCGACGTCGTCCGTGCGAGTGCCCCGCCCCGCCCGTTCCGGTGGACCCCGGTGCCGAGCGACCTCGTGTTCGCCGAGCCGCCGACACCGAACGGGCAGGACGGACTGCTCGAGCGCCTCCGCGACGTCGTCGAACACGGCGTCCCGCTCGGAGCCGACCGGACACTCCCGCTCCGCCGGGTGCTCGTGGGGCTGGTCGTCGCCGTCGGCTCGGTGGTCGCCGCCCTCACCCTGCTCAGCCGCGGTTGACGTCGAACGCCCGGCAACGGGGACGGCCCCGGCCCCCACGAGGGGAACCGGGGCCGTCGGCCGTGCTGCTGGGATCAGTACCCGAGGTTCGGGGCGAAGTTGCCCTCTTCGAGGCGGTTCTTCACCGCGACGAGGTACCGCGAGGCGTCCGCACCGTCGATGATCCGGTGGTCGTACGACAGCGCCAGGTAGACGAACGAGCGGATGGCGATGGCCTCCTGGCCGTCGACCTTCACGACCGCCGGACGCTTCGTGACGATGCCGGTGCCGAGGATCGCCGACTGCGGCAGGAACACCACGGGCGTGTCGAACAGCGCGCCGCGCGAACCGGTGTTGGTCAGCGTGAACGTGCCGCCGGCGAGCTCGTCGGGCTTGAGCTGGTTGTTCCGGGTGCGCTCGGCGAGGTCCGCGATGGACTTCGAGAACTGCGCCAGGTCCAGCGAGGCCGCGTCCTTGATGACCGGGGTCAGCAGGCCACGCTCGGTGTCCACCGCGATGGAGACGTTCTCGGTCTCCGGGTAGACGATCTCGTCGCCCTCGACCGTGGAGTTGATCTTCGGGTGGGCCTTCAGCGCCTCGGACGCCGCGAGGGCGAAGAACGGCATGAAGGAGAGCTTCGAGCCGGTCTTCTCGAGGAACTCCGCCTTGTGCGCGTCGCGGAACTGCGCCACCTTCGTGACGTCGACCTCGACGACGCTCGTGAGCTGTGCGGTCGAGGTCATCGACTGCACGGCACGCTCGGCGACCACCTTGCGCAGGCGGGTCATCTTCTCGCGGGTTCCGCGCAGCGGCGAGACCTCGGCGACGAACGGGCCGGACGCGGCGGCAGGTGCTGCTGCGGCCGAGGCGGCCGGAGCCTTCGCGGCGGCGGCGAGGACGTCCTCCTTGCGGATGCGCCCCCCGACACCGGAACCCGTGACGGTCGAGAGGTCGACACCCTGCTCGTTGGCGAGCTTGCGCACCAGCGGGGTGACGTAGCCGGAGGCTGCGCCGTCCTGCGTGGGGTTCGGGACCGCGGCGGCGGCCGTGGCGTTCGGCGCGGACGCCGGAGCCGGTGCAGCTGCCGGAGCGGCCTGGGCCGGGACGGCTGCCGGGGGAGCGGCGGCGGGCGGCGGGACCGGCGCGGCGGCCGGGACCGGTGCCGCGGCGGGCGGAGCGGACGGAGCCTGCGGCGCAGCGGGCTGCGTCTGTCCGGCGGGGGCCGGCTCGGGCTCGGTGGGCTCGGGTGCGGGGGTCTCGGACTCCTGCTCCGTGCTCGGAGCGGCTTCGGGCTCCTCGGCGTCGGCCGCGGCGGCATTCGCGTCGGAGTCGGACGAGTCCGAACCACCGTCGGACGAGCCGGAGCCGTCGCCGATCTTCACGAGGGCGGTGCCGACCTCGACGGTCTCGTCCTCTTGCACCAGGATCTCCTCGACGACGCCGGCGATCGGCGACGGGATCTCGGTGTCGACCTTGTCGGTCGAGACCTCGAGCAGCGGCTCGTCGACCTCGACCCGGTCACCGACGTTCTTCAGCCATCGGGTCACCGTGCCCTCGGTGACGCTCTCGCCGAGCGCCGGGAGGTTGACGGATTCGCTCATCGGGTGGACTCCTCTTCGCGGGGGATTGCAGTGGTTGGTGTTGTCATGGTCACAGTGCGCGGACCGGTGCCGGTCACAGCGCGTGCAGCGGCTTGCCCGCGAGGTGCAGGAAGGCTTCGCCAAGGGCTTCGTTCTGGGTCGGGTGACCGTGCACCAGGGGAGCGATGTCCTCCGGGTAGGCCTCCCAGTTCACGGCGAGCTGGGCTTCACCGATGAGCTCGCCGACGCGGGCACCGATCATGCTGACGCCGACGACGGGGCCGTCCACGACGCGCACGACCTTGACGGAGCCGGAGGTCCCGATGATGTGGCTCTTGCCGTTGCCGGCGAGGTTGTACTCGTACGAGTCCACCTTGTCGGCGCCGTACTGCTCCTCGGCCTTGGCCTGCGAGAGTCCGACCGACGCGACCTCGGGGTCGGAGTAGGTGATCTTCGGGATGTTCTTGTCCTCGATGACCACCGGGTTGAGGCCGGCGATCTCCTCGGCGACGAAGATGCCCTGCTGGAAGCCGCGGTGGGCGAGCTGCAGACCGGGGACGATGTCGCCGACGGCGTAGACGTTCGGGAGGTTCGTGGCGAGACGCTCGTTCGTGGTGACGAACCCGCGGTCCATCGCCACGCCGACCTCGTCGTAGCCGACGTTCTGCGTGACCGGGCCACGGCCGACGGCGACGAGCAGGACGTCCCCGTCGAAGGTCTTGCCGTCCTCCAGCGTGACGACGACGCCGTTCTCGTGCTGCTCGACGCCCTGGAACCGGACACCGAGCGAGAACTCGATGCCGCGCTTGCGGAACGCACGCTCGAGCTGCTTCGACATCGACTCGTCCTCGGCGGGGACGAGGTGCGGCAGGCCCTCGACGATGGTGACCTCGGCGCCGAAGGACTTCCACACGCTGGCGAACTCGACGCCGATGACGCCGCCGCCCAGGATGACGACCTTGTTCGGGACGTAGTCCATGCGGAGCGCGGTCTCGGAGGTGATGACGCGGCCGCCGATCTCGAGCCCCGGCAGGGACTTCGAGTAGGAGCCGGTGGCGAGCACGATGTTCTTGCCGGTCACGGTCTGGTCGCCGACCTGCACGGTGTTCTGCGAGGTCAGGCGGCCCCAGCCCTCGACGACGGTGATGCCGCGAGCCTTGATCAGGCCCTGCAGGCCCTTGTACTTGGAGTTGATGACGCCCTGCTGGTAGTCGATGACCTTGGGCACGTCGACGCCGGCGAACTCCGCGAGCACGCCGTACTTCTCGGCGTCACGCGCGCCGTCCGCGATCTCCGCGGCGTGCAGCAGCGCCTTCGTCGGGATGCAGCCGCGGTGCAGGCACGTCCCTCCGAGCTTGTCGCCTTCGATGAGCGCGACGCTCATGCCGAGTTCGGCGGCCCGGAGCGCTGCGGCGTACCCACCGCTCCCGCCACCGAGGACCACGACGTCGTAAGTCTGTTCCGTCACCTGGTGCAACTCCCTCGTGCGTGTCGGGCCGATCGGGCCCACTGGACACCGCGGTGGCGGCGTCCGACGGTCGGACCGCATGGTTCCGGTCCCGTCCCGTGCAGTACCGGTGGGAGGCGCGTCGGTGCGCCGTTCCCACCGGTACCAAACCTACTACTCGGACTGGAGGTCTTCTGCGAGAGCGATGAGCGTCCGGACCATCACGCCCGTCGCACCCTTGCCCAACCAGGCGTACCCGCCGCCCTTGTTCTCCGACGGACCCGCGATGTCGAGGTGCGCCCAGGGGACACCCTCGCCGGCGAAGCGCTCGAGGAACTTGCCCGCGAGCAGCATGCCGCCAGCCGGGTTGCCGACCGTGGCGTTGACGATGTCGGCGACGTCGCTGGACAGCCGGGCCTCGAGCTCCTCGGGCAGCGGCATCGGCCAGATCGGCTCCGCGACGCCCTCGGCGACGGCACGGACCTTCGCGACGAGGTCGTCACTGCCCATCAGGCCGGTGGTGCGGTCGCCGAGCGCGACGACCTGGGCACCGGTCAGCGTGGCGACGTCGACGAGGGCGTCGGGCTGCTCGAGCGACGCGGCGGCCATCCCGTCGCCGAGCACCAGGCGGCCCTCGGCGTCGGTGTTCGTGACCTCGACCGTGGTGCCGTTCTTCAGCGTCAGGACGTCGCCCGGGCGGGTCGCGGTGCCGGAGGGCATGTTCTCGGCGAGGGCGAGCCACGCGGTCACGCGCACGTTCAGCCCCAGGCGGGCGGCGGCGACGGTCGCGGCGAGCACCGTGGCGGCACCGGTCATGTCGGTCTTCATGCCGAGCATCGACGCCGCGGGCTTGAGCGAGAGGCCGCCCGTGTCGAAGGTGATGCCCTTGCCCACGAGGGCGAGGTGCTTCGTGGCGGACTCCGGCGCGTACCGGACGACGACCAGTCGCGGGGGACGCGCCGAACCGCGGCCGACGCCGAGGATGCCGCCGAACCCCTGCTCCTCGAGCGCCTGCTCGTCGAGGACCTCGACGGTGAGCGGCAGGTCCGAGGCGAACCCGGTCGCGACGTCGGCGACGTCCTGCGGCCCGAGGTCGCCCGCGGCGGTGTTCACCAGGTCGCGCACGAGCGACGCGGCGTCGGCGACGATCGCGGGGCGCACGGCGGCGTCGGCGGCGACGTCGGCCGGGGCGACGACCTCGATGCGCTGGTCACCGCGGGCCGGGGCCTTGGTGCCGGTGCCCTTGTGCCGGGTGAAGGCGTACGCGCCGAGCGCCGCGCCCTCGAGGGCGGCGTCGACGAGCTCGGCCGAGTCGGTGGGCAGGGCGAGCGTGATCGAGTCGACCCGGGGGAGCTGGCGCACCGCGCTGCCGGCGGCCGCACGGATCGCAGCGGCACCCGTGGCGGAGCCGAGACCGATCAGCGCGACGGACTTGGCGCCGACGCCGGTGGCGGGCAGGCGGACGAGCTGGTCCTTCGCGCCGGTGACCCCGATCGCGGCGAGGTCGAGTCCGGCGAGGGCGTCGACCGTCCCCAGGGCGGTGGGGGCGAGCACAGCGGTGCTGTCGGCCTCACCGGACGAGCCCGGACGGACCCCGACGACGAGCACGTCGGCGGTGGTGGTCTCGGGGGGTGAACTGGTGGTGGAGAGCGTCGGTCGGACCATGCCCCAACCCTACCGACGGCCTGTTCGCTGTCGGCGTGGTCGTCGCGCACCGGGGACGTCGGACGCCCCGCCTAGCATGGGGACGGTGAACCACCCCGAGGAGCTCTACACGTTCGATGCGGACGCCCCGACCGTGCCAGCAGGGTTGCACCTGATCGCCGGGCTGACCGGTTTCGCCGACGCCGGATCGGCCGTCGCGCAGGTGACGAACTCGATCCTCGAAGACCTCGACACCGAGCTCGTCGCGGAGTTCGACCCGGACGTGCTGCTCGACTGGCGTGCCCGTCGCCCCGTCATCACCTTCGAACACGACCACATCAGTGCCGTCGAACCGCCCCGTCTGGCGCTGCACCTGGTCCGCGACGAGATCGGCCAGCCGTTCCTGTTCCTGTCGGGCTACGAGCCGGACTTCCAGTGGAACGGCTTCGTCCGTGCCGTCACCGGCCTCGCGGCCGACCTGCAGGTCGCCGACACCACGTGGGTGCAGTCCATCCCGATGCCGGTCCCGCACACCCGTCCGATCAGCCTCACCGTCTCCGGCACCCGGGCCGACCTCGTCGAGCAGATGAGCGTCTGGAAGCCCGAGACCCAGGCCCCGGCGAACGTCCTCCACCTGGTCGAGCACCGGCTCAGCGAGACGGGGAAGCAGGTCACCGGGCTCGTGCTGCTCGTGCCCCACTACCTGTCGGACACCGAGTACCCGGACGCCGCCGTCGCCGCGCTGTCCGGCATCGCGGCCGCCACGGGCCTGATCTTCCCGACCGACCCCCTGCGCGAAGCGGGCCGCGAGTTCCTCACCCGGGTCGACGAGCAGGTCGCCGGCAACGCCGAGCTGCAGCGGCTGGTCTCCGTGCTCGAGGAGCGGCACGACACGTACATGGAGGGAAACCCCGTCGCGTCGCCGCTCACGGGCGTCGACGGCGAGGTGCCCACCGCCGACGCGATCGCAGCCGAGCTCGAGCGCTTCCTGGCCGACCGACGCACGCAGGGCGACACGACCGACTAGCGGTCGCGGGATCCGGACGTTCCGACAGGACGGCCTGGAGGCCCGTGGCGGGCCCGCACCGCGCCTCCAGGCCGACCCGTGGTCGCCTTCACGGCGTGACGCGCGTCGGCGACGGTCGTCGCGTATCGACGCGGGGACGCGTCGGTAGCCTGGTCCGGTGAACTCCCGTCGTGCCTTCCTGATCTGGGGCGTCGCGGTCCTCGCGTACGTCCTCGCCGTCGTGCAGCGGTCCTCGCTCGGGGTGTCCGGTGTCGACGCGCAGGACCGGTTCGCCGTCTCCGCCGCCGTGCTGTCCAGCCTCGCCGTGGTGCAGATCGCCGTCTACGCCGGTCTCCAGATCCCGGTGGGGATCGCACTCGACCGGGTGGGGCCGCGCAGGCTCGTGCTCCTCGGCGCCGCGCTGCTGGTCGTCGGGCAGGCGGTCGTCGCGGTCTCGCCGTCGATCGGGCCGGCCATCGTGGGGCGGGTGCTGGTCGGGGCCGGTGACGCGATGACCTTCATCTCGGTGATCCGCCTGGTACCGATGTGGTTCAGCGGTCGGATCCTGCCGCAGATCTCGCAGTGGACGGGCAACCTCGGGCAGATCGGCCAGATCCTCTCGGCGTTCCCGTTCGCGGTGCTCCTGCACACCGTCGGCTGGACGCCGGCCTTCGGGGTCGCGGCCGCTGCCAGCGCGGTGGGTCTCGTCCTCGCCGTGGTCTTCGTGCGGAACGGTCCCGTCCCGGTGCGCACCGACACGATCCCGCTGCCGCACTCGTGGGGTGCCGCGTTCAGCACCTTCGGCCACGCGCTCCGACGACCCGGCACGCAGCTGGGGTTCTGGTCGCACTACGTCACGCAGTCCTCGGGGACGGTGTTCTCCCTGCTGTGGGGCGTGCCGATGCTCCGCGGGCTCGGGTACTCACCGGGCGAGGCCGCGGGGTTCCTCACGGTGATCGTCGCCGTCGGGTTCGTCGCCGGTCCGGTGCTCGGACTGCTGTGTGCACGGTTCCCGATGCGTCGGTCGAACCTCGTGCTCGGCGTGGTCGTCCTGCTCGCGGTGCTCTGGACGGCGATCCTGCTCTGGCCCGGGCACCCGCCCACGTGGTTGCTCGTGCTGCTGGTCGTCGCGATGGGGATCGGCGGACCCGGATCGCTCATCGGGTTCGACTTCGCCCGCACCTTCAACCCGGTCGGTTCGCTCGGGTCGGCGAACGGTGTCGTGAACGTCGGCGGGTTCCTCGCCGCCTTCGTGATGATGTACCTGATCGGCGTCGTGCTCGACGTCGCTGCGCGGGCTTCGGGCACCGAGGTGTTCGCCTGGGAGAACTTCCGGGTCGCCCTCACCGTGCAGTACGTGGTGGTCGGTTTCGGTGTCGGGATGCTCCTGCACGCCCGTCGTCGGACCCGACGGGTGCTGCACTCGGAAGAGGGAATACGTGTCGGGCCACTCTGGGTTGCACTCGTTGCACGCCTGCGGAAGCGGCACGTGCAATAATGTTCACGGACCCGTTCGGGACCCCTGTCTGTCGGAACACTTCGGTGCGCCGGTGAACTCGGGGGACTTGACATGGGTCCTAGTGCTGCCCTGAACGGTAGGACTCGTACGACGCGGGGGACTGCGGCGCGGGACCTGGGCGGCGAGGGAGGCCACGACCCCACGAACGTGGCACGACGAGAGAGGTGATCGCATGGCTGCCCGGAGCACGACGATCGATCCCACGAAGGACACCGAGCCCGAGGGCGCTGTGGCAGAGGACGCCACGGACACCGAGGGCACCGCAGCGCCGAAGAAGCGCGCCACGAAGGCCCCCGCCAAGAAGGCGCCCGCCAAGAAGGCGGCGCCCAAGGCGAAGAAGACCGACGCCGTCGACGAGGCGATCGCCTCCGACGAGCCCGTCGAGGAGCCGACCGACGAGGCCGACGACACCGACGACAAGACGGCCAAGCCGGACGCCGCTGCCGCGGTCGCCGCCGGTGCGCTCGTCATCTCGCAGACCGACGACGACGAGGCGCCGGTCTACTCGACGACCATCACGGGCGCCACCGCCGACCCGGTGAAGGACTACCTCAAGCAGATCGGCAAGGTCGCCCTGCTCAACGCCGAGCAGGAGGTCGAGCTCGCGATGCGCATCGAGGCCGGCCTGTTCGCCGAGGACAAGCTGCAGCACGCGACGGGGCTCTCCAAGCCCGCCGAGCGTGAACTGCGCTGGGTCGCCCGTGACGGACAGCGTGCGAAGTCGCACCTGCTCGGCGCGAACCTCCGCCTGGTCGTCTCGCTCGCGAAGCGGTACACCGGTCGCGGCATGCAGTTCCTGGACCTCATCCAGGAGGGCAACCTGGGCCTGATCCGTGCGGTCGAGAAGTTCGACTACACCAAGGGCTTCAAGTTCTCGACCTACGCGACCTGGTGGATCCGCCAGGCCATCACCCGCGCCATGGCCGACCAGGCCCGCACCATCCGCATCCCGGTGCACATGGTCGAGGTCATCAACAAGCTCGCCCGTGTCCAGCGCCAGATGCTGCAGGACCTCGGTCGCGAGCCCACTCCGGAAGAGCTCGCCCGCGAGCTCGACATGACCCCGGAGAAGGTCGTCGAGGTGCAGAAGTACGGCCGCGAGCCGATCTCGCTGCACACGCCCCTGGGTGAGGACGGCGACTCGGAGTTCGGTGACCTCATCGAGGACACCGAGGCGGTCGTGCCGGCCGACGCGGTGGGCTTCACGATGCTGCAGAAGCAGCTCGAGAGCCTGCTCGACTCCCTGTCCGAGCGCGAGGCGGGCGTCATCCGCATGCGCTTCGGCCTCGGTGACGGCCAGCCGAAGACCCTCGACCAGATCGGTGACACGTTCGGCGTGACGCGTGAGCGCATCCGTCAGATCGAGTCGAAGACGATGGCGAAGCTCCGCCACCCGTCGCGGTCGCAGTCGCTGCGCGACTACCTCGAGTAAGCCGGTGCGCTTCTTCATCCCGATCCTGATCGGGCGGATCCTCCGCGCCCTCGCCCGTGCGCGGGGCGGCGGGTCCGCGTACCCGGGGTTCATCGTCCTGAAGCTCGTGCCGGACTTCCTGCAGCACGTGACGAAGCAGTTCCCGAACGGCGTCGTCTTCGTGCTCGGCTCGAACGGCAAGTCGACGACGACGCACATGATCTCCGACATCGTCCGTGCCCACGGGCTCCGTGTCTTCACGAACCCGTCCGGCGCGAACCTCCCGCAGGGCATCGCGTCGGCACTGCTGTCCGAGGTCTCGCTGACCGGTCGCCTCAAGGCGGACATCGGCATCCTCGAGGTCGACGAGGCCTTCGCGGTCGAGCTCGCCGGCATCCTGTCGCCCTCGACGGTGACCATGCTCAACGTGCAGGTCGACCAGCTGTACCGGTTCTTCGAGACCGAGCGCGTGGCGACGATGATGCTCGACACCGCCGCGCTGTCGACGGCGAACGTCATCACGAACCACGACGACCAGTTCCTCGACGGCTACTCCGGCGCCCCCGGGCAGCGCGTCCTGCGGTTCGGTGCGAGCGACGAGGTCATCGCCGCGGCACCGAACGGCCTGCAGAACGCCGACTCGTTCGACGCCGGTGACCGTGCCCAGCACACCGCCGACGCCGAGGTCGTGGCCCACACGGGCGACGGCGCGACGATCCGTTTCGACGGCGCCGAGATCCCGGTCCGGCTGCCCGCCCGCGGCCTGCACTACGCGGTCGACGCGGCTGCGGCCACCGCGACGGCGAGTGCGGCCCTCGGAGCGCAGTTCCGCGCCGAGGCCGTGACGAAGGCGTTCGGCACGATGAAGCCGGCGTACGGCCGTGGCGAGCGACTGCCCATCGCGGGTGAGTCCGCCGAGTTCACGATGTTCAAGAACGCCGCGAGCCTGCAGCTCAACCTCGACGCCCTGCCGGACCAGCCCGAGCAGGTCCTCATGGCGATCGACGAGGGCACGCCGGACATCTCGTGGATCTACGACATCGACTTCTCGAAGCTCGACCACGTGGACGTCGTCTCCGGTGACAAGGCCTGGCAGATCGCGATCGCGCTCGAGCACGCCGGTGTCCGCATCGGTCGGGTCGAACCCGACGTCGAGGCAGCCATCAAGCACATGGAGCAGCTCGGCTCGACGACGCGCGGGACGAAGAACTTCATCGTCAACTACGAGATCATGATGATCGCCCGCAAGGCCCTCGGCCACCCGGACATGGAGAAGACCGCATGACGGCCGACCGGCTGACCATCCTGCACGTCTACCCCCGGCAGATGGGCGTCTCGGGCGACCGCGGCAACGTCGCGGCCCTCGTGCGCCGTGCGGCCGCCGCGGACATCGAGACACAGGTCCTCGAGTACGCGCCGGGTGACGAGCTGCCCACCGCGGCCGACGTCGTCGTGATCGGCAACGGTCCGCTCAGCGCGATGCGGTCCCTGGCTGACGACGTCACGCGCATCGGCGGGGCGCTCCGGGCGTTCGCGAACGACGGTGTGCCGGTCGTCGCCGTGGGCGGAGGGTTCGACCTCGCGACGAACGAGGTCGTGCCGACCGAGGGTGCTCCGGTCGCGGGGTTCGGGGTGTTCGACGCCCGTGCCGTCCGCGGCGCCGAGCGTCGGGTGAACTACTTCGTGCTCGAGACCCGGTACCCGCTGCTCCCCGGAGCACCGAAGCGTCTCGCCGGGTTCGAGGACCACGCGACCCGCATCGAGCTGGCGTCGGGGGCTACGCCCTTCGCCGACGTCGTCTCCGGCGGCGGCAACCAGGCCGGTACCCCGGTCGAGGGCGCGATCGTCGGGAACTCCTTCGGGACGCACACGCAGGGGCCGATCCTGCCGCTCAACCCGCAGCTCACCGACGGCGTCCTCGCCGCAGCGACGGCACGGCTGGGCCGCGAGTACGCGCCGGACGCCGAGCGCACGGCGACGATCGACCGCTACGCCCGCGAAGCACGCGCGACGGTCGACCGGTACGTGGACAAGGCGTTCAAGCGCATCGCCTGACGGGGTCGCTCGTTGCGGACGTCGAACGCGACCACGCAACGACGGGAGGCGCGGTGCCAGCTGGCACCGCGCCTCCCGTCTTCGTGTCGGTTGCGACTACTTCGACTCGTAGAGTCGGCTGCTCTCGTCGTGCCACTCGATGGCGGTCGCCGCGAGCTTGTCCTTGAACTCGGCGCCGTGGTGGGCGCAGAAGTAGAGCTCGCCGCTCGACATGGTGGCTCGGATGTAGGCCTGCGCCCCGCAGCTGTCGCAACGGTCGGCGGCGGTCAGCTGGTGGTTGCTGACTTCGTCGATGGAGGGGTCCTGCACGGTCTGGGTCATTGCTGTGCTCCTCACGGATCGCAGGTGGTGCCGGGT
The DNA here is from genome assembly GCF_018598405.1 of Curtobacterium flaccumfaciens. Lineage (NCBI taxonomy): Bacteria > Bacillati > Actinomycetota > Actinomycetes > Micrococcales > Microbacteriaceae > Curtobacterium > Curtobacterium flaccumfaciens. The sequence goes on along the minus strand of NZ_JAHEWS010000014.1, from coordinate 50,053 downwards.
GGTTGCACCATTTCAACACGTGATGCCTGGGAGCGACGCATTGTCGCGGCCTGTTTCGCTCAGCGCGGATCGGTTGGCCCCAGTGCGAGTGTCCACACGGTGCTGTCGGTGCCGCTCGGTAAACTCCGACGGTGAGCTCCGACTACTCCGCACGCCATCTCTCCGTCCTCGAAGGGCTCGAGGCGGTCCGGAAGCGGCCGGGCATGTACATCGGCTCGACGGACTCCCGGGGCCTCATGCACTGCCTGTGGGAGATCATCGACAACTCGGTCGACGAAGCCCTCGCGGGGCACGGTGACGAGATCGGTGTCGTGCTGCACGCCGACGGTTCGGTCGAGGTGCGTGACACCGCCCGTGGCATCCCGGTGGACGTCGAACCGAAGACCGGTCTGACCGGGGTCGAGGTCGTGTTCACCAAGCTGCACGCCGGTGGCAAGTTCGGCTCGGGGTCCTACGCAGCATCCGGTGGGCTGCACGGCGTCGGCGCCTCCGTCGTGAACGCGCTGTCGGAGCGCCTCGACGTCGAGGTCGACCGGGGCGGCAAGACCTACGCCATGTCGTTCCACCGCGGCGAGCCCGGCATCTTCGACGACAGCAAGGGCATCGGCCCGGACGCCCCCTTCGCGCCGTTCACCTCGGGCAGCGAGCTGCGTGTGGTGGGCAAGGTCAAGAAGGGTGTCACCGGCTCCCGGATCCGGTACTGGGCGGACCGCCAGATCTTCACCGCCGACGCCCGGTTCAGCACCGACGACCTGGTCACCCGCGCGCGGCAGACCGCGTTCCTCGTGCCCGGGCTCGGTATCACCATCACCGACGAGCGCTCGGCGTCCATCGACGCCGCTGCCGCACGGGCCGAGGCGACGGGGACCACCGTGGCTGCCGGCCCGGTGGTCGAGCGCTTCCGGTACGAGGGCGGGATCGGCGAGTTCGTCGAGCACCTCGCCGTCGACAGCCCGCTCACCGACGTCTGGCGGGTGCAGGGGACCGGCACCTTCACCGAGACCGTGCCGATGCTCGACGACAAGGGGCACATGGTCTCCACCTCGGTCGAGCGCGAGTGCGAGGTCGACCTGGCGCTCCGCTGGGGCAGTGGCTACGAGACCGTGTTCCGCAGCTTCGTGAACATCATCGCGACGCCGAAGGGCGGGACGCACCAGGCCGGCTTCGAGTCCGGGGTCGTCAAGGCCGTCCGTGCCCAGGTCGAGGCGAACGCCCGCAAGCTCAAGGTCGGGCAGGACAAGCTCGACAAGGACGACGTGCTCGCCGGCATGACCGCCGTGCTCACGGTCCGGCTGCCGGAGCCGCAGTTCGAGGGGCAGACGAAGGAGATCCTCGGCACCCCGGCGGTCCGGAAGATCGTCGACCAGGTGGTCTCGAAGCGGATCACCGAGATCCTCACCTCGACGCAGCGCACCGAGAAGGCACAGTCCGCCGCCCTGCTCGAGAAGGTCGTCTCGGAGATGAAGACCCGCATCTCGGCACGGGCGCACAAGGAGACCCAGCGCCGCAAGAACGCGCTCGAGAACTCGTCGCTGCCGACGAAGCTCGCCGACTGCCGCTCGCAGGAGACCGAGGGCACGGAGCTCTTCATCGTCGAGGGCGACTCGGCCCTGGGCACCGCGAAGCTCGCCCGGAACAGCGAGTACCAGGCGCTGCTGCCGATCCGCGGCAAGATCCTCAACGTGCAGAAGGCGTCCGTGTCGGACATGCTCTCGAACGTCGAGTGCGCGTCGATCATCCAGGTCATCGGCGCCGGCTCGGGCCGCACGTTCGACATCGACCAGGCCCGTTACGGCAAGATCATCATCATGTCGGACGCCGACGTCGACGGCGCCCACATCCGCACGCTGCTGCTGACGCTGTTCTTCCGGTACATGCGGCCGATGATCGAGCAGGGCCGGGTCTTCGCCGCGGTGCCGCCGCTGCACCGGGTGGTCGTCGTGAACCGCGGCAAGCCGAACGACACGCTCTACACGTACTCCGAGCAGGAGCTGCAGACGGTGCTGAAGAAGCTCGAGAAGACGGGCAAGAAGTACCAGGAGCCCATCCAGCGGTACAAGGGCCTCGGCGAGATGGATGCGGACCAACTGGCGGAGACCACGATGGACCGCGCACACCGCACCCTGCGCCGGGTAAACGTGACCCATGCCGAGGGTGCCGCCAAGGTGTTCGAGCTGCTCATGGGCAACGACGTCGCGCCGCGCAAGGAGTTCATCCTCGCCGGCGAGGGCCTGGACCGCGACCGCATCGACGCGTAGCGGCGTCGCGGCCGCCGCGCCGCGCCGCGCAGCGGCCTGGGCGCGCTCACGCGCTGAGCGACAGTCCACGCGTCCGGCCGCCCGTGAGGTGTCGCTCAGCGCGAAACGGCGCCCCGCGCCCGCGACACGGTGACGGCGGACGGGAGGCCCGTGGCGGCGCCGCCCCGCGCCTCCAGGCCGTGCGCCCCGCGTTCTCACGCGCAGCGCGACACCTCACGGGGCCCCAGGCGCGTGAGGTGTCGCCAGGCGCGAAACGTGGCGGACGCCAGCGCGCGCCTAGGCCTAGGCCTACGCCTCGCCGGCCGTGCCGTCGAGCGTCGCGGCGCTGCCGCCGATCGAGCCGATCACGGCCTCGAGCGGTGCACCCGACCCGTCGCGCTTCGACAGCCAGTCGGGCAGGGTGCGGGCGGCGCCGTCCGTGCCGACGGCGTGCGGCGGCGCGATGCCGGCCCAGCCGACGGTCAGGCCGTCCTCGCCCTTCAGGAACGCATGCGCCCGGACACCCTGGGTGGCGCGGCCCTTCGCCGGGAACTCCGACAGCGCCGACACCTTGGCGCGGCCGGCGTCGGTGCCGGGCAGGGCGGTCGAGGTGGTGGACACCGTGGCGACCACGGCGTCGTCGGAGCGTGCGACCGACCCGAACCAGATCACCGAGGCTCCGTCTGCGAGGGCCATGCCGGCCACACCACCGGCGGGCAGCCCCTGCGCCCGGACGACGGACGCCGGGAAGCGCAGCAGCTGCGCGTTCGAGCTGATGAACACCAGGTCGTCGGACTCCGGGGCCTGGGCGGCACCGACGACGTGGTCGCCGGGCTTCAGGCCGATGGCGACGAACTCCGGCTTGTCGGGCCAGGCGCCGGGCACGACGCGCTTCACGACGCCCTGCGCGGTCCCGATGGCGAGGGAGTCCGACGAGGCGCCGGACAGGTCGACGATCGCCACGACGGTCTCGCCCTTGGTGAGCGCGAGGAAGTCGGTGACCCGGACGCCGGCGTCGAGCCGGACCGCGGCGGGCGGCACGGCGGGGACGTCGACGGGGGAGAGCCGGAGGACCCGCCCGGTCGAGGTGATCGCGCCGATCTGCCCGCGCACCGTGCTCACCACGGCGGAGCGGACGGCGTCGTGCTTCGAGCGCTTCGGCACGCGGACGATGCCGAGCTCCGACGTCGGGATGTCGACGCGGATGAGTCGCCCGGTGGTCGACAGCAGCACACGGCAGGGGGAGTCGGCGATCTGCAGGGACTCCGGGTCGACCGCGGCCTTGCGACCGCCCTTCACCGGGGCGTCGGCCTCGGTGAGCAGCGTGCGGCGCGGCGTGGCGAACTTGTCGGACACCTCGGTCAGCTCGAGGGCGACCTGCGCGCGGAGCCGCTCGTCGGACGCGAGCAGTTCTTCGAGGGCGGCGATGTCGGCGAGCAGCTGGTCGCGCTCGGCCTCGAGCTCCATCCGCGAGAACTTCGTCAGGCGACGCAGGCGCAGCTCGAGGATGTACTCGGCCTGCACCTCGGACAGGTCGAAGACGTCGCGCAGGCGGTTGCGCGCCGCCTCGGAGTCGTCGGAGGTTCGGATGACCTGGATGACCTCGTCGATGTCGAGGATCGCGATGAGCAGTCCCTCGACCAGGTGCAGTCGTTCCTTGCGGCGCGCCAGCCGGTACTGCGACCGGCGGGTGACGACGTCGAGCCGATGCTGCACGTAGACGTCGAGCAGTTCGCGCAGCCCGAGCGTGCGGGGCGATCCGCCGACCAGTGCGACGTTGTTGATGCCGAAGCCGTCCTCGAGCGGGGTGTGCTTGTACAGCTGCTCGAGCACGGCGGTGGGGTTGAACCCGCTCTTGATGCCGATGACGAGCCGGAGCCCGTGGTTGCGGTCGGTCAGGTCGTTGACGTCCGAGATGCCGACGAGCTTCTTGGACTGGACGCCGTCCTTGATCTTCTCGATCACGCGCTCGGGGCCGACCAGGTAGGGCAGCTCGGTGACGACGAGGCCGACCTTGCGCGGGGTGAGGTTCTCGACGCTCACCTTCGCCCGGGTGCGGAACGAGCCGCGGCCGGTGGCGTAGGCGTCGCGCACCCCGGACAGCCCGACGATGGTGCCGCCGGACGGCAGGTCCGGACCCGGCACGAACTCCATCAGCTCTTCGAGGGTGGCCTGCGGGTTCATCAGCAGGTGCTTCGCGGCCTCGACGACCTCGCCCAGGTTGTGCGGTGCCATGTTCGTCGCCATGCCGACCGCGATGCCGGAGGCGCCGTTGACGAGCAGGTTCGGGAACGCCGCCGGCAGCACGCCCGGCTGCATGATCTGGTTGTCGTAGTTCGGGACGAAGTCGACGACGTCCTCGCCCAGGCCCTCGGTCATGGCCATCGACGGTTCGGCGAGCCGTGCCTCGGTGTACCGGGCGGCAGCGGGACCGTCGTCGAGGGAGCCGAAGTTGCCGTGGCCGTCGACGAGCGGCACGCGCATCGTGAACGGCTGGGCCATCCGGACGAGCGCGTCGTAGATCGCGCCGTCGCCGTGCGGGTGCAGCTTGCCCATCACCTCGCCGGTGACGCGGGCGCTCTTGACGTGCCCGCGGTCGGGCCGCAGCCCCATCTCGGCCATCTGGTACAGGATCCGACGCTGCACCGGCTTCAGGCCGTCGCGGGCGTCGGGCAGCGCCCGTGAGTAGATGACGGAGTACGCGTACTCGAGGAAGGAGCCCTGCATCTCCTCGGAGACGTCGACGTCCTCGATGCGCTCACCGTCGGGCAGGCCGACTACATCCGTGCGTGCCATGGCACCTTTCTGGAGAACCAGAGTCGTCTGGAAGACTCGTGGAATGGGAACAAGCGTACCGACGGCCCCCGACGGCGTCGCGAACCTCGCCGACGTCTTCCCGAGTTGCCTCGTGGCGCTCGGCGCTGCGGACGACGCGTGGTTGCGGGACAACGGCCTGGAGGCCCGGATCACCCTCCGCCCCGCCCGTTCCGCGATCGTCGTGCTGGTCGACGGCCTCGGTTCCGCCGCGCTGTCGGCCCGCGCCGGGCACGCTCGCTGGCTGACCGCCGCGAAGGGGAGCGGCACCGCGAAGAAGCTGCGGAGCGGGTTCCCGACGACGACGGCGGCGGCGCTGAGCACGCTGACCACCGGCCGGTCGCCCGGCACCCACGGCGTGGTCGGGTACAGCGGCTGGAACCCGGACACCGGCGCCGTGATGAACCTGCTGGGCGGGTGGGACACCGAGGTCCCTGCCGACTGGTTCCTGACCTCGACCCTGTTCACCCGGGCTGCAGAGCTCGGGCTGGACCCCGTCGTCGTCGGACCGGACCGGTACCGCTCGTCCGGGATGACCGCGAACGTGCTCGGCGGCGCCCGGTACGTGTCCGCGGACACGATCCCCGAGCGCGTCGACGCCGCACTCGCCGAGACCGCCACCGGCCGCTCGCTCGTCTACCTGTACGTGCCGGAGCTCGACTCGATCGGACACAAGAACGGCTGGCAGTCCGATCGGTGGACGGCCGCCCTCGAGCTGCTCGACGGGGAACTCGCCCGGCTCGACGCCCGCAGCTCGGACGACGTGGGGGTCCTGGTGACGGCCGACCACGGTGTGCTCGACGTGCCGGACCACGCGAACATCGCCATCGACCCGCTGCTGCTCACCGACGTCGTCGGCGTCGCGGGTGACCCGCGCTGCCGCCAGCTCACGGTCGCGCCGGGCACCGACGTGCGCGCCCTCGTCGGCGCGTTCCGGGCCCGCTACGGCAAGAAGGCGTCCGTCGCCAGCCGTGCCGAGGCGATCGAGGCCGGGTGGTTCGGGCAGGTGTCCGACCAGGTGGTGCCCCGCATCGGTGACGTGCTCGTCGTGGCGCGCGGCTCGTGGGCGTTCAACGACGACCGTGCACTGCGTGAGGACGAGACGCCGAAGCGCATGATCGGCCAGCACGGCGCGATGACCGACGAGGAGACGATCGTGCCGCTCCGGCTCGCCGGCGCGTTCGCCCACTAGGAGCGACGGCGCCGACGAGCCGACGGACGCCAGGTCAGGCGGGGTCGTCGTCCGGACGGGTGCCGAAGACGATCTCGTCCCAGCTCGGCATCGAGCGGCGGTTGCGCTTCTTGCGTTCGCCGCGGCTCTCGGGCTCGGGTGCCGATGCCGGACGGGCGTCGGCCGACTGCGGCGCGGTGTCGTTCGCGCCGCCGTCCTCGAAGCCCTGCAGCGGGATGTCGACGACACTGATCGAGGTGCCGCGGGCGGGCTCGTCGCGCTGTTCGCCGAACGACGCTGCTTCGCGCTCACCGCGGCGACGGCGCAGCGCTTCGAGCAGGTCGGCGGTCTCGTTGCCGGGGGCGCGTTCCTCCACGGCGGCCTGGCCGATCCGGGGCAGCGGGGCACGGAGGGGTGCGTGCTGGGAGGGCTCGGGGTCGGCGGCCGGCTGCTCGGGCTCGTCGACGCGGAAGGCGCCGGAGTCGAAGCGGGTACCGTCGTCGTCCTGCTGCTCGAACTCGACCGCACGCAGGCGCGGGGCGATGCCCTCGTCGTCGGTGTGCGACAGACGGTGCGCGTCACCGTTGTCCGGCGCGAGGGTCGAGGTCTTCGGGTCGAAGCGCCACTGGGCGTCGTGCTCGACCTCGCCCGCGGTGTAGCGGACGCGGACCTGCCAGCCGCTCTCCGGGTGCTTCCAGGAGCCCCACGAGATCGCGGTGGCCTCGCCGGCCTCGAGCTTCGCGGAGATCGCGGGGCCGAAGGTGTCGGGGGACTCGTCGTCGACCGGGGTGACGGGGACGCGGTGCGAGGCGTCGAGGATGAAGGCGCGCTCGGCGAGGACCGGGCCCTCGAAGCGGCGGACGTACTCGACGTCGACGTCGAGCGCGGCGGCCACGTCGGCGGCGTCGGCGCCACCGCGGATCCGTGCCTGCACGTCCTTGGGGGAGACCCGCTTCTGCGGACCGGCGTCCGGGTTCGCCTGGCGCACCTGACCCGCCAGCGACGACGAGACGGGCAACCGGAACTCGGTGCCGCCGTCGGTCGCCAGGATGAGTGCGCCGGACTCGACTCCGATGACTCTCACGTCTTGCATGGTTCCGCCTTCCCAGCGTCGCGTACGGTCCTGCTGTCGTACCCCGTGAGTATGCAGGGAGGACGGACCGTTTCCGCGGAGGCGCACGGGCGTGCCGCGGACATCCGGAGGGCGATCTCTTGACCCGGACGCCCCGGCAACGGGTGTCGGGAATGTCCGGTCCAGGTCACGGGTTGCACCGCCAGCACGACCCGCCGCAGCACTCGGTTTGCGCTCTGGCGGGGCGTGGTGCAAACTGTCGCCGCCGATCACCCGGCGACGACCTCTCGATACGAGAAATGGATGGGCATGGCCACCGATTACGACGCCCCCCGGAAGACCGACGACAACTCCGACTCGGAGTCGATCGAGGCCCTCAAGGAGCGCGTTCCCGACAAGATGTCGGGGGTCGTCGACGATGATTCCGACAACCCCGGCAGTTTCGAACTCGCCGGGCAGGACCTCAGCGACGTCGACCTCGACGTCGTGGTGCTGCCCCCGCAGGTCGATGAGTTCACCTGCGTCGAGTGCTTCCTCGTGAAGCACCGCTCCCAGCTCGACCACGAGTCGAAGCTCGGACCGGTCTGCGCGGAGTGCGCTTCGCTCTAGCAGGCACAGCCGCTTCGCTCTCGCGGGCGCAGCCGCTTCGCTCTCGCGGGCACAGCCGCTTCGCTCTCGACGCAACGATCAGCGAAGGCCCCGCATCCTCCAGGGATGCGGGGCCTTCGTCGTGTGCGGCGGGGCGGGGGCGAGCCGGGCCTCCAGACCGCCCGTCGTGGTCCGTCAGGACCGCAGCGCCTCGACGACCTTGCCCGGGTGCCGGACGCTGACCAGCCAGTAGGGCGTCGGGTCGGCGTCGTCGCGCACCTCGACCTTGACGACCCCGCGGACGTAGCCGCGGAAGAGGGTCCAGGCGCGGGCGTCGAGCGCCGGGCCGCGCTGCTCGGTGGCGGCCGCACCCTCGAACGCCTCGGTCGTGCCGACGAGCGAGCGGGGGAGGTGCGCCTTGCCCGCGCGGAACTCCGTGTCGGTGACCTCGATGGTGGGTGCGAGTGCCCACAGGAGGACCAGGACCCCGAGCTCCATCCCGATCGCCACGAGGACGCCGGCCAGGACGCTGATGGGGAGGAAGACGAGCAGGGTGGCGGGGATGACGAGCGCCGTCGCCAGGTAGAGGGCGGGCGGGGCCCAGAGTCGTTCGCGGTACAGGGTCACGGGTCCATTCGATCACGAGCGAGCGAGGTCACGGAACGGTCACGGCTGCACTACCCTCGTCACGTGACCGAACCAGTCGACGTCCTCTGGACCGGGGAGCACGCTCCCGGCCACGCCCACCCCGGTGACGCGGGTGCCGATCTCGTCTCCACCGAGGCCTTCGTGCTGCAGCCGGGCGAGCGACGCCTGGCCGGGACGGGGCTGCGGATCGCGCTGCCGGAGGGGTACGCCGCGTTCGTGGTCCCGCGGAGCGGCCTGGCGGCGAAGCACGGCATCACGATCGTGAACAGCCCGGGCACGGTCGACTCCGGCTACCGCGGTGAGATCAAGGTCGCGCTGCTCAACACCGACCAGACGGAACCGTACGAGGTGCACGTCGGCGACCGCATCGCACAGCTGATCGTGATGCCGGTGCCGCAGGTGACCTACACCCGTGTCGACGAGCTGCCGGACAGCGTCCGCGGACAGGGCGGGTTCGGCTCGTCGGGCTACGGTGACCGGAGCGACGCCGTGACCGGTGCCGCCGCAGACGCTCAGGAAGGGACGCGCGCATGAAGTTCGGCCGACGCAAGCAGGACGAGGTCGAGGTGGCGGACGCCGTCGCCGACGACATCGAGGTCGCGGACACGTCCCCCGAGGTCGACATCGCGACGGACGCCGACGCGGACCTCGACGAGGTCGACGCGGTCGCCCCGACGGACAAGTCCGCACCGGAGGACCGGGCCGAGAACGGCCCCCACGACGAGACCGAGGCGAACCTGGTCCGCCCGTACGTCGACCTGGGCGGGGTGAAGGTGCTCCCGCGCGAGGGCCTGCACCTCCGCCTCGAGGTCGAGGAGGGCTCGCAGCGCGTCGTCGCGGTCGGGCTCGACTACGACGAGTCCACGCTGCAGGTCCAGCCGTTCGCGGCGCCCCGGTCCACCGGCCTGTGGCACGAGATCCGCGCCCAGATCGCCGAGCAGATCGAGCGCCAGGGTGGCGTCGTGACCGAGGTCGACGGCCCGTTCGGCCCCGAGCTCCGCGCGTCCGTCCCGGTCGCCGTGGACGGCGACGGCGGTACGGCCGGCTCCCGTCCGGCCCGCTTCGTCGGGGTCGACGGCCCGCGCTGGTTCCTGCGCGGTGTCATCGCCGGCAAGGCCGCCGAGCAGCCCGACGACGCGAGCGAGATCGAGGAACTGTTCCGCAGTGTGGTCGTCGTGCGCGGCACGACGCCGATGCCGCCGCGCGACCTCATCCCGCTGCACATGCCCAAGTCGACGCAGACCGCGATCTGACGGACTGACGACCAACCCCGCCTGGAGGCACGATGCCGGACCACGACGACACCCCACGACACGAGACGGTCGGGTCCGACCCCGTCACGCCGTCGGCTGAGCCGACGGCGGCGCCGTCGTTCTCCGCGCAGTTCCGCGACGCCGTGCAGAACGCCGGCATCGCGCGTGTCGCGCCCGGCGAGGCGCCGTCCGGCCGGGCCCTGCTCGGTGCCGTCGGCGGCGTGCGCGGACTCGCCGAGTCGGTGCTGCCCGGCCTGGCGTTCCTGGTGGTCTACGCGATCACGAAGGAGCTCGTGCCGAGCGTCGTGATCCCCGTCGCCGTCGGTCTCGTCTTCGTGGTGCTGCGCCTGGTGCAACGGCAGTCGGTGACGATGTCGTTCGCGGGGATCCTCGGTGTTGCGGTCTCGGCCGGCCTCGCGCTCATCACGGGCAAGGCGGAGAGCAACTTCATCCCCGGCATCGTGATCAACTCCGTCTGGCTCGTCGGGCTGCTCGTCACACTGGCGATCCGCTGGCCGCTCATCGGCGTCGTCGTCGGGTTCCTGCTGCCGGCGAACGAGGACGGCTCGCACGTGGACTGGCGGGCCGACCCGGCGAAGCGCCGGGTGCTGACGGTCGCCACGTGGATCTGGGTCGGGCTGTTCGCGCTCCGGCTCGCGGTGGAGGTCCCGCTCTACGTGACGGCCCAGGTCGAGCTCCTCGCCGCGGTGAAGCTGGTCCTCGGTGTCCCGCTCTACGCTGCGGTGCTCTGGGTGACCTGGCTGCTGGTCCGCACCGTGTTCGTGCGACGGGACGACGTCCCCGCGGTGTAGAGTTGTCTCGACATCGAGATAGTTCTCGCCGGGCGCGTTCGTGCTCGCGGGATTAGGTTTGCCTTGCTGGTGGGACGGTCCACGGCCCGCGAGGATGAGGGCAAACCGATCAGTAGGGAGGCGGCACGGTGGCTGCAGTCAATAGCTTAGGCTCGAAGGACACACTGTCGGTTGGGGGTGTCGACTACGCGATCCACCGGATCGACTCGGTTCCCGGGCACGAGAAGTTGCCCTACAGCCTGAAGGTGCTGCTCGAGAACCTCCTCCGCACCGAGGACGGCAAGAACGTCACCGAGGGGCAGATCCGGGCGCTCGGCTCCTGGAAGCCCGACGCGGAGCCCGACACCGAGATCCAGTTCTCGCCGGCGCGCGTCGTCATGCAGGACTTCACGGGTGTGCCGTGCATCGTCGACCTCGCCACCATGCGCGAGGCCATGGCGGACATCGGCGGCGACCCGAACAAGATCAACCCGCTGTCCCCGGCCGAGATGGTCATCGACCACTCCGTCATCGCCGACCTGTTCGGCAGCACGGACGCCCTCCAGCGCAACACCGACCTCGAGTACGAGCGGAACGGTGAGCGCTACCAGTTCCTCCGCTGGGGCCAGACCGCGTTCGAGGACTTCAAGGTCGTCCCGCCGGGCACCGGCATCGTCCACCAGGTCAACATCGAGTACCTGGCGAAGGTCACCTACACGCGTGACTTCGACGGCGAGACCTACGCGTACCCGGACACCCTGGTCGGCACGGACTCGCACACCACGATGGTGAACGGGCTCGGCGTGCTCGGCTGGGGCGTCGGCGGCATCGAGGCCGAGGCCGCGATGCTCGGTCAGCCCGTCTCGATGCTCATCCCGAAGGTCGTCGGCTTCAAGCTCTCCGGGGAGATCCCGGCCGGCGTGACCGCGACCGACGTGGTGCTCACCATCACCCAGGAGCTCCGCAAGCACGGCGTCGTCGGCAAGTTCGTCGAGTTCTACGGCGAGGGCGTCAGCGCCGTCCCGCTCGCGAACCGCGCCACGATCGGCAACATGTCGCCGGAGTTCGGCTCCACGGCGGCGATCTTCCCGGTCGACGACGTCACCCTCGACTACCTCCGCCTGACCGGACGCGACGAGGCGCAGATCGCCCTGGTGGAGGCGTACTCCAAGGCGCAGGGCCTGTGGCACGACGCCTCGGTCGAGCCGAACTACTCCGAGTACATGGAACTCGACCTGTCCACGGTCGTGCCGTCGATCTCCGGCCCGAAGCGTCCGCAGGACCGCATCGAGCTGACGAACGCCAAGAGCCAGTTCGAGGTCGACCTCGCCAACTACGCGAGCATCGACCACAGCGAAGAGGACAAGGCCGTCGCGGACACGTTCCCGGCGTCCGACCCGGTGGCCGCTGCCCCCGGTGACGAGCACGCGGTGGACGACCTGCAGGACGCCCCCGGCTCCGAGGTCCCCGTGCACGCCTCGAGCGCCCCCGGGACCGTCTCGAAGCCGACCTCGGTCGCCATCGCCGACGGTGACCCCTTCACGATCGACCACGGCGCCGTCGCGATCGCCGCGATCACGTCCTGCACCAACACGTCGAACCCGTCGGTCATGATGGCCGCCGGCATCCTCGCCCGGAACGCCGCGCAGAAGGGCCTCACCGCGAAGCCCTGGGTGAAGACCACCCTCGCGCCCGGGTCGAAGGTCGTCACGGACTACTACGAGAAGGCCGGTCTCACCACCTACCTCGAGCAGCTCGGCTTCTACACGGTCGGCTACGGCTGCACCACCTGCATCGGCAACTCGGGCCCGCTGCCCGAGGAGATCTCGCAGGCCGTGCAGGACAACGACCTCGCCGTCACCGCGGTGCTCTCCGGCAACCGCAACTTCGAGGGGCGCATCAACCCCGACGTGAAGATGAACTACCTGGCGTCGCCGCCGCTGGTCATCGCCTACGCCCTGGCCGGGTCGATGCACTTCGACTTCGACAAGGACGCACTGGGCACGGACCAGGACGGCAACGACGTCTACCTGACCGACATCTGGCCCGACGCGGCCGAGGTGCAGCAGGTCATCGACACCTCCATCGACACCGAGATGTTCACCCACGAGTACGGCTCCGTGTTCGAGGGTGACGACCGCTGGAAGAACCTGCCGACCCCGACCGGTGACACCTTCGAGTGGGACCAGGAGTCGACCTACGTCCGGAAGCCCCCGTACTTCGAGGGCATGACGATGCAGCCCGACGCGGTCTCGGACATCTCCGGTGCCCGCGTGCTCGCGAAGCTCGGCGACTCGGTCACGACCGACCACATCTCGCCGGCCGGTTCGATCAAGGCCGACAGCCCCGCCGGCCAGTACCTCGCCGAGCACGGCGTCGACCGCAAGGACTTCAACTCCTACGGCTCGCGTCGCGGCAACCACGAGGTCATGATCCGCGGCACGTTCGCGAACATCCGCCTGCGCAACCAGCTGCTCGACGGCGTCGAAGGCGGGTACACCCGCGACTTCACGACGCCGGACGGCGAGCAGTCGTTCATCTACGACGCCTCGCAGCACTACCAGGAGCAGGGCATCCCGCTCGTCATCTTCGGTGGCAAGGAGTACGGCTCCGGTTCGTCGCGTGACTGGGCGGCCAAGGGCACGAACCTGCTCGGCGTCCGTGCGGTCATCACCGAGAGCTTCGAGCGGATCCACCGCTCGAACCTCATCGGCATGGGTGTCGTCCCGCTGCAGTTCCCGGTGGGCGAGACGGTCGAGTCCCTCGGCCTCGACGGCACCGAGGTCGTCTCGATCTCCGGGCTGACCGAGCTGAACGAGGGCCGCACCCCGAAGACCGTGCACGTCACCGCGACGCCGAGCGAGCACTCGCCCGCCGGCAAGCAGCCGATCGAGTTCGACGCGGTCGTCCGAATCGACACCCCGGGCGAAGCCGACTACTACCGCAACGGCGGCATCCTGCAGTACGTGCTCCGTTCGCTCGTCTGAGCGAGGTGCGCACGGGTCGCTGACGCGACTACAGATCGGACCGGAGGCCCGTGGCGAACCCGCCACGGGCCTCCCGTCGGTTGTCGGGTCCCGAGAATAGAGTGGGCCGACAGCCCCACGAAAGGAGCGCCCGTGAGCCTGCTCAGCAGCATCACGTCGCCGCGCGACCTGAAGCGTCTCTCCGACGCGCAGATGACCGACCTCGCCGCCGAGATCCGACGTTTCCTGGTCGCCGAGGTCGCGAAGACCGGGGGGCACCTCGGGCCGAACCTGGGCGTCGTGGAGCTGACGCTCGCGATGCACCGCGTGTTCGACTCGCCGAAGGACCCGTTCGTCTTCGACACGGGACACCAGTCGTACGTGCACAAGCTCGTCACCGGGCGCCAGGACTTCTCGAAGCTGCGCGAACGCGGCGGCATCGCCGGCTACCCACAGCGGAGCGAATCCGAGCACGACATCGTCGAGTCCTCGCACGCGTCGTCGTCGCTGTCCTGGGCGGACGGCATCTCCCGCGCGTTCGGGCAGACCGGGCAGACCGACCGCACCGTCGTCGCGGTCGTCGGTGACGGTGCGCTCACCGGCGGGATGACGTGGGAGGCGCTCAACAACATCTCCGACGACAACGACCGGCGCCTGGTCATCGTCGTGAACGACAACGGCCGCTCGTACGCGCCGACCATCGGTGGCATGGCGCGGTTCCTGAGTTCCGTGCGGACACGCCGCGAGTACCGGGCCCTGTACGAGGGCACGCAGGCCGTGGCGGCGCGGTTCGGTGCTCCGGGTCGTGCGGTGTACCGGGGCATGCGCGGGGGCCTGCACGGCTTCCTGTCGCGGCTGACCAACAACGAGGCGCTGTACTCGAACCTCGACATCAAGTACATCGGCCCGGTGAACGGGCACGACCAGCAGGCGATGGAAGCGGCGCTCCGGCAGGCCAAGGAGTACGGCGCTCCCGTGATCGTGCACGTCATCACGGAGAAGGGCCACGGCTTCGAGCCGGCCCTGCGCGACCAGGCTGACCAGTTCCACGCCGTCGGGCACATCGACCCGGAGACGGGGGAGTCGCTCGACGCCGCGTCCGGCCCGTCGTGGACCTCGGTGTTCGCGTCTTCCCTGGCCGATGCCGGCGCCTCGGACCCTCGGATCGTCGCCATCACGGCGGCGATGCTCCGGCCGACCGGGCTCCACCTGTTCCAGGAGCAGCACCCCGACCGCGTGTACGACGTCGGCATCGCCGAGCAGCACGCCGTGACGACCGCCGCGGGCCTGGCGTACGGCGGGCTCCACCCGGTCGTGGCGCTCTACGCGACGTTCCTGAACCGTGCGTTCGACCAGGTGCTGATGGACGTCGCCCTGCACCGGGCCGGCGTGACGTTCGTGCTCGACCGTGCCGGGATCACCGGCCCGGACGGCCCCTCGCACCACGGCATGTGGGACCTCGCGCTGCTGCAGGTCGTGCCGGGGATCCGGATCGCCGCGCCCCGCGATGCTGCGACGCTGCGCGAGGAGTTCCGCGAGGCGATCGCCGTCGACGACGCCCCGACCGTGCTGCGGTGGTCGAAGGGGCAGGTCGGACCGGACATCCCCGCGGTCCGTCGTCTCTCCGACGGTGTGGACGTGCTGCACGCCGCCACGGACGACGTCGAGGACGTGCTCTTCGTCGCCGTCGGGTCGATGGTGCCGGTGGCACTCGAGGCCGCGGCGCTGCTCGAGGCGCAGGGCATCGGCGTCACCGTCGTGGACCCGCGCTGGGTGGTGCCGATCCCGGTGTCGCTCATCGAGCTGTCGCGGACGCACCGGCTCGTGATCACCATCGAGGACGGTGTGCGGGTCGGCGGCGTCGGGACCCGGCTGCGGCAGGACCTGCGCGCCGCCGGGGTCGACACCGGGGTGAACGAGCTCGGGCTGCCCGACGCGTTCATCGACCACGCGACCCGGTCGCAGATCCTCGCCGATGCCGGGTTGACGGCGCAGGCCATCGCCCGCGACGTCATCGACCAGGTCGTCGGGACGAAGCTGCCGCAGGCGAAGCCCGCCCGCTCCCGTGAGTCCGCCGCCTCGGACCGCTAGTCGCGCCGCGCTCGGCCGCTTCGGTCGGGTTCGGTCAGCAAAACACCGGTGTTCGCGCTCCACACCGCGGTTTGCGGGTGTTCGGTGCGCGAACACCGGTGTTTTGCGTACTGCGCTCTAGCGGGAAGCGGGGCCGACGATCCGCGGGGCGTGGAACGTCGCGCCGAAGACACGCTCGGAAGCGCCACTGCGGTCGAGGTACGGGCTGATCCCACCCGCCTGGAACGGGTAGCCCGCACCGAGGATGAGCCCGAGGTCGATCTCCTCGACGTGCTCGACCACCTTGTCCTCGAGCATGCGGTGCAGCTCGTCGGCCAGGGCGTCCTCGAACCGGCGCTGCATCTCGGCGGCGTCGACCGGCTTCGCGTCCTTCTTGGACGGCGCGACGAGCTTCACGGCCGCGGGGTCGTACCCGGTCGCGTTGCCCTTCTTGTCGCGGGTCAGGATCGTCCCGTGCTCGGCGATCTTCTTGAGCCCGTCGCCGGGGTAGAAGCGCTCCGGCCAGGCCGCGTGGTGCGAGTCGAGCACGTGCGCGCCGACCGGCAGGCCGACGAGCTCCAGCAGCTCGAACGGCGACATCGGCAGTCCGAGGGGCGCGGCACCCTGTGCGACGGTGTCGAACGAGGTCCCTTCCTCGACGC
The DNA here is from genome assembly GCF_018598405.1 of Curtobacterium flaccumfaciens. Taxonomy (NCBI): domain Bacteria; kingdom Bacillati; phylum Actinomycetota; class Actinomycetes; order Micrococcales; family Microbacteriaceae; genus Curtobacterium; species Curtobacterium flaccumfaciens. Next base: position 33,781 of record NZ_JAHEWS010000014.1, on the reverse strand, counting down.
CGCGCATCGCCTCGCCGAGCACCCGTGCGAGCACGCGGTTCACGACGAAGCCCGGCTGGTCCGCGGTGATGATCGCGGTCTTCTTCAGGGTCTTCGCGACGGCGAGTGCGGTGACGAGGGCCTCGTCCGAGGTCTTCGCCGCGCGCACCACCTCGAGCAACGGCATCACCGCGACCGGGTTGAAGAAGTGGAAGCCGACGAGTCGCTCCGGGTTGGTGAGGACCGACGCCATCTCGTCGACGGAGAGCGACGACGTGTTCGTGGCGAGGATGGCGTCCGGGGCGATGACCTGCTCGATCTTCCGGAAGACCTCTTGTTTGACGGTCATCTCCTCGAAGACGGCCTCGATCACCCAGTCCGCGTCGGCGAAGGCGTCGTAGGACACCGACCCGCTGACGAGCGCGGTGATGCGGTTCGCGTCGTCGGGGGAGATCCGGCCCTTGTCGAGCAGCTTCGCGACCTCGCCGCGGATCCGTTCGACGCCGGCGTCGACGCGGGACTGGTCGACGTCGGTGATGACGACGGGGACCCCGAGGCGCCGGGCGAAGAGCAGCGCGAACTGCGACGCCATCAGCCCGGCGCCGAGGACGCCGACCTTCGTGATCTTCTTCGCGTCGACGCCCTCGGGAGCGCCGACGGGCTTCTTCGCACGCTTCTGCACGAGGTCGAACGCGTACATCGACGCGGCGAACTGGTCACCCGAGATGAGGTCGGCGAGGGCCTCGTCCTCGTCGGCGAAGCGTTCGTCGAGCGAACCCGACTTGGCGGCGGCGACGAGGTCGAGCGCGCGGAACGGCGACTTCGGCACGGTGCCGATCTTCGACGCGACCTGTCCGCGGGCGACCTTGACGACGGTGCCCCAGGCGGCCTTCTCGAGCATGCCCGGCTCGTTCTTCCGCACCACCTTGGTCGCACCGGTGATGACGCCGTCGGCCCAGGCGACCGCGGAGGGCAGGAACGTCACCGACGGGACGAGGACGTCACCGATGCCGATCTCGACCGCGGCCGGGCCGTCCATCAGGCGGTTGTTCTTGAGCGGGTTCTCGACGATGACGCGGAGCGCGCGCTCCGGCCCGATCAGGCGGGGGAGCAGCGTCGCGCCGCCCCAGCCGGGGATGATGCCGAGGAACACCTCGGGGAGCCCGATGCCCTGCGCGGCGGACGAGAACGCCCGGTAGGTGCAGTGCAGGGCGATCTCGAGCCCACCGCCGAGCGCCAGGGTGTTCACGAACGCGAACGACGGCACCCCGAGGTCGGCGAACTTGCGGAGCGTGGCGTGCCCGAGGGCGGCGAGGTCGTGCGCGGCCTCGCGCGAGGGCACCGCGGCGGCCTGGGACAGGTCGGCCCCGGCGGCGAAGCAGTACTCCTTGCCGGTGATCGCCACGCCCTGGATCGTGCCGGCGGACGCCTCGGTCTTCAGGGTGTCGAGCACGCCGGCCAGCTCCCGGAGCGTGCGGGGCCCGAGGGTGTTCGGCCGCTTGTAGTCCTTGCCGTTGTCGAGCGTGATGAGCGCCAGCGTGCCACCGGAGGGCATCGTGACGTGCTTGACGAACGAGTGCGTGACGACCTCGTCCTCGCTGAGTTCGGCCAGTCGGTCGTTGTCGACGATGGTCATGGTCACGCCCCCTTCCGAGCCGAACGCTCGGCCGACTTGCTGTGGTGCGGGTTCTCCCAGATGACGGTGCCGCCCTGGCCGAGCCCGATGCACATCGTGGTGATGCCGTACTTGACGTCCGGGCGCTCCGCGAACTGCGCGGCGAGCTGGTTCATCAGGCGGACGCCGCTCGACGCCAGCGGGTGGCCGACGGCGATCGCGCCGCCCCACGCGTTCACGTTCGGGGAGTCCTGGGCGATGCCGTAGTTGTCGAGGAACGCGAGCACCTGGACGCCGAACGCCTCGTTGATCTCGAACAGGCCGATGTCGTCGATCGACAGGCCTGCCTTCGACAGGGCCTTGTCGGTGGCGGGGACGGGGCCGACGCCCATGACCTCGGGCTCGACGCCGGCGAAGGCGAACGAGACCATGCGCATCTTCGTCGACAGTCCGTGCTGCTTCGCGCCGTCCTCGGACGCGAGCAGGCTCATGGTGGCACCGTCGTTCAGACCGGCGGCGTTGCCGGCGGTGACCCGTCCGTGGGGCCGGAACGGCGTCTTCAACGCGGCCAGCGCCTCCAGGGTGGTCCCCGGCCGCGGCGGCTCGTCGGTGCTGACGACGTCCCAGCCGTCGCCCTTGTTGACCTCGACCGGGATCAGGTCGGGCTGGAGCTTGCCGTTCGCCCAGGCGGCGGCGTAGCGCTGCTGGGACTGGACGGCGTAGGCGTCCGTGCGGTCCTTCGTGATCGCGGGGAAGCGGTCGTGCAGGCGCTCGGCGGTGGCGCCCATGACGAGGGCGTCGCTCGAGACCATGCGCTCCGCGACGAAGCGCGGGTTCGGGTCGGCGTTGAAGCCCATCGGGTGACGCCCCATGTGCTCGACGCCACCGGCGATCGCGATGTCGGCGGCGCCGAAGGCGATGGCACCCGCGAGCGTCGTGACGCTCGTCATGGCACCGGCGCACATGCGGTCGATCGCGTAGCCGGGCACCGACTTCGGCAGACCCGCGAGCATGCCGACCGTGCGGCCGAGCGTCAGCCCCTGGTCACCCTGCTGCGTGGTCGCCGCGACGGCGACGTCGTCCACGGCTGCGGTGTCGAAGGCGTTCCGGTCGAGCAGTCCGCGCATCGCGTGCACCGCGAGGTCGTCGGACCGGGTCTTCCAGAACACCCCCTTCTCGCCGGCTCGTCCGAACGGTGTGCGAACGCCGTCCACGAACACGACGTCTGATGCCTTTGGCAATCCGGGCCTCCCAGATCCTCTTCGATCGGGCCGGAACGCAGGTCGCTCCGGCCTGGCCGGGCCTCGCCCGGCGACCCTCCCGACGCTATGCCCCCAGCCTGGGCGGCCGCATGCCGGTTGGGCAGTTCCTACGACTCGTCGTCGCCCGTCGCCGCGGGCCGCTGTGCAGCAGCCACAAAGGCGGACGCGATGATCGACGCGAGTTCCTCGACCTGCCACGGGCGGGCGTCGTGCTCGGCGAGGGCGGCGCCGACCAGCTCGGTCGACGGCGGCGACGGCGGGGCCCACGACACGAGCCGGAGCGTCTCCGGTGTGAGCAGGTTCTCGAGCGGGATGTCGAGCTCCTCGGCACGCTTCATCACCGCTGCGCGCGCGGCCTTGTACCGGCGGTCGGCAGCCGGGTTGCGGTCGGCCCAGGCGCGGGGCGGGGGCAGCGTGGCCTCGCCGGCACCGCGGAGACGGGGGAGGTCCTCGGTGGTGCGGCCTTCGTCGACGGCGGCCCACCAGCGGTCGAGCTCGGAACGGCTGGCGCGGCCCGTGAAGGTCTTCAGCGCACCGAGTTCGGCGCGGGACTCGGGTGCGGCGGCCGCGGCGGCGACGATCGCCGAGTCGGGGATCGTGCGCCCGGGGGCGATGTCCGCCTGTCGGGCGTACTCGTCACGGGCGAGCCAGAGCGACCGGGCGATCGCCAGCGCCCGGGCACCACGGAGCGCGTGCATGCCGGACAGTCGACGCCAGGGCTCCGCACGGGCGGGCTTCGGCGCGCGGTGCAGGACCGCGTCGAACTCCTCCTGGGCGATCCGGGTCTTGCCCGCCTCGTCGAGCTTCTCGGCGAGGGCGTCGCGGAGGTCGGGCAGCAGCTCGACGTCGAGCGACGCGTAGACGAGCCACGACTGCGGCAGGGGACGGGTCGACCAGTCGGCGGCCGAGTGCGCCTTCGCCAGCGTGATGCCGAGCAGCTGCTCGACGACGGCGCCGAGGCCGACACGGGGGAACCCGGCGATGCGGGCGCCGAGCTCGGTGTCGAAGATGCGGGTCGGGACGAGCCCGACCTCCTGCAGGCACGGCAGGTCCTGCGAGGCGGCGTGGAACAGCCACTCCTCGTCGACGATGGCCGCCTGCAGCTCGGAGAAGTCGCCGATCGGGATCGGGTCGAACAGGAACGCACCGGCACCGCGGCGGAACACCTGGATCAGGTAGGCGCGCTGCGAGTACCGGTAGCCGCTGGCGCGTTCGGCGTCGACCGCGACGGGGCCGTGGCCGGCGGCGATCGCGGCGACCGCCGCGAGGTAGTCCTCGCGGGTGTCGATGACCTTGACGGCGTCGTGCGACGCCTCGAAGGCCGGGCTGGCGGCGGCAGCAGTCGGGCCGGCAGCGGCAGCGGCAGCAGTCGAGCCGGCACCTGTGGCTGCGGGCGCGGCCGGGCCGGTCGATCCAGCGGCGGCCTGGGGAGCGGGGTCGGTCACTTGGCGAGCCTCCTCGGGGCCAGCAGGGTCACGCCGTCCGATGCGGGCGGCAGACCGGCGAGCATGGCGACGATGTCCTGCCAGGCCCGGACGTGTGCGGTGAGGTCGTCGCCGCGTGGTGTCCACGATGCGCGGAGCTCGAGCTGGGCGCCGTCGCCCTGTGCAGCGAGGTCGCCGTAGCCGCGCGAGATGATCTTGGTGGCCGTGCCCGAGGCGTGGTCGTACGTCGCACCGTGCGACTCGAGCGCGTCGACGAGCCAGCTCCAGGTCACGTCGGCGACGAACTCGTCGACACCGATCTCCGGCTCGAGCGGCGCCTGCGCGAACGAGACGACCCGGAACGCGCCGCCCCAGCCCTCGGGTTCTTCCGGGTCGTACAGGGCGATGAACCGGCCGGTGCCCAGGTCCGACTCGACGCCGTGCGCGGTGCCGGACACGTCCGCCGCAAGGGCGATCGAGAACGGTGCGATCCGGGTCGGCGAGGGGATCTCGGTGACGGTGGTCTCGGCACGGCCGCTGCCGCCGGACACGAACGCGCGGAGCCGCGCGAAGGCGTCGGGCTCTCGGGTTTCGGACACACATGCAGACTAGGCTCCGGGCCATGTCCCGATCCGCGCGACCCGCCGAGGACGTCGTCCAGGAGACCGCACGATCGGCCGGGTTCATCGCACTCGGCGCCGGTCTGGCAGCAGCCGCGGTGGGGATGGCCGTCATCGGTGGCTTCGTCGCCGCCGTCGCCCGCGCCGTCGTCACCCCCGACCGCAAGCGCAACGAACGCGTCCCGATCCACGCCGTCGACCCGGTCCGGAAGACCGTCACGATCGAGCGCACCGCCGACACCGAGTTGCAGGGCCGCTACTCGCTCTGGTTCGGGGGCGGCACCGGCCACATGCGCGTCGGCGAAGTGCTCGGCACCACCGACACCACCGTCACGCGCCGCATCATCGCGATCGACGCCGGCGACCCGACCGCCGCTCGTCGCGGACGCTGGGGTGGCTGGTTCTACCTGACGCCCGGAGAACTCGATGTGCCCGTCGAGGATGTCGACATCCCCACCCCGAACGGCCCGGCGCCCGCGTGGGTCGTCCGCGCCGACGACCCGGACGCCCCGTGGGCCGTCCTGGTGCACGGCCGAGGCGTCACCCGAGCCGAGACCATCCGCGCCGTCCCTGTCTTCCGCGCCGCCGGGTACTCGGTCGTCCTCGCCTCGTGGCGCAACGACGGCGTCGCCCCGCCGAGCGTCGACGGTCGCTACGGCCTCGGCAGCACCGAGTGGGAGGACGTCGACTCCGTCCTCCGCTGGCTCACGGCGCACCGGGCCCAGAGCGTCGTGCTGATGGGCTGGTCGATGGGCGGTGCCGTCGTGCTGCAGACCCTGCTCCGTTCACGTTTCGCCGGCTTGGTCGACGGGGTGGTGCTCGAGTCCCCGGTGGTCGACTGGCACGCGGTGCTGAAGTCGCAGAGCCAGCTCCTGCGCCTGCCCCGTCCGGTCCGCAAGGTCGCACAGCGCCTGCTCCGCACGCCGGTGCTCTACCGGTTGGCCGGGCTGCAGCGGCCCGTCGACCTGCGCGAGCTCGACATGGTCACCCGCGCCGACGAGCTCACGGTGCCGATCCTGCTGCTGCACAGCGACGACGACGGGTTCGTGCCGTCCTCGGCCTCGCACGACCTCGCCCGCGCACGGCCTGACCTGGTGCGGCTCGAGATCCAGACCACGGCCCGGCACACCAAGCTCTGGAACCACGACGCCGACTGGTTCGACGCCCGGATCCTCGCGTGGCTGACCGAGGTGGTCCAGCGGCGGGGCGCGACCAGCGCGCGGTAGACGCGACCGAAGGGCGGACGGGAGGCGCGGTGCCAGCTGGCACCGCGCCTCCTGTCTGTCGATGCGTCCGTTCGGTCGCTTGGTGAGCAGAAATGGTCGGGTCGCCGTCCGACACCCGACCATTCCTGCTCACGAAGCGGGTGGTCCGGCGATCGTTCCGTTCGAGGAACTCGTCGTCGATGAGCTGCCAGATGCTGCCGGCGATGTCCGTCGCCTCGGCGTGGCTGAGGTTGAGTGCCGGGCGGCCTGATCTCCTGCGGAACGACACGGTCTTCATGTGCTCGCTCTCACGGATCGCTTCCCGCTGCCTCGTCGGGCGGTTCGCGAGTCTGCCGGAGCTTGCCGTCCAGATCGATCACTTCGTCGAGGAGCGCGGGCGAGCGCTCATCTCGTGGGCGTGCGCGTCTGCCTCGGTCTTGTAGATCTCGCCCCATGCGATGCTCGGAGTCATGGCATGGACAGGCAGATCGACGTCAGGGAGACAGATCTGCACGAAGTGCGGGAAGGCGGGGAAGGTCCAGAGGTCTTCGTCTTCGAAGCGACTCCAGAGCAACAGCTCCCCGACGCCCAGCGGGTGGCCGAGCTCCTGACCGTTCAGCGGCGGATCGCAGCTGACCATCAGCGCATGGTGACCGTTCGGGAGCTCGATCGGTCGTTCCACTTCGCACCGGAAGACGGACGAGAACCGCTTGCTGTCCATGGACGAGAGAAAGAAGACTTCTTGCATGTCAGAACTCCGGATTGATGCCGCTGACGCGATCGAGCTGGATCGCGCCCTTCTCGATGCCGTTCGGGAGGGGGCGCGCAACGTACCTTCGAGCAGGAACTGCCCCGAGTTCACGCTGTAGTCGGGCTCGGTCTTCCCTGACGGTAGTCCTGCGACGTCGCGGTAGTTGGCAACAGAACCAGGGGGGCGACCACGAGGCACCGGTCGCCTGAGCATCTCCGCCGTAGACACGACGCCCGGATCCTCGCGTGGCTCACCGAGGTGGTCCAGCGGCGCGGCGCGGCCAGCGCGCGGTAGACGTGACCGAAAAGCGGACGGGAGGCGCGGTGCCAGCTGGCACCGCGCCTCCCGTCTGTCGGTGGTGCCGTCTGCGACACTCGACCCATGTGGCCGTTCCGCAAGCGCCCCGAGTCCGAGCCCTCGTTGCCGATGAACCCCGTGCTGCAGCAGATCGTGCTGCGGGGCGGCGACCTGTCGGAGCCGCGCGACTGGGTGCACTTCGTGTACTTCCCGGACGAAGTGTCCGCCAGGGCTGCCTCCGCGCGGATCGCCGCCACCGGGTGGAACGTCGCAGTCAAGCCGTCGGGTGCGGAGTGGTACGTCGCCGCCGATCAGCAGAACGTGCTCGTCGACGACACCCGACTCGGCGAGGCGGTGCGGTTCTTCGAAGGGATCACCGCTGAGACCTCCGGCGCGCAGTGGGACGGCTACGAAGCGAGCATCTAGATCGTCGTTTGCTGGCCTCGCCCGAACTCCTCGAGACGGGTCGCCGGTCGGCCGGGCTGCGCTGGGCCGTGCGCCCGGTCGAAGGCATCGCTCATCGTCGTGAGCGGCGGTCGGACCGTCACCGTCCATTCGCCGCTGTCGAATGCGTCGATGCGGACGACCAGGTTCGTCTCGTCGGTCAGGTCCGTGCCAGGAAGGTACCCGAGGAACTCGCCGTCGATGAGCTGCCGCATGCTGTCAGCGATCTCCATCGCCTCGGCATGGCTCAGGATGAGCCCGGGTTCCGCCGCCGCGTCGACGCGGCGTTCGAGTGGGAGCGCTTGGACCGGCTTGTCAGGGGACGTGACGGCGTACAGGGTCGTGAGGACCCAGACGAGCTCGGGTGAATCGAGTTCTGAGAAGAACTGCACCAGATCGGGCAGCACGATGCGAGCAGCGGGGATCCGGTAGGTGACCATCCCCAGGTCGTTCGGCAACGTCGTGGTCATCCGGTCTCCTCTGTTGTCTCGACCTGTGGCGAGAAGCCGCCCACGCTCATGGCAGCGAGGACGTCGGTCCTGCCCGGCGTGAACGCGATGATCGCGACTGCGGTGTCAGCCTGCACGGTGGAGAGCCCCGGCTGCTCGTCGCCGAGCGGTGCGAGCACACGGGCGAACTCGTCGAGCCCGCGGACGTCGGAGCCACTCTTGGCCGCCATCGTGTACTTCGTCAGGAAGGTCCGTGCCGTCGAAAGGGCGCCCTGTTCGAAGATGCGGACCCGTTCCTCGGCCGGACACTGCGATGCCACCTCGAGCGCCAGTTCCACCCCCGGGGCGTCTGATGCGCGCAGGCGCGTGCACAGTTCCTGGACGGTGATGTGGACGAGTCCGACGGAGCGGTCGATCGCCGTGGCAGCCACGAGCGTTCGGTCCGTCGCGCGCAACACGACCGTCACGAGTTCATCGCCGTGCTCGACCTGACAGATCAGGACGAGCTCGTCCCCGAGGGCTTCGAGTGGGTCGACGAACGGTACGAGGTTCGGCTCCTGCTTCGAGTAGGTCCGCCGGATGACCGCTGCGAACGAGCGTGCGGACACGTCGGAGACGAGCACCTGCGCGTCCGATCCCACTGCGGCGAGGACATCGACGACACGGTCTGGCAGGTCCACAGTCGTTCTGTTGGTGACCGCTCGGAGATGGTGGACCGAGATGTCCGGGGGCGCGTCCGTCACCGTCGGATCTCCGCCGACGATGGGTTGTGTCGGTTCCGGACCTCGTCTGGTCGAGGCATCTGGCTGCGCGGCCATCGTCAGCTCAGCTCAACCGTGCTCGATCGGAGTGCCGTCACCAGGTATCGAGATGAACAGGTTGCCACCTCCGAGAGCGGTCGCTCTGACCGGCGGCGTCTCAGGGCCGGAGTAATGCCACGATTCGTAATCGTCGTCCGGTTCTGCTCGAAGAGTCGTTCCCGATGAGAATGTGATTTCGAGCGCACTTTCGTCGATCCGAGCTCCCGTGACGTTCTGTGTGTGGAGATGGAGAGCGGGGAGCAGGGAATCCTTGTCTTCCGGATCCACCGAGACCGTCACACCATCCGTATCCCTGATCGCGAAGGTGGTCTCGAACGAGACCATGCTCCGGTTCGAGAACGCGAGGGTGAGCCTGAAGTCGATCCAGATGAGGTCGACAGTCTCGCCGACGAGTGCGAGGTGAACGTCATCTGCGGTCAGTTCGGCCATCCGAGGTACTCTCCCTGGTGCTCACTGGGAACATGGCTGTCCGGCTTTGAGCCGGGCTTCCCCGTTCGGGGATCGAGCCATTGCCCGTAGTCGTTGCTGTAACGGCTGTAGCCGTTCGGATACCGTTCGGTGGGATCCATCACCCTGATCATGTTGGCATCGTCGTGCATGCCCGGGTTCGCTGCAGAAGCAGGATCTTGCGCAACGAGCCCTCGGTTGGTCCGAGCCGGTCCGATGTCCCAACCAGCAGGGATGTCGTAGGCCGTCCCCTGTGGCGTCACGACGAACGTCTTCCCGCTCGATGGGAGGACGTTGACAGGCGGGGTCGGCGCGAGGTCGTCCAACTTGTTCACCGCGGTCGGCAGGTGCACCTTCGACATCGTGCCGCCGGTGGCCGCCGACGTCGCCGCACCCTCGGCAGCGTTCCGGAGCAGGCCACCGGGGGTCACCGGCTGGCCACTCACCGCGTAGTTGGCGACGTTCTCGACCGCGCCCTCTGCGGCGTTGCCGAGCAGGTGCTTCCCGATCAGGGCACCGGCACCTCCGCCGACCGCACCGAAGGCCCCGCTGACGGCGACCTGGCCCCAGTTCACCTCGCCGGTCGTGGCCTTCTGGATGATGGTGTCGGCACCGGCGCTGATGAGCATCATGCCGACCGGACCGCCGACGCCGGTGGCGACGAGCACCCCGCCCGCGACGACCATGGCACCGCCGGCGACGTACTCCCAGTTGTCCGCGAACCAGTCACCGGTGGCTGCAGCGGCCCGGGCGAGCGGACCCTGTTCGGCTGCCGCGTAGGCCTCCAGCTCCGCGTCGGTGACGGGCGCGAGACCGAGCGGATCGATGGCGTGCAGTGGGTCGTTGCCGGCGAACGAGTACGGGTTGCCGGCCCAGGCTGCTCCGGCGGGCGCGCTGATCGGGTCGACGGACAGGAAGCCGCGCGTCGACGAGTCGTAGGCGCGAGCACCCATCCACTCCAGGCCGGCGACCTGCAGCGAACCGTCGGCGCCGAGGGCGACCCCGCCCGGCAGGCCGGAGCCGCCGAGGTCGACGAGCGTCTGCCACGGGTCGGCATCGTCGGCTGCCCTCGTGGTGCGCCGACCGCTGGCGATCCAGCGGTCGTCCACCCCGATCAGGCCGCCGGGAGCGCGGAGCACCGGCTCGTCACCGACGGCCAGGAGCGTCGGTGCGAACGCGGCGGTGTCCCAGTCGAGCGGGACGCCGTCGACACCGGCGAGTTCGCCGAGGGCGTCGACGTGCAGGTCGGTCGTGGTGCTGCCTGCCGCGGTGGTCTCGGTCACGCTCGTCAGGCGCCCCTGGGGGCTCCAGCCGTAGCCGGTCGTGCCGTTCCCGGGCCGGACCGCCCGGATGCGACGACCGGCGCCGTCGTACGCGTACTCCACCTCGGGCGACCCGTCCGCGGCGTCGACGCGGATCAGCTGACCGGCGGCGTCGTGCCGGAACCGTCGAGCGAAGGAGTCCGTGCGTTCCTCGACCAGACGACCAGCGGCGTCGTAGACCCAGTCCGTGCGATGGGCGCCCTGGACGGACGCCACCAGCTGCGCGGCATCGTCGTGCTCGTAGGTGGTGCTCCCACCGGGTCCGTCGACCCGGGTGATGCGCCCGTCGGCGTCGCGTTCGATCGTGCTGGCGTGCGTGCCGTCCGCGTCGATGCGCGCGTGCCGGACCACGTGTCCGTTCGCGTACTCCCAGGTCTGCAGCTGATCGCCGGCGCGGGCCTGCAGGAGCCGCCCCGCCGCGTCGTGCTCGTACCGGACCTCGCCGAAGACCGAGTGGTCGACGCGGACGACCCGTCCGGTGGCGTCGTGCTCGTACCGGGTCGTGGACCGGTCGGGAGACTGCACCGAGGTGCGGAGCCCGTCGGCATCGTGGGTCCACCGCGTTTCGCGCGCGCCGGTTGAGCGGCGGACGAGCTGCCCGAGTCGGCTGAACTCGAGGACGTGGGCGGTGGGGGAGTCCGGACGGGTCTCGTCGGTGATCGTCACGGTGCGGGCGCGGACATCGCGGTCGATGCGGCCGATCAGCCGATCGCCGGCGTACTGCGCGGATTCCCGACCGGCTGCGTCGTACTCCCACCGCAGGACGCTGCCGTCCGGGTCCGTCTGGGTGCGCTGGCGCCCGGCCGCGTCGTAGGTCGCCGTCGTCGTGCGCCCGAGCTGATCCGTGGACGAGGCCACCTTGTCGAGCTGCGTGTACGTGCGGACGGTCACCCCACCCAGCGGATCGACGGTGCGGACGAGGCGCCCACGCTGGTCGTACTCGTACCGGGTGGTGCCGCCGAGCCCGTTCACCGCGGCGACGAGTTGTCCGGCGGCGTCGTAGCGGAAGGTCCGCTGGCCGAAACGGGTGTCGCGCGCCGACACGACCCGACCCACGCGGTCGTACCGGTACCGCGCGGTGCCGACTCCGGGGACGTCGGCGTGGACGACCCGACCCTGTCGGTCGTACTCGGTCCGGGCGACCTCGCCGGTCGGCAGGGTGCGCGCGACGACCCGCGAATCGGCGTCGTAGGTCAGCGTGGTGCGTGCGCCGGCCGGGTCGATCGCGCTGACCGGGCGACCGCACGCGTCGTACTCGTACCGGGTGGTTCGGCCCGCTCGGGTGGTGACGGCGACGACGCGTCCGGCGAGGTCACGTTCGATCCGGGTGAGGCCTCCGTCCGCGTCGACGAGCTCGACCGGGCGGCCGCAGGCGTCGTACGTCGTGAGTTCGGCGGACGTGTCCGCGTGCTCGAGCCGGGTCGGACGCCCGAACTCATCGGTCGTCACGGAAACGGCGTCGAAGGCGTCGCGAACCGTGGAGACGCCGTCCGCGCGCGAGCGACGCACCTCGGTGCGGACACCGGTCGGGTCGACCGTGGCACCGAGGGCTCCGACCGCGTCGTACTCCCGCTTCCAGGTGCCGCCGGCCGGGTCGACCACGGCTTCGAGCCGCGAGAGCGCGTCGTGCACGAACGCCCACTCGGCACCGTCGGGCAGGGTCATCCTCGACACGTTGCCGAAGGCGTCGAAGTCCTTCGTCACGACGCGACCGAGGGGATCCGTGGTGGACACGATCTCGCCGTGCTGGCCGTAGGTGACCTCGGTGCGGGCACCGGTCGGATCGATCGTCGCCGTGACCCGACCGCCGTCGCCGTGCTCGAACCGCCACAGCCCGCCGTCCGGGTCCTCACGCGCGGTGAGCAGTCCGGCGGCGTCGTAGCGGTACCGGGTCCGGTTGCCGAGCGGTGTGACCGCCTCGATGATCCTGCCGCCGGGGTCGCGGACCAACTGCGCGGTGTCGCCGACGGCGTTCTCGACCCCGATGAGCTCACCGGACGCATCGTGGTGGAAGGAGACGACGACGCCCATCGGATCGGTCGTCCCCACGAGCAGACCGTCCCGCCACTCGAGCAGCGTGCGACCGCCGACAGGGTCGATGACGACGGAGGGGTTCCGGTCGTCGCCCGCGTACTCGTACTCGACGACCCCGCCGTTCGCGGTGACCACCGTGGTCATGCGGTCCTGTTCGTCGTACCCGAAGGTCAGGTCGGCGCCCTCCGGCGTCACGGTCCGGACGCGCCGTCCCCGCTCGTCGTACCCGTGGACGGTCACCTGACCATCGCGCTCGGTCACCGAGACGAGGTTGCCGTGCGGGTCGTACGACATCGACTGGCGCTGCCCGTCGGTGTCGATGATCCCGACGACCCGACCCTTCCGGTCGGCGATCCACGTGTTCGTGTGGTCCCCGTCGACGTCGGAGACCGAGGTGACGCGGCCCGGCAGGTACGCGAACCGCACGCGCCGCCCGAACGGCGTGCGCTGCTCGACGACGCGGCCGCGGTCGTCGTAGGTGTTCTCGCACTCGACCACACCCGTCGCAGCGGTCACGCGGTCGATCAGCCCGCCGTCGTTCCAGCGGTACCGACGACTGCCGACGGCGTCCGTCGCACGGATGAGTCGACGAGCATCGTCGTAGTGGTACTCCACGCGGCGTCCGTCCGAGGCGGTCGTCGACGCCACGCGGTCGCCCGCGTACTCGACGTCGATGAACCGTCCGAACACGTGCGACAGGCGCGTGATGCGGTCCTGCTCGTCACGCCGCACGGTCACGGTGGTGCCGGCTCCGCGACCGCAGCTCGACCACAGTCCGGACCGCGTGAACGCCCAGCGACCGCCTGCGTTGTCGTGGACGACGAGGGCGTCATCCTCAGCCCGGAGCCACAGGTCTTCGCCGACCGCCCGGTCCCAGCCGTCGCCCTGCCGCGGGAAGTCGACCTGCCGGCCGTCGTCGAGCACGACCGACGCGGCGTCGTCGGTGATCTCCAGCCGGGTGTCGAGGATCGAGGACCACCCGAGCCCGAACGCCCCGGAACGGTCGTCGAGCGAGTTGTACATCCGGGTGAGCCGGAGCGACGCCGCCTGCCCGGCGAACGACAGGTCGGTCTCGGGCTCCAGGAAGTTGCCCGTGGCGGTGTTGACGGGATCGTCGGCGAACCCGTTCGTCGGGGGCGTCCCCATCGCCGAGAACGGTCCGATGGTGAAGTCGTCACGTCCGGCGTCGATGCCCGCCGCGGACAGGGCCGCCGCGATCGCCGCGTCCGACAGCGTTGCGGGCCCGGCACCACCACCGGCGGCCTCGAACTGCGCGGCGACGGTGCCCGCCCAGTCGGCGTCCTGCCCGTTCGCGGTGAGCCAGTCGTTGACGGCGGTCAGCAGCGACTGGGCGTTCAGGGTGCCCCAGCAGGGGTTGCACTCGGCCTCGTAGTCGCTCAGGGCGTTGCGGAACGTGGAGACGGCACCCGACAGGTCGGAGTCGAGCGTGCGGGTGTTCGCCTCGAAGGAGCGGAGGTCTGCGGGGACGGCCGACGACGTCCCACCGCTGGTCCCACCACCCGCGGGGATCTCCCGTCCCTTGACGCTGACCTCGTCCGCCTGCAGACGCGGCTCCGGTTCCGGCTCCGGGGGCTTCGGGTCGTCACCGCCGCCGAACCACGTCGAGATCTCGTGTCCGGCGCCGACGAAGAAGTTCTCCTCGCGTTCACGCTTGCGGGCGTCCCACGCCTTCGCCTGCTTCCGCCGGTCGTCCTCGTCCTTCGCGGCGTCGCGGAGTTCCTGCACGAAGCCCGACAGGCTCTGCAACGACTCGACGAGCTTCGTCGCGCTGCGCGCACCGATGTCGGCGTTGTCCGCGAAGACCTCGGAGAAGTACCCCCGGAACTCCGCACTCGCGGTCGTCACCGACGACGACCGCGATCCGGACTGGCCGCCGATCGACGACGCGAGCGCCGTCGAAGCCGATTTGAGCGTGTCCGCCGCGCTGTACGAGTAGCCGGTCGGATCGTTCCCGTGGATCTTCGCCATCGTCAATTCCCCCCATGGTGCTGACCGGCCCATCCTGTCACGGCCGGCGACTGAAATGCCAGAGGACCGCATTCATCCGAAACGAGCAACGGACAGGAGGCGCGGTGCCAGCTGGCACCGCGCCTCCTGTCCGTCAGTGGGTCGCGTCTACGCGACCGCCGCCTGCACCTGCCGCTGGACGCGTCCGAGCATGCCCACCATGCCGCGGATCCGCAGGGGGCTGACCGCTTCGGACAGCCCGATGGTCAGCGGGTAGTCCGTCGGGACGGCGAGGACCTGCTCGACGGTCAGGCCGGACAACCCCTGCGCCAGGATCGAGGCGAAGCCGCGCGTCGTCGGCGCCTCGCGCGGGGCAGTGGCGTGCATCCGGACGACGTCCGGGGCGTCGCCGTCCTCGCCCACCGTCACGGTGATGAAGACGGGGGACTGGCACTCCTCGACGCGTTCGAGCTCGTCCTCGTGCCCCTGCAGGCGTTCGGGCAGCGCGGGCAACTCGTTCGAGAACTCGAGCAGGAGCTGCAGGCGGTCCTTCTGCCCCAGGGCGAGGAAGTCGTCGCGGATCTCGGCGAGGGTGGCGGGGAGTGGTGCGTCGGTGCTGGCGTTCATCGGTTCGGAACAGTACCCGGCTCGGATCCCTGCACGATGGGGACGCGGACGGCGCTGCCCCACTCGGTCCACGAGCCGTCGTAGTTGCGGACGTTGTCGTAGCCGAGCAGGTGCTGCAGGACGAACCAGGTGTGGCTCGAGCGCTCACCGATGCGGCAGTAGGCGATGACCTCGTCGGCGTCCCCGATGCCGGCGCCGTCGCGGTAGACGGCGTCGAGCTCGTCGCGCGACTTGAAGGTGCCGTCGGGGGCGGCGGCCGTCGCCCAGGGGATGTTCACGGCGGTGGGGACGTGGCCGCCGCGCAGCGCGCCCTCTTCCGGGTAGTCGGGCGCGGTCGTGCGCTCACCGCTGTACTCCGGGGCGCTGCGGACGTCGATCAGAGGCTTGCCGAGGTGCGCGAGGACGTCGTCCTTGAAGGCGCGGACGGGCTCGTCGTGGCGCTCGACGACGGGGTACTCGACCGGCGTGACCGGGGTCTCGTCGGTGGTCAGGGCGCGGTCCTCGGCGACCCACTTGGCGCGACCGCCGTCCAGCAGACGGACGTCCTCGTGGCCGAACAGCGTGAAGACCCAGAGGGCGTACGCGGCCCACCAGTTGTTCTTGTCGCCGTAGATCACGACAGTCGTGTCGCGACCGATGCCCTTGCCACCGAGGAGCTCGGCGAAGGCGGCGCCGTCGATGTAGTCGCGCTGCACCGGGTCGTTGAGGTCGGTGTGCCAGTCGATCTTCACGGCACCGGGGATGTGTCCCGTCTCGTAGAGCAGGACGTCCTCGTCGGACTCGACGACCACCAGGTCGGGCGCGCCGGCCCCGGCGTCGAGTTGCTCCTGCAGCCACTCGGTGGACACGAGGCGCTCCGGGTGCGCGTAGGCGGCGAACTTCTCGGACGGGTCGACCGGTGCGGTCATCGGGGGTACCTCCAGGGGTGCGGGGGAGCGTGGTGCTGGGGAGCGTGCTGCTGGCGCCGGACTAGGATCGGGCGTCGGCGCCTGTGGGCAACGGTACGCGGACGTACCGTGCCCCTGACGCAACGTGACACCGCACGACATGCTTCCCGGAAGGGTCCCCGATTGCCTGCTCACCTCGTCGACCGTGATCCCCGGGTGACCCCGCAGCAGATGGCTGCGGCGCTCGTGCCGCCGCCCCAGTTCACGGACGCGTCGTTCGACTCGTACCGGCCGGACCCCGACTACGACTCGCAGGCGTCGGTGCGGGACGCGGTCGCCGCGTTCGTCGCGGCGGGCCCGACCGAGGCACCCCGTCGCGGGTTGTTCGGGCGCAAGAAGCAGTCGGCGGAGCCCGCGGCGAAGTCCGGCGTGTACCTGGACGGCGGGTTCGGTGTCGGCAAGACCCACCTGCTCGCGGCCGCCTACCACGCGGCCACCGGGCGGAAGACGTTCGGCACCTTCATCGAGTACACCGCGCTCGTGGGGGCGCTCGGGTTCCAGGGCACGGTCGACCTGCTGCGGGGGACCGCGCTGGTGTGCATCGACGAGTTCGAGCTCGACGACCCGGGCGACACGATGGTGATGACCCGGCTCATCAAGGAACTGACCGAGACCGGGACCCGCTTCGCCGCGACCTCGAACACCCCGCCCGGGGCGCTCGGCGAGGGACGCTTCGCCGCCCAGGACTTCCTGCGCGAGATCCAGGCGATGTCGGACCGCTTCGACACGATGCGGATCGACGGCCTCGACTACCGGCGGCGAGCGGTGGACGAGTCGGCACAGGTGGTGTCCGACGTGCCCGCCGCACTGCCGTCCGGCACCGTGACGCTCGATGACTTCGGCGCGGTGGTCGCCCACCTGGGCTCCGTGCACCCGTCGAAGTACGTCGCCCTGGTCGAGGACCTCGACGCCGTCGGGCTCACCGACGTCCGGGCGTTCACCGACCAGACCGACGCGCTGCGCTGGGTCGCCCTGGTGGACCGGCTCTACGACGCGCAGGTGCGCATCGTCGCGTCGGGCACCCCGCTCGACCAGGTGTACCCCGACGTCATGCTCGAGGGCGGCTACCGCAAGAAGTACCTGCGTGCGGCGTCCCGCGTCGTGGCGCTCACCCGCGCCTGACGCGTACCGACCGCGGACCGATCTGTCCACGGCGGTCTCCTGCCCCCTGCGCAGGGGACATCGGGCCGACGGAAACACGACGTTTACAAACGGCGTGGTCGCGTTACATCCGCGAAACAGTTCGTGCTCCCTCGTGAAACCTCGCCTCGCCAGACTCGGTGACACCCGAGGCGGTCCAAGAGCCGCTCGTGCAATCGAGAGGTGAGCAGATGCTTGATCAGGGCAACACGACGTTCGTGTTGGTGATGGCTGCGCTGGTGTTGTTCATGACACCAGGCCTGGCCTTCTTCTACGGCGGCTTGGTGAAGGCCAAGTCCGTCATCTCCATGATGATGATGTCGTTCGGCGCGATCGCGCTCGTGAGCGTCCTCTGGGTGCTCTACGGCTACGCGATCGCCTTCGCCAACCACGGCGACGGCACGGCGGTCTCCGGCGTGGTCGGGTTCTTCAGCATCGACTGGAACCAGATCGGCCTCGGCCAGGCCTTCGAGGAGGCCAAGTCGTCGGACATCCAGGCGGCGTACCCGTCGATGGCCTTCGTCGGGTTCCAGGCGACGTTCGCGATCATCACCGTCGCGCTCATCTCGGGCGCCATCGCCGACCGCGCCAAGTTCGGCGCGTGGATGATCTTCGCCGGTGTCTGGGTCACGGTCGTCTACTTCCCCGTCGCCTCGTGGGTCTTCAACCTGACCTCGGGCTGGGCCGCCACGTGGGGCGTCATCGACTTCGCCGGTGGCACCGCGGTGCACATCAACGCCGGTGCGGCGGGTCTCGCCCTGGCGATCGTGCTCGGCAAGCGCGTCGGCTTCGCCAAGGGTGCGCACAAGCCGCACAACCCGCCCTTCGTCCTGCTCGGTGCCGCCATCCTGTGGTTCGGCTGGTTCGGCTTCAACGCCGGTTCCGAGGGCGCCGCTGACGGCATCGCCGCCATCGCCTGGGTGAACACCCTCGCCGCCCCGGCCGCCGCCATCCTCGGCTGGCTGCTCATCGAGAAGCTCAAGGACGGCAAGGCCACGTCCGTCGGTGCCGCATCGGGCGCCGTCAGCGGCCTCGTCGCGATCACCCCGGCCTGCGCCGCCCTGACCCCGGGCTGGGGCCTCGTGCTCGGCTTCCTCGCCGGCGTCGTGTGCTGCTTCGCCATCGACTGGAAGTACCGCCTGGGCCTCGACGACTCGCTCGACGTGGTCGGCGTGCACCTGGTCGGCGGCATCTTCGGCACGCTGTTCCTCGGCTTCTTCGCCAACGACACCGGCCTGATCTACTCGGGCTCGTTCGAGCAGCTCGGCAAGCAGGCCGCAGCGGCCCTGGCCGTCGGCGCCTACTCGTTCGTCCTCGCCCTGGTCATCGGGTTCGCGATCGAGAAGACGATCGGCTTCCGCGTCAAGACCGAGGACGAGGTCGCCGGCATCGACACCGCCGTCCACGGCGAGGAGGGCTACGTCCTCTACGACCAGAGCGACGACAGCCCGGTCAGCGTCCGCTAGACACGCTCCACCACCGCACGACGACGGGCCCCGCGCACACAGCAGCGCGGGGCCCGTCGTCGTTTGCGGGACCGCCCCCGGCCGGTAGGGTTCCGGCGTGGACGACGTCACCCTCGCGCACCCGCTCGTCGACGCGGTCGGGCCCGGCTTCGTCGTCTCCGAGACCGACGCCGCGATCGTGTCGCTGTCCTCCGCCCGGATGGGGCTCGTGCTCGAGACACGGGCCGCCGACCTCGCGTTCGTGCTGCTCACACCGCCCACCAGCCGCGTCACCCCGGCGATGCTCGCGATGCTCCGGCGCACGAGCAGCGCGTGGGTCGTCCGCGAGGGCGACCGCTACCGCGCCGCCGGCTCCACCGAGGTCGTCGACGACGTCGCGACCGCGATGCTCGCCCCGCAGGCCTCCGAGCGCACCACCCGGCTCGGCCCCGACGAGGTCCCCTGGGTCGAGCTGATCGTGTCCGTCCACCACCCCGCCACGGAGCAGGCCGGCATCGGCCGCACCGCTGAGCTCCTGCTCGAGGGACTCGCCGGCAGTGCGCCCACCGCCTGGGGCACGGTCGAGCCGGCCACGCTCGCGTGGAGCGTCGGTGCCGTCACGGACTTCGCCCGTGGGCGCGCGCCCCGACCGACCCGGCTCGTCGCCGTCACCCCGGTCGACGGTGGGTTCGCCGCGGTGCAGCTCCGGATCGAGCGGTCCGCCACCGGCGTCACGGAGGAGACACGGTTGGCACTGCCACGGCCAGGGCCCACGCCGCCGGTTCCGGGGCGACGCGCCAGCGGCGGGCCGGCCGTGCCGGTGGGGAGAGGCACGGTGCCGGTCCCCGGGAACGAGTCGCCGCCGGTGGACGGTCCGGTCGTCGACGTCCTGGCCGACCTCGCGCGCCGGCAGCGGGTGCTGCTCGCAACGGCGTGGCGGTCGGCAGGGCACGCAGACGCGACCCTCGCCGCCCGGCAGCGCGGGATGCCCGTCCCCCTCGGAGCGGTCGTGGGCGCCGCCGCCGTGCGGGACCTCGGCGTCGACGCCGGTTCCTTGCCGGTGGGGGCCACGCCGGTCGGGCCGCCGCGCGTGCCGTCGCTGCTGCTCGACTTCTCGCCGCCGGCATATCTGACCGGGGGTGCCGAGGTGGAGGCCCGCTGGCGGCGGCTGGCCGAGCTCGGCACCGCGCTCGGCCCCCGTGCCGTCGAGCTGCTGGGATCCGGGGCGGACCGATGACCGCCGAGTGGACGATCCTCAGCGCAGACCACGTGGACGCCGCTGCCGTGCTGACCGGAGCGGCCGCGGTCGACCCGGCGATCGGCATCCGTCAGCTCTGGGCGGGCCATGCGCTGCAGCTCGTGTCGGACGACGGGGTGGTGCTCCTCACGCTCCTCCAGTCCCGCCGGCTCGACAGCGTCACCGACGCAGAGCGGCTGCTCGCCGGACCCTTGTCGGTGCCGGGTGATCGGCTATGGTGGAACGAGATCCACACGGCCGCGCAACCCCCGTTCCGGGGGACGGCCGAGCGGATCGTGCACAGCATCGCGGACGCCGCCGGGGGAACGGCTGCGTCCCGAGCCGTGCAGTGACCACGCGATCGCTCTGACCGAGCGGGACGACGACCAGGGGGAGCCATGGGGAACGGCTGGCAGATCGAGCCCGCGGGCGTGCAGACGACGCTCACCGACACCGAGACCGCGGCGACGAACCTCTCGACCGCTTTCGACGGCCTCGCCGACGCGCACGCGGCGCTCACGACCGCGGTCGGCGACGACCAGGCGGTCGCGGGCGCCGTCGCGGCGCTCATCGAGAGTCACTCGGCCCTCCTGACCCGCGTGGGCAACCACATCACCGCCGGTATGGCCGGCGCTGCCACCGCGACCCTCGCCTACTACCACGGTGACGAGGAGATGGCCGCGACGGCGCAGACCAACGCGATCCGTGCCTCCAGTACGGGCGATTTCTCGGCCTTCGACCTGGGTGGTGACCAGTGACGAGCCAGTGCCGCGCCGACGGCCTGATCGACCCGGACGCGATCCCCGGCGCGAACATCGACGCGGCGAAGGTCGAGACCGCCGGAACGGCGTTCTCGACGTCAGCCACCGACGTCGAGACGCGCGGCGGCGAAGTGAAGACCGCCTGGGCGAAGCTCGGCAGCAGCTACACCACGCCGGACTCCACCGAACTGCTCGCGGTCATGGACGGCGTCGAGACCGACACCGCCGCACTCGCCGCGACCCTGCAGAAGGCGTCGACCTTCATCGGCGACTACGCGACGGCGGTCGCGCCGATCGCGAAGCGGCTCGTCGAGCTGAAGGCCGAGGCCGAGACGTTCGTCGAGAAGGCCCTGAAGGGCAAGACCGTCGGCCCGTGGGACCCGGAGCACCCCGCCAACCAGGGCATCGTCGGGCTCGTCCAGAACTTCGGCGAGGTGCTCGACGACGTGCACCTGCCGTGGGACCAGTACACGCCGTACGTCGACGAGAACAACGAGCTGCTCACCAAGGTCGCCGAGCAGGAGACGAAGCTCTCCGCCGCATCCGCGGAATGCGTCAACGCGATCAACGGGCTGCGCACCGACATGTGCCTGGCGCCGGTGCAGGCCGTCGACTACACGGCTGCGGTCAAGGCGAACGAACCGATGCCGTGGGGGAGCACCGGGCGCGGTGACCAGTCGTGCCAAGAATCGTTCGACTCCGGCGTGTACGACGCCGCGAAGGGCACGGTCGAGGGACTCGGCGGACTGATCGGGTACAACTCGCAGACCGGCGAGTGGGGCGATGGCGACTGGGCGGCGCAGTCCTGGAAGGGCTTCGCGGAGTCCCTCGGGCTGATCGTGTTGCTGGGCAGCCCGCCGCTCCTCATCGCCGCGGCGCTGCCGAAGGGCATCCTGCCTGATGTCGTCGGTGACACCGCGCGGAACATCACGGACAAGCAGAAGACCCTCGTCGAGGGCTTCGTCGGGTCGCCGGAGGACTGGCGGGACGACCCCGCACACGCCGCCGGTGGTGCCGCGTTCAACATCGGCACGCTGTTCATCCCCGGCGCGGGCGAGATCGGCGCGGGCGCGAAGGTGGCGGCGCTCGGGTCGCGGCTCGCGGTGCTCGGGGCCGACGGCAGCAAGCTCGCGGCGATCGGTTCGAAGGTCGCGGCCGCCGGCACCACGATCGTGCGCGTCGGGGATGCGCTGTCGAGCCTGCCGGGCAAGGCGTTGTCGGGGGTCTCGGACCTGCTGGCGCGGGGGCGTGGCGGGTTCGCGGATGCGCTCCGCGGGCTCGGGGACAGGATCCCGACCGTGAAGGTCAGTGTCGAGCACGCCATGGCGACGCCGGACGGGTTCGGAGTGGGGCTCGGGCGGCCGCACATCGAGGTGGGGAACCCGGGTTCGGGTGGGCACTGGTTGCACTCGGTGGCCGATCACGTTGAGCCGTCGGGGACACACAGGGGTGGACAGGCTGATCAGGTCGTCGAACCAGCCGCACCGCCTGCTCGTGACCCCCACACGGCGATCGCTCCGGGGGACCAGCCGGTCATCGGACGCGTGGAACTCCAGTCTGATCACGCCACCGCGACGTGGGAGCTGCTGAAGCGCAACAAAGCCGGAATGGCCGAGCAGCAGTACTTCACCGGGATCCACCAACCAGGTGACGGAACTGTGCCGGAACTCGTGATCCGGACCGACGACGGGAGAAAGGTAGCCCTGGACGGCTTCCGAGTGGAGGCCGGTGAACGCGTCTTCGTGGACACGAAGGGCGATCACTCGTTCTGGTACACGTTCAAGAAGTGGACGCCCGAGCAGTTGTTCGCGAAGGACGGCGCTGAGATCGACAAGGTGGTCTCGAGCATCCGCCGGCAGCTTCAAGCGATCGAGGACGTCGGTGGCGGCCGACTAGAATACATCGTGACGGACAGACGCTTCGGCGAACTCCTCGATGACACGCTCGTCGACCAACGGCTCGACGTCGATGTGATCATTCGGTCGATGCCATGACGACGGACGGAAAGAATTGACCTCGATCTGGACCACACAGCAGCCTTCGATCCGGGTCCAGTGGGGAACCCGGTCGTTCGACGCAACTGGGGTGATTGCGGCGTTGCGAGAGTCATTGAAGGTGTTGGCGCTCTGCGGACCGCCATTCGCTGGCCCTTGGACCCTCCTCGACCCCTCCTCCCAGGACGCGGACGGCTCGCGTGTCGACGAGCTCGCCGACTCCGATGTCGAGCTCCTCATCGAACGAGGAGTTGCGCGTAACCATGATGGTCAGCCATTTCCGCAAGACGGTTACGGTGTGACGTTGGTGAGCATGCCGACCGAGGGTGTCGGGGCCTCCTTGCGACTGCATGTCGGCGCGTCGGCGACTCGGCACATCGTGAACGAAGTTGCAGTGTCACTTCGGGCGCTCGAACCAGGAGCGTCAGTAGACCTCCGGGACTCCTTCGGAAAACATCAGGCCGAAGTCGTCCGGAGACTCGTCGAACTCTGGCACGCCGATCTTGCGCAGGTCTCGGTGCGCGACGCCAACCGGAGTCAGAAACGATTTGCAACCCTCATCGGTCTGACGAACTTCTTCCGCGGAGACCACAGTTCCGTTTTGTCCGCGATCGACCTGCCGACCGCAGCCAAGACGACGGTCGCGGACGGGGGCACGTGGCTCATGATCGATGACGACTCCGACGACTTGGTGACAACAGTGGCGAGCATCGTGGCGACCGCCGATGTCATCGAGGATGCCGGCGGCCTCATCGTCTCTTCTTGATCGCCGTCGTGGACTCGCATGACGGCGCGTAGCGGAGGCCAGACAATTCGGCAGATCGTGTTTCGAGGGACAACGGCCGGCGAGCCGCGGGCGATGATCACCCCGGACCCACGCGCCTGGAATGCGGCGACTCTCCGCCGCACCTCCTCGTCGCTGAGCGGTCTGCTCCCAGCAGCGTTCTACCCGTCGTGGGGATGAACTACGACGATGCGCCTGCCCCTCTGCGGGACGCACTCGAAGGCTTCTCGGAGGCTTCCGCGATCACAATCCAATCCGAAATCCGGAACATCCTCGATTCTGGTAGCAGCGATGAGGGCGTGTTCTCGCTGATCTCGGGGTTCAACGCAAACATCGATCCAGTCGACGACTTCAGAGTCGGCGGTCGGGCCTTGTCGGCGCTGCCGGGGAAGGCGTTGTCCGGGGTCTCGGACCTGCTGGCGCGGGGGCGCGGCGTGTTCGCGGATGCGCTCCGGCGGCTCGGGGACAACATCCCAACCGTGAAGGTCAGCGTCGAGCACGCCAAGGCGACGCCGGACGGGTTCGGCGTCGGGGTCGGGCGGCCGCACATCGAGGTGGGGCGTCCGGATCCGGGGTCGCACTGGTTGCACTCGGTGGCGGACCGGGTCGACGGTGGGTCCCACCGCGCCGAGTCGTCCGCGGGGCTGATTCCCACACCGGAACGATCGAAAGGCCGAATTCGATCAAGTGATCGGACGGCGGTTCAGCGAAGGTGTCTTCACGGACGAGAAGCAGATGTGGATGCAGTTGTTGTGGGACTAGAACAGTCCGGGGGGCTTCGTGGTCCGTACCGCTCACCCGACGAAGCTCGGAGGCTGACGTGACAGGCATGACCGAGATCGGGTACGAGAACTATTCAGCTACAATCCCACTCCTCGGGGGCTTCCTCGAGAACCTCTACCAGCGTTGGTGGGACGACTACTCGTCCGTTGCCGTCTACATCGACTTCTACATCGCCGGATTCAGCGGGGAGGAGCTTGCGGAGACGCGGAAGGAGTTCGTCTCGTTACGTGTGGATGGCGCAGAGGACGGCGAGGTGGAGTCGTTCCTTCGCCGTATGAACGCGAACTACCGCATCGGTTCGGGGTCAGGTCGAGCGTTGTTGCGGGAAGTGGGGCAGCGAGTCGACGAGCTCGCCAACGGCGCGATTCCGAAGGCCTTCGACTGAACCTGCTCGGGCTTCTTCATCAAGACCGCATTCCCAACGCCTCCGGAGGTGTGATACATGCCTGAGATCGAAGATCTGGGTACGGTGGAACTTCGTCGAACATTTCCCGCGCTTTCATCTCTTCTCCCTGCAATCTTCTACCCCGCCTGGGAGATGGACTACCGTGATGCGTCTGAAGCATTCGATGATGCTCTGGAAGGATTTTCCGCGCAGTCCGCCATCGGTGTACGAGCGGAGATCGAATCAGTACTCAGTACCGATGTGGACGATGCAGCCGTGTCGGCTCTCCTCCTCAAGCTGAACGCCAGCGTCGACCCGATGACCCACACCGGATTGGGGGGACGGGCGTTCCTCGAGGAATTCGCGAGCGCAGTCGTAACCCACGTTTTCCGGCCGTCGGCCTAGCGACATCCATCGAGGCACCGGTAACGACAACTCATTGAGCTCTTGGCACAGGGCCGATTCAAGGGCCAGAGGCCTCGCCGATCGAGTCCTGTATCTGACGTCATCGACCAGCAGAATGCACTTGCGATCCTCACGTTCGACCTGCTGGGATCGGGGTGGGAACGCTCGGTATTCTTGATCAGCTGCGGCGCCAAAGCGCAGACAGTCTGCAGCAAGTGATCATCGAGATTCCCGTCTCCTTCGAGACGTCGACCCGAGCCGGAGGACTGAAAGGTTGAACTCAGTGGAGGACCTGCACGGCTTGCAAAATCGCCTTGCGATCTTGACCTTCGACAGCATGCCGAGCGGCTGGTCGCGCGCGACGTCGGTCTTCGTGAACGTCGGTGTCTCGTCGCGACTGCAGCGGGCGGTGCTCACCGCGAGCGGGATGACTCTTGGCCCTCCCGCCGACCTGGCGGAGTGGAAAGCTTGGAAGGATCTTCGAGTCTTGATGTCGGACGCGAACCACGGCGCTTGGTTCACGGGGCGGCTCCAGGTCGAGAGCTCGGGAGCCTATCGGTTTGATTTCGACTGGGACACTGAGCCGCAGTGGCCGGTCCAGGTCGACCTCGATGGCAACATCGTGCGGTCTGAGCGCGTCGAGACCCAGCAGCTTCGCGACGATCTGCAGCGGTACCCGCGGGATGCGGAGATCGCGCCGGAGTGGCTCATCCAGCGCCTCGCAGCCAATCCGCTTCGTTTCGTGGACGCGTGGCAACCAGCGCTCGCGCCGCTGGCAAACAGTGAGAACTGGGTGATCGTTCGAGACATGATACGCGACGCCATCCAGGCCGGTAGTGATGACGCCAGCGTCGCAGTGGAAGCAAATCAGGTTGCTGAGGTCGTCTCCAGCGAACTCGTCGGCTCGACGCGCGTCGGACAGGTCTTGCGCCTCTGCCGGGAGGCGTCCGAGGGCGGACTGATCGAGTTCAGACCGGGGTCGACTGCGGATGCAGCGGAGTCAACGAGCGCGGCGCTCGACAATGACGAGGTCCTCCGGGTCAATGTCGAGGCCTTGATGGCTCCGCTAGTAGCTCTTGCCGGGCAGGAACTCCTCAACGCGCGGTGAACACCATGATCATCGGCGGGAAGATTTGAACACCTCGGTGTACCTGAGCCGGGAGATACAGCATGTTGGTCGCGCTGATCGTGGGTCGATATTTTGATCCACTGGGGACGGGACGGTGTCGAGCACCTGCAACAAGTCCGCGTCGAGAGCCACGTCTCGCATGAGGCGGCAACAAGGGCCGGAGGCCTCGCCGATTGAGTTCTGCAGCTGAAGTCATCGACCAACAGGATGCGCTCGCGATGCTCACGTTCGACCGGCTGGGATCAGGGTGGCAACGTTCGACGAGTGTCTTCGTCAGTCTCGGCGTGACCGCGCGAATCGAGCGGGCCGTCGACACTGGCGTTGCAGTCATCCACACCCCTCCCGCTGACCTCGCGGAATTCGAGGCGTGGAGTCGACTGCGCGAAGTCATGGCCGAACCAGAACAGGGTGCCTGGTTCACAGGGCTCCTGCGCCTCGATTCACGTGGTGCTCAGCAGTTCGAGTTCTCCTGGGACGACGAGCCCCGATGGCCACTGTTGATCGACATCGATGGCAGCTCGTGGACTCATTGCCGGTGGAGAATTCGGAATTGCGAGAAGACATGGTGATGCATCCGCGGCCTGCGTCTACGACACCACCATGGCTCGTCGAACGTCTCGGCGCATCTCCGCTGCACTTCTCCGACAGGTGGGACGCCCGACTCGAGCCGCTCGGGAGCAGCCCGAACTGGTCGATCGTCCGGGAAATGGTTCGTGACACGATCCAGCTGCTCGGCGATGATCGAGATGCCGTACTGGAACGTGATGTGATCACGGAAGCGGTTTACAGTGAACTGCTCGCATCGACACGGGTGAGTCAGATGATGCGCCTACTCCGAGATGCAGCGGCAGCTGGTGTGGTCGACGACCCGGCGCAGCAGAATTCGGACGAGGGTAACCCGTCGCGAGACGCGATCAGCAACGACCAAGCGTTCCATCGCAACGTCGTCGTGCTGCTGTCGCTCATCGACCAGCTCGCGGACCAGGAGATCGCCAACGTCGTGAGCTCTTGAGAGGAGCTCCGGGGACCACTCCGATTGTCGCTCCTGTGGCACGCCGTTCCCGGAGGACACGTTCTGGGAGGCCTTCAACCCGTGGCTCGAGGGTCCCGAACCGACGCTCTCCTGCGGGAACTGCGGGAAGACTGCCCCGATGGGCGATCACGACACGGCCGGGAGCATCGTCGTCAGTCCGCTCGGGATCGTCATGTCGGGCAACGGTTGGTACCTCGTCCCGGAACTCCTGGGCGCGCTCCGAACGGACTTCGGCGGTGGCTGGACGTGGGTGAGCCACCACCCGTAGCGGGTTCCCGCGTCCGCGCGCGGCAGGATGAAGGCGTGAACTCGACGACGAGCATCCTCACCAATCTCCGCCCCGTCGGCGGTACCGCCCTCCAGGCCGACCACCCCCGCACCGTGTACCGGGCGAACACCGAACCGGTGGGGCCGGACGCCTACCCGCCCGGTCTCGCGGCGGTGATCGACCTCCGCCGGGTCGACGAGACCGCCGCCGTGCCGCATCCGCTCGCGGCGTCGCCCGGCTACCGAGGTGTCCCCATGTTCGATCCGTCGTCGGGGCTGGAGTCGGCAGCCGAGGCCATCGCCCTCGAGGACCAGTACATCGACTGGCTCGACCGGCACCGCACCGGGATCGCCGAAGCACTCCGCGCCGTCGCTGCCACCGACGGCGACGTGCTGGTCTGCTGCTCGGCCGGGAAGGACCGCACCGGGATCGTCAGCGCGCTGCTCGCACGGCACTGGGGCGCGGACATCGACTCGATCGGCGAGGACTACGCCATGAGTGCGGAGCGGCTCGTCCACCGCTTCGCGCGGGAACGCGCAGCGAGCGCCGACCCCGAGGCCCCCGCGATCGCGCAACGGTGCGTTCCGGCGATCATGACCACGGTCATCGACCACGTCGAGCGTCGCTGGGGTTCGGTTGATGCGTACCTGCGGGCGATCGGCCTGCAGGACGACGAGATCGTGCGCCTCTGATCGCGACGCTGGTCGCGTTCTGGACGTGACCACGCACTGGAGGCGCGGTGGGGGTCCGACCCGCACCGCGCCTCCAGGCAGATGGTCGCGTCAGCGACCCGCTGGTTCCGTCGGGGACGTCACCAGGCGTAGTCCTCCGGCGAGGTCTTGTGTCCCGGGAAGATCTCGTCGAGCCGGTCCAGCGCACGCTGGTCGAGGCGGATGTCGACGGCGCGGACCGCGGACTCCCACTGCTCCATCGTGCGCGGGCCGGTGATCGGCGCGGTGACGCCGGGCTGGTGCAGCAGCCACGCGAGGGCGAGCTCGCCCGGGGTGTGACCGAGCTCCTTCGCGAAGGACTCGTAGGCCTGGAGCTGGTCACGGTGCGCCTCGACGTACTCGGCGCTGCGGCCCGAGAGGCGACGCGAGCCGTTCTCGGTCTTCTCGATGACGCCGCCGAGGAGCCCGCCCTGCAGCGGGGACCACGGGATCACGCCGAGGCCGTAGTGGCGGGCGGCGGGGAGGACCTCGCGCTCGACGTCGCGGACGACGAGGTTGTAGATCGACTGCTCGCTGACGAGGCCGAGGAAGTTGCGGTGCTTCGCGGCTTCCTGCGCCTGGGCGATGTGCCAGCCGGCGAAGTTCGACGAACCGACGTAGAGCACCTTGCCCTGCGCGACCGCGAGTTCCATGGCCTGCCAGATCTCGTCCCAGGGGGTGTCCCGGTCGACGTGGTGCATCTGGTACAGGTCGATGTGATCGGTCTGCAGGCGGCGCAGCGAGGCGTCGAGCGACTGGCGGATGTTGTACGCCGAGAGCTTGCCGCCGTTCGGCCAGTCGGTCATCTCGCCGTAGACCTTGGTGGCGAGGACCGTCTTCTCGCGGCGACCGCCACCCTTGGCGAACCAGCGGCCGATGATCTCCTCGGTGGCGCCCTTGCCCACCGAGCCCCCGTAGCCGTTGGCGGTGTCGAAGAAGTTGACGCCGAGCTCGTGCGCCCGGTCCATGATCGCGTGCGAGTCGTCCTCGCTGGTCTCCGGTCCGAAGTTCATGGTGCCGAGCACTGCGCGCGAGACCGACAGCCCTGTCCGTCCGAGGTGTGTGTAGTCCATGAGACGGGTCTACTCGTGACGCGCTGGACGTGCCAGGCCCTGGGAGTACCGGTCGGCCGGCTGTCTCGGTGCTCGTTGCGCCGCGGGCGAGTAGTCAGGACGTGTCGATCGAGAGGAGCAGTCATGCCAGCCAAGGACGAGATCCCGAGCACCCTGCAGCGGTCACCGGAGCACGCGCAGGAGGTCTTCGAGAAGACCCTGGACTCGGCGAACGAGACCTACGGCCCGGGCGAGCGTGCGCACCGCACCGCGTTCGCCGCCGTCAAGCACGAGTACGAGAAGGTCGGCGACCACTGGGAGGAGAAGGAGTCCTCCGGGCCGTCCGACTCGGGCGCTGCCGGCTCGGGTGCGGGTTCGTCGGGCTCGGGTTCTTCGGGGAAGACCCAGGGCGGCGTCGACGCCAACGCCTCGAAGGCGCACCTGATGGACGTCGCGAAGCGGCTCGACGTCAGCGGGCGGTCGAAGATGAACAAGGACGAGCTGGTCGAGGCGATCGGCAGGGCGAACGACCGCGCCACCGCTGCGGCGCGCAAGTGACGCGGTGGCGTGCCGTGCATTCCTCGTCCGGCATGCGGCGGTGGGGTGAGGGGGTAACGTGCCGACGATGAACATCCCAGCACTTCGCGGCAGCCGGATCCTCGGGTTCGGACACCACCAGCCCGAACGCGTCCTGACCAACGACGAGCTCTCGACAACGGTCGACACGAACGACGAGTGGATCCGCACCCGAACCGGGATCCAGACGCGTCGGATCGCCGGGCCCGACGACACCGTCACGTCGATGGCGATCGAGGCCGGACGCCGTGCCCTCGCCGACGCCGGCGTGTCACCCTCGGCCGTCGGACTCGTCATCGTCGCCTCCACCACCCACCAGGATCGCGCGCCGTACACGGCGGGTCGGGTCGCCGCCGCACTCGGCATGACGAACGGCCCGGCGCCGATCGACATCAACACCGCGTGCAGCGGGTTCGAGTACGCGCTCGGGCTCGCAGACCAGTCCATCCGCACCGGTTCGGCCGACGTCGCGCTCGTCATCGGGTCCGAGGTGCTTTCCGGCATCGCCGACTGGACCGACCGGTCGACGTGCGTCCTCGTCGGTGACGGGGCCGGAGCCGCAGTCCTCGGGGTCGCCGAGACGCCCGAGATCGGCCCGGTGTCGTGGGGGAGCGTGCCGCACCTGCTCGACGCCGTCCGTGTCGAGGGGTCGCCGGGGCGCTTCAACCAGGAGGGTCGCTCGATCTACCGGTGGGCCATCACCGAGGCCGAGGGGCACGCCCGAAAGGTCGTCGAGGCCGCCGGGCTCTCGATGGACGACATCGAGGTGTTCGCGTTCCACCAGGCGAACCTGCGGATCATCGAGCCGCTCGTGACCGCGCTCGGCGGGGAGTCCAAGTTCGTCATCCGCGACGTGGTCGAGTCCGGGAACACCTCGGCCGCCAGCGTGCCGCTCGGGCTGTCGAAGGCGTGGGAGCGTGGCGATCTGCCCGAGGGCGTGCCGGCGCTGTTGTTCGGCTTCGGCGGTGGGTTCGCGCACGCCGGGCAGGTCGTGACGACGCCGGTGCGGTCCTTCTAAGCGCGGCTGCAGGAACGGCCCGGGCAGACTGCCCGGGCCGTTCGTCGTCAGGGCTGCACGCGTTGATCCAGCGCTGCGTGCGTTGGTTCGGCGCTGTGTGCGTTGGTTCGGCGCTGTGTGCGTTGGTTCGGCGCTGTGTGCGTTGGTTCGGCGCTGTGTGCGTTGGTTCGGCGCTGTGTGCGTCGGTTCGGCGCTGTGTGCCGAGCGTCAGCGCTTCGCGCGGGGGGCGTCGTGGCCCGGCTCGGTCCAGAGGTCCTGGTCGTTGCCCGCGCCGCGCTTCCACGGCAGCGCGCGTCGGGTCTTCTCGGCCGCCGGCGTGACCGTCAACACGATCGGGAACTCCGCCGGCGGCATGCCGAACCCCGTGCGCGACGCCTGGATCACCTTCCGCCCGAGCGCGTGGTTGCCGAGCCCACCGACCGCCGCGCCGATCCCGAAGGGCAGCGCGCGACCGAGGACCGAACCACCCTGCCGGATGGCGAAACGCTTGATGAACTGGTCGCGGACCTGCCCGCCGATGCCGTTGACGACCTGCTTCGGCAGCGAGGACGTCACCATCTCGCCCCAGAACGCCGTCCGGGCCTGACCGCCTGCGGCCTGTCCGGCGAGCTGCTTGATGAGCTGCGTGCCCGGCGCGCCGAGGATCATCGCCATCACGAGCGTGCGGGCCCGCTCCGGGTCGTCCAGCGCGATGCCGTGCACCTCGGTCACCGACTGGGCGAACAACGCGGTCGTCTCGAGGAACCCGACCGTCTCCGCACCGCTGAGTCCGAGCGCAGCTGCCATCCCCACGCCGGGGATCACCGCACTCGCACCGACGGCGGCGCCACCCGTCGTGACGGCGGTGAGGTACTGCCGCTCCAGGATCTGGATGACCTCGGCGGGGGTCGCGTCGGGCTTGCGGCGACGGATCGCGTTGACGTGCGCGACCACGACGGGACGCTGCACACTGATGACCCGATCGAGCCACTTGGCCCAGCCGGTGGGCTGGACCTGCTGTGCTCTGGGGTCGGAGTTGGTGGGGGAGACCGGTGCGGTCGGCAGGGGCACGATCGACTGGTCCTTCGGGGCACGGGCCATGGGTTCACCGTACGCCGGGCACGTGAGAGGCTCGCTGGGTGGACACCGATCCGGAGCAGGGACCCCTCGACGACGTGCGCCTGGCAGCCGGCTTCCTGACGATGCGCTCGGTGGCCGCACTCGCACCAGAGGTCCTCGTGCTCGACCCCGCTTCCGTCCTGCTCGGCACCGGCGTGACCGTCTTCCCCGGCGCTGCGCTGTACCCGTCGACGACGCTCGCGACTCGCGACGGCGGCACCATCACGGTGGGCGCCGGTGCACTGCTCGGACCCGGCCCGGTGACCGTCGTCGCCACAGCAGCGCACGTGCACGTCGACGCGGGCGTCGAGCTCGGCCCGGGCCCCGTGACCGTCATCGCGGACGGGTCCGACGTCGTGATCGGCCGTGGAGCACGTCTCACCGGCGGGTGTCTCGTCGAGGGACCGGTCCGCATCGGACGCGGCGCGCAGGTCCTCGGTCCGGTCTCGCTGCGAACTGCCGACCTGGCGGACGGCGGGGACCACCGAGAGCCCGACCCCGACCACCGGGGCGGCGTCGTCAAGGGGGTGGGGCCGGTGCGAGGTGTCCGCGTGGGACTCGGCGAGGTGGTCGTCGGTGCGGGACCGTCTGGTCCGCCGACGGTCGAGCGCCAGCGGACGTACCACCCGGACGCTCCGCGGCACCCTCGCTGACCGGCTGGCGTCGGTCACCGGCACGGCACACCCGCACGCCGGAGGGCTGCGCGGACCCGGTCGGGCTGCATCAGGTCGGCCCACGAGAGCCGGACGACCACACGGACCTCGGGGAACGACCGGATGAAGTCCTCACGCCGCTTCTCGCGCCAGTGCACGTCCGCCGTCGATCGCCCGTCGAGCAGCACCGGGTCCTCGTACTTCGCGCGGCCGTCGACCTCGACCACGACGCCCTGGTCGGGGAACCAGAAGTCGACGACCGCCGTGCTCGCTCCCGCCCGGGCGAACACGTGCTGCTGCACCGGGTCAGGCACCCCGAGTTCGCGGAAGCGCACCCGGCACACCGACTCCGCCGGTGACCCCGACAACGTCGACCCCATCCCCACGGCGATCCCCGCCTTGTCGTGGCCCGCGGGCGCCGTCGTGGCGAGCTCATCGAGCAGGACCTCCGGCAGGAGATGCCGGTCGTGGAGCGCCTGGTCGATCATCGGCAGTGCGAACTCGAGGGTGGACGTACCCGCGATGTCGACGAGGGTCCGTGCCAATGACGTGACGGGCGCTCCGTCGATGTCCGCGGGGGTGGTCGCGGGCAGGCCAGCCCACCGCCTGGCCGTCGTCGGCGAGCGGACGAGCGGTCCGGGGTGGAGCCGGAGGTGTGCTGACGTGTCGGCCCGTTCGCGGCGCGGATCGACCACGTCGACCTTCGTCGGAGGGGCATGGACGAAGGGCAGCCCGTGCACGGCGGCCGCAGCCGAGCGTGCGAACGCTCTCGGCGCGTGGATCATCGGCGCGGTTGCGCGCACCAGGAGCAACAGGTGGTCCTCAGGCCGGAGTCCGACGACCGACGACGGGGAGACCAGGACCCCCGGACGTACCGCTATCAACTCGCCCCGACGGACCCGGCGTTGCAGGGACCGGCGTTCGGCGCTGGGCTTGCCGGTCGTGCGGATGAGGGGGATGGTGCGTGCGCGGTCGTCCATGGATCAACCATCGATCGCCGGGACCGACCATGGGGCGACGGTGAGCCGATCTGTGGATGACGAGCCGGGCCTCCAGGCTGTGGAGGGATGAGGCGGACGCAACTTGCGACGATGTCGA
>NZ_JAHEWS010000013.1:0-101083 GCF_018598405.1 Curtobacterium flaccumfaciens | reverse complement strand
TTCGTGCGCGAACAGGCGACGAGCAGTGATCCTGCGAGACGGCTCGAGCCGTACGCCCTCGATCTGATGCGCCGCACCCACATCGACTTCATCACCATCATGGCGCCGGATCGGACGCGGTGGACCCACCCGGATCGCTCCGAGATCGGGCAGGCGTTTCGCGGGACGATCGCGCCGGCACTGCACGGCCAGACGTTCACGGAGACCTTCGCCGGCACGCTCGGACCTTCTGTGCGCGCCGTGACACCCATCGAAGACGGTGACGGCAGGGTCGTCGGTCTGGTGGCAGCGGGCGTGACGGTCGCGAACATCTCGAGCGCGTTGGTGCCCCGGCTCGCGTCGGTCATCGCGCTGGCCCTGTCGATCGTCGCGGTGTCAGCACTGTTCTCGTGGCTGCTCAGCCGCTACCTCGACCGCGTCACGGCTGGGCGCGGGCCCGAGGAGCTCGCACGCGTGTTCGCCTCCTACGAGGGTGTGCTGCACTCCATCCACGAGGGGCTCGTCGTCATCGACCGGTCGGCGTCGGTCGTGCTGCACAACGACCGAGCCGCGGAACTGCTGAACCTGCCCGCACCGACCGAGCGCCAGGAGCCGATCCCGCTCGAGGTGCTCGACGTATCGGACGAGCTGCGGACCTTGCTCGCGTCGGGCGACCGAGCCGTGGACGAGAGGTACGTGAGTGCCGACCGGGTGCTCGTCGTCAACCAGGAGATTGCGTTCTCGCGGGCATCGGCGAAGCCCCTCGGCGCGGTAGCGACGATCCGCGACCAGACCGAACTCCAGCACCTGTCCGGCGAACTCGCGGCCACACGGACGCTCACCGACGCACTACGATCACAGACCCACGAGTTCGCCAACCGCCTGCACACGGTCGTGGCGCTCATGGAGCTCGGGCGTGTGGACCAGGCGATCCGGCTCGCCTCTGATGAGATCGACCGGCACGCGGGCGTCGGCGAACGTGACGGAGCCGGCGATTCCGGAGCCGCCACCCCCGAGGTGATCACCGCCGTCCTCAACGGCAAACGAGCCCAAGCACACGAGCGCGGCGTCACGCTCACGATCGACACGTCCGGCCTCCGAGATCCGGTGCCGGTCCCGGCCGGCGACGTCATCACCGTCATCGGCAACCTCATCGACAACGCCGTCGACGCGGTCACGGGAGACGGGGGCAGCCGCGATCCGTCCGTCGCCGTGGTCGTGACCGTCGCCGACGGGCACACCCACTTCGTCGTCCGCGACAACGGTGCCGGCATCCCGGACATCGACACCGCCTACGCGCGGGGCTGGTCGACGAAGCCGTCGGGCCCGGAGGGGCGGGGGGTCGGACTCGACCTCGTCCGCTCCGCTGTCGCGAGGAACGGCGGCGACATCACTGTCACAACCGGACCCGGTGGCAGTACCTTCACGGTTGACCTGGCACCGGGGCGGGGGACGATGTGAGCGGCGACGTCCGTGTCCTCATCGTCGAGGACGAACCGCTCACCGCGGAAGCGCACGCCGCCTATGTGACCCGCCTCGAGGGCTTCTCGGTCGCCGGTTCGGCGGCCACCGGCCGTGCCATGCTGGCCGCCGTCGCTGCCGAACGGCCAGACCTCGTCCTGCTGGACTTCAACCTGCCCGATGCCCATGGCCTCGAACTCGTCCGTGACCTGCGGGCCGCGGGGTCTGCAGTCGATGTGATCGCGGTCACAGCAGCCCATGACGCACGTGGTGTGAAGAGCGCGATCGCGCTCGGGATCGTTCAGTACCTCGTCAAGCCCTTCAGCTACCGCACGTTCGCGGAACGGCTCACCACGTACCGCGACTTCCGAAGCCGTTTCGAGGACCGTCGGTCACTCACCCAGGCAGACATCGACCAGAGCCTGAGCACCCTTCGACCGCCGATGGCAACCGAGCTCACGAAGGGCATCGCCCGCGAGACGCTCGAGCCGATCCAGACCGTCCTCATGCGATCTCCCGGTGGCGCGTCCGCGAGCGAAGTGGCCGCGGCGACGGGTACATCACGCGTGACAGCACGACGCTACTTGGAGTACCTCATCACCTCCGGACAAGTTGAGCGGAATGTGCGGCACACTGGGCCCGGAAGGCCAGAGTACGAATACCAGTGGCTGCGCTGACACGTGCTTCCTGCACTCTGCGAGCAGGAAGTTGGGTATCCATCGAGGGGCAGGCTGACGCACAGCGCCCGGCGCGAGAAGACCAAATCACTCGCGCTCCAGCCAAGCGTTAGGGTGACGTTCCCAGCCCAAAGCATCGATGCTCCACCAGGTTGGTAACCGCCGATGAGAGGATTTCGTTTCTCCTGCTCGATGCTCCGCTTGCTCCGCTGCTTTCATCGATGTCGGCGGGATGGCGCCCTCAGGCTCAGACCCATCCGTTCCGGCGCTCGAGGCGTCATGTCTGCCCGGGCTCACTTGCCAGCTGCTCTGCGTACTCGCATCACTTGTAGAAGTTCGAGCAGGTATGCCTCTGTCATGTCGATAGGTGCATGGCGAGCGTCAGTAGCCAGCGCACACAGAATGCGGTCACCACCACGATGAGCCTCGTCGACAAGGGCGTTCAGGCGGGCCTGAGCCACCTCGCGCTCGTGCTGTCCTGCGCCTCCGTGCTTCAGCCGACGGTACTGCTGGATCAATTCCAAGAGGCTGCGTTCCTCAAGCGGCACTCGACCATCCTTCGCTGGCCCTTCGACCCGGGGAAGGACCTGAGCGGCGAGATCCATGCGACGCGCAGGTCCCTCCCCGGTAGCAGCCCCCGAACGCTGCCTACCCGATCATATCGCGTTTCCAGACTGAGTCCAAAAACTCCTTCTTTCCGTAGTAGACTCCTCGGAGCTACCACGCGGGCTGGAAGCACATTCCGGCCAAGCGACCCCTAGTTGCTTGAGTGCAGCACCAATCCCCGGGGTCGGAGCCGACCCGCTCCGGCTTCGTTACCTTCCACGCGAACCCCACGTCAATGTCGGGCTTGACGATCTCGGCCTGCGGGCTTAGCCGTCCGCTAGTGGGGCCTTCGCCGGGCACTTAGCCGGGCGGGTCTGCTGAGACCCCAAGGTCCCTGGATCTTCGCCGACACCGAGCCAGCCGCTACGAGTGCGGTAGCCGATCGGCTATTGAGACGAGTGTTCGATGCAGTCTCTCGGTTGGATCAGGGGTTCGGCTCCCAGTGCTGCTGCGACGCTACGGTGGAAGCGTGATCGAGACCGAGCGCCTCCAGCTCCGCCGCTGCCGTTCCGCGGATGTCGGGGCGGTCCTGGCGTATCGGGCGCGACCGGATGTCGCACGCCACCTCTCTGCCGGCGTCTGGACGACAGCGCGAGCAGAAGCTGAACTGCGCGTGTACGAGCAGGCGCCGTTCACGGGTCCGGGGGACGAGCTCGTCCTCCTTGCCGAGACACGAGACACTGCAGCCGTCGTGGGCGAGGTCGGTCTCGTGTGGGTGAGTGAGGACCCCCGCACTGCGGAGATCGGTTACGTCTTCAACCCGGAGTTCGGTGGACGCGGACTAGCTACCGAAGCGGTGTCGGGTCTGGTGCAAGCCGCTTTCACCAGCTTCGACTTCGACCGTGTCGTTGCGACCACGGACGAGGACAACGCGACCTCTCGTGCGCTCTGCGAGCGTCTTGGTATGCAGCTGCTCTCGACGGCCATCAGTCGCGATGGCCGCCACGTCAGCGAATGCACTTACGTCATCACCCGTGGGCTGGTGCCCGCTCCGTAACCGATGGACAACCGGACAATCCGCCGAGTGATCAGCGCACTCGGGGTCTGCAGCTGAGGCGGGGTGCGCTGGAATTCGAGGTGATGATTCGTGGCCGTGTGTCGTGTTTCGGGGGCCCTACCTTCACCTGCCGCCGGCGATGCGGATGGTCGTTCCTGTGGCGTACCCGGCGTCTTCAGAAAGCAGCCACAGAACAGCGCCCGCGACCTCCGTGGGGTCGCCCATGGTCCGGTGTGACGCAGCCGGACATCTGACTCGCAGCGGGGCCTCCACGTGACGGATCGTCAAGCGGGCGTGTGGCTGTGGCGCTTCGGACTCCGGAAGGAGAACGGCGGCCGGTCGCCGATCGAGCTTGAAGAGTCCTATCACGACAGGGCTACACAATGCCATTGCGCAATGCTTCTTGTGGACTTAGGGTCTCGGTATGGCTGACGGACGTATTGACGACGCGGCGCAGATGCGTGCTCTCGCTCACCCCACACGGCTGCGCATCCTCGGACTCTTGCGGGCGAACGGACCGCAGACCGCAGCGATGCTCGGCGAGGTCATCGATGAGGCGCCGGGAACCATCAGCTACCACTGCACTCGTCTCGCCGGCGCCGGCCTCGTCGAGCCGGCGGCTGATCAGGGGAGCGATCGGCGCGAGCGCTGGTGGCGGCCCGCGCACGACTCGTCGTTCTGGGACCCCGCTGAGTCGCTCGACGATCCGGAGCGGACCTTGGCCGCGAACGCGCTCGATCACGCGGTTGCCCGTGTCTACGCCGCGAACTACGAAGCGTTCGTGGATCGGGCGGCGACCTTCGGCCGCGAGTGGGTTGCCGCGTCGACGAGCTATGACCGGGTACTGCGGCTCTCTGTCGAGGAGTTGCGGGCGATGGGTGAGGAGCTCCGGGCGGTCGTTGAGCGGTGGGCTGCCGTCAGCGCCACGCACGGCGCTGGCGACAGCTCCGAGCAGGTCTTCGTGCTGCACCAGGCATACCCGTGGCCACGCGGCTGAGCGCCAGGGGACAAGTCCGCGCATTGCTCGCAGTG
Organism: Curtobacterium flaccumfaciens; assembly: GCF_018598405.1. Lineage (NCBI taxonomy): Bacteria > Bacillati > Actinomycetota > Actinomycetes > Micrococcales > Microbacteriaceae > Curtobacterium > Curtobacterium flaccumfaciens. The sequence goes on along the minus strand of NZ_JAHEWS010000013.1, from coordinate 96,331 downwards.
CAGGTCATCTCGCGGATCGGCAATGTCGTCACGACTGTGACGGTTCCCTTCGTGGTACTCGCACGCGGGGGCTCCGCCACCGACGTCGGGATCACCGCATTCATGGCGACGGTGCCCATCGTGCTCGGTGGGCCGTTCGGCGGGGCGCTCGTGGAGCGAGTCGGGTTCATCCGATCGAGCATCGGGTCCGACATCGTCAGTGGGCTCACCCTCCTCGCGATGCCCCTCCTCGCGTGGACCGTCGGCTTGCCATTCTGGGCGCTGCTCGCGCTGGTGTTCGTCAGTGGGATGTTCGACACCCCGGGTGAATCCGCACGACGGGTGCTCCTGCCCGGGCTCGCAGTGTCGGCAGGCGTGCCGCTCGAGCGCGCGGTCGGCCAGTTCGAGGGCTCCGCGCGGTTGTCCGTACTCATCGGCGCACCGGTGGGCGGTCTCCTGGTCGGAGCGGTCGGCCCCATGGCAGCACTGGCATGCACGGCAGCGGCGTTCGGAACCGCGGCATTGCTCACGGTGGTGCTCATCAGCGGTGTCGAGTCGGCGTCCTCCGCAGACACTGCATCCACGCCGTCGCAGGGCTACTGGCAGGACATCGCCGAGGGTTTCCGCTTCTGTGTCCGGGACCCACTCTTCCGGCTCATCGTCGCGCTCGTACTGGTCACGAACCTGCTCGACGCGGCTCGGTCGAACACGCTGCTCCCGCTCTACGCGGACGATCAGCTCGGTGGCGCACAAGCCCTCGGGCTCGTTACCGGAACGTTCGGCGGGGCGGCGTTTCTCGGTTCTGTCGTGTTCGGTTACGTAGCGCACCGTGTTCCTCGGCGGCTGACGTTCACGCTGTGCTTCATCCTCGCAGGCGGCCCTTCGTTGCTGGTCCCGGCACTCGGGCTCGGGCTTCCTTGGATGCTCGGATCCGCTGCGGTGTCCGGCTTGGCGGCAGGGGCGATCAACCCGATCCTCGGCACCATCGAGCTGGAGCGGATCCCAGAGCGCATGCGGGCACGTGTGTTCGGACTGCTCGGGGCCGGCGCGTGGGCGGGCATCCCTGTGGGCGGGTTGCTCGCGGGGCTGGCGGCCGACGGATTCGGCACATCTGCCACCTTCGGAGCGGTGGCGGTGCTCTACACGGTCGTCACGATGGCACCGCTGCTCGGCGGATCGTGGCGCCTGATGGAGCGACCGCGGCCGGAGGACAGTGTGACGACCCTTCCGGACGGGACGCAGGGCCTGGAATGACGAACTCCGTCCCTCGACGATCGGCCATCGAGACGGTGTCTGCGGGTGGTCGTTAGAGTCAACGCATGAAGAATCGTCCGCTGGTCCTCGTGGCGTTTGCGTCCGTGCTCGCATCCCTGCTCCTCCGGCTGGTACCGGATGCGCAGTTCCTGGGCGGGCTGTCGCTTGCGCTGCAGATCGCCGGGATCGTGATCCTCGCTGTCTACATCGTCGGCTACTTCCGAGACCGATCACGCTCGCACCGCTGAGGGAAGCTGCGCACTGCGGGCGGCGATGAAACAACCGGCGCGGGATCTGCTGTGCCGGTGGACTCGGTGCTGGCCTACGCTCGAAGCACTGAGGCAGTCAGGGGGCGGATCCGTCCCACTACCCGTACCGAAGGGCGGCGCTCCGATGAGCAGCACCGAAGGCGTAAGGCCGGCAGATGGTGCTGCTTTGATTCGCGTCGCAGCGCAGTACCTGAATCCGCAGGAGCTTGACTCACGTGTGTCAGGCGCGGTTGCTGCAGTGATCGTCTCCCCCCAGGGGGATCAGTTCTTCGGCGTGAGTATCGATGTGCCCAGCAGCATGGGGTATTGCGCAGAAGCGGGCGCGATTGGCGCGATGATCACCGCACGGGAATCTCAAATCGCGCAGGTCGTTGCGGTGACACGCGGGGATGACGGTGCGATCGCGGTCTTACCGCCCTGCGGGCGATGCAGAGAGTTCATGTACCAAATCGACCACAGGAACGTCGACACGCAAGTCATCGTGGCGGCGGACCGTGCAGAGACCTTGGACAGCCTGTTGCCCGCCCGTTGGAACTGAGCGCGCGCGGCTCGTTGTCTCACTGAGCTGAGACGACCCGAGTAATTTGTCTCGGTAGCCGATCGGCTATCGAGACGAGATGGCTCTTTTGCCGAGGGCTCGGGTCGATCTGCGTGGTGTCCGTTCTCCCTCATGCGCGCGTTGACCTGAGGGCGGCTGCTCCGGAGCCGGTGCCACGAGCTGCTCGCCGGACGCTGTTCTGTTCAGTCCTCGGGTACGAGTGCAGTGATTGTGGAGATCTCTTCGGAGGTGAGCGTGATCTGTGCTGCGGCGAGATTCGTTCGGAGGTGCTCGAGGCTGGTGGTTCCGGGGATGGGCAGGGTGTTCGGTGCGCGGTGCAGGTGCCAGGCAAGTGCGATTTGCTGGACGGTGGCGCCGTGGTTCTGCGCGATCGGCTCCAAAGCGGCGGTGATCCGTTCCGGATCGCCGCCATCGGCGATGCTCATGGGGTGCCACGGCGAGAAGACTGCGCCGGTCTTCTCGGTCGCGCGGAGCAGGTCCACACCCCGGCGGATTCCGGCGTTGTAGAGCGCCGTCGCTGCGGCGATGGGGGTGATCGTCTGCGCGAGCTCGAATTGCTCGAGGGTGACGTTCGACAAGCCGATGTGCCGGATCAAGCCCTCATCCTTGAGAGCGGCGAGAGTGGCGACCTGTTCCTCGAACGGGACGTCCGTTGCCTGGCCACTGTGCAGGTAGTACAGGTCGATGCTGTCGACACCAAGCCGCCGCGCGCTCATGTTGGCCGACTGCCGGAGGTAGTTCGGATTGCCGACCGCGTCGAGAGTGGAGTAGTCGTAGCCGCCGCGGACGAAGCCACCCTTGGTCGCGATGACCAGGTTGTCCGGGTAGGGGTGCAGGGCCTTTCGGATGAGGAGTTCGTTCGAGTGCGGCCCGTAGACGTCTGCGGTGTCGATGAACGTGACGCCGGCGTCGACGACCGCGCGGAGTAGCGCGATGCCGCCGTCGTGGTCGGGGTATTCGCCCCAGACCTGCTTGCCGGTGAGCTGCATCGCACCGAAGCCGATACGGCCGACAGTGAGGTCTCCGCCGATGGTGAGGGTCGAGGTGGTGGGTGCGGTCATGACTGTGCCTCCCGGCCGTTCGCCGGCCAAGTTCAGAACCGAGAGGCAGTCTCTCGGTTAACTGGTAGCAGGTCTATCACATTTAGGGGAGAATGGGGCCATGACCTTGATGGCGATGCTGGAGGACCGGCGTCCGCGGCGGCTTGATGCGCGGCGGAACTTCGACGCGGTCCTCGCCGCGGCCACGGAAGCGTTCGGTGAAGCTGGCGCAGACGTGGGGATGGAGGAGATCGCGCGCCGAGCAGGTGTGGGTGTTGCGACGCTGTACCGGAACTTCCCGACCCGGGTGGCGCTGATGGAGGCGGTCTATCTGGCTTCCGTGGTCGAGCTCGTGAGCTTCGGCTCGGGTAGTGACGACGTCGATTCGTGGACGGCGTTGCGTCGGTGGTTGGAGAAGTTCGTTGACTTCATGCGGACCAAGCACCCGGTGGTCTCGGTCCTGACCGAGCAGTCTGAGGTGTACGACCCCACCCGTGACGCGATTTACGGCATTGCCGAGCCGCTGTTCGACCGCGCTCGGGAGGATGGGCAGATCCGCGGGGGAATCGATGCTGATGACGTGATGCGGGTCATCTTCGCGGTCACTGGCGGGCTCTACCGCGACGCTGCACAGCGGGTCCGTGCGCTCCAGATCGTTCTCGACGGAATCCGGTCACCCCTACCTGCCCGAGATCTCACGGGGTGATGCAGTCCAGGTATCACCGGTCACGGAAGAGGTCTTGGACGCGAGCGGCGGCCAAGCGACACGGTTAGTGGGACACGAAGGGACTTCCATGCGCACCCCGCACACTCCGTACCCGCTGCTTGATCCGACCGCCGTGCTGTGGTCGTCCCGCCTCTTGGCCGAGTCGGATCTGCTGATCATGATGCATGGGTGGAGCTACGACGAACGGCACCTGTTCGCGCTCCGCGACGAATTCCCCGAGGACCTGGTCATCGCGTCCGTGCGGGCACCGATTCCCGAGGCGGGCGGATACGCCTGGTTCCCCAGCGTCGGGAACCCGATCGGTGACCCGCAGCCGGCAGTGGCCAACGCTGCTGCGGACGCCGTCCTGGACTGGTGCGACTCGTTGCCCACGCCCCGATCGGTGGGGCTGCTGGGCTTCTCGCAGGGTGGTGCGATGGTGCTGCAGATGATGCGCCGGCGTCCCGGCGTATTCGCGTACGGGGTGCAGCTCGGCGGATTCGTCGTCAACGACACCCAACCTGGCGACGAAGCCCTCCGATCGGAGCGCCCACCGGTGTTCTGGGGTCGAGGCGCCCACGACGGGGTGATCCCCGCTGCCGCGGTACGCCGCACCGCCATGTTCAGCACGCAGCATCTCTCCGTCACGGAGCGGGTGTACCCGGATATCGGGCACGATGTTGCTGGCCGGGAAGTCACCGACCTGGCAGCCTTCGTCACCGATCAGATCGCTCGTCGCTGACCGCAAGCGAGTGCCTCGCGCCGCGGGGTTCGCGACGCGAGGCAGCCGGAGCGCCTGATCGTTCAGACGAGGAGCGCTCCGCCGTCGACGGGGATCGAGGTTCCCGTGATGAAGGGCTGCGTCATCGCGTAGAGGAATGCCTGCGCGACGTCGCTCACCTCGCCAACGCGGCCGACCGGGAGCGTCTGGGCCTGCTGGTCGAACATGGCCTGCTGGTCTTCGGCGGTCATTCCCGCCCAGAGGGGGCTGCGGATGATGCCGGGCTCGACGACGTTCACACGCGTCGGCGCCAGCTCGACGGCGAGAGCGCCGGCGAGACTCGTCGTCGCTCCGCACAGGCTCGATGCGACCGCCCACCCGGCACCCGGCCGGGTGCGAGCTGACCCGGAGGTCAGGGTGATCGATCCTCCCGGCCGGATGTGCTGCGCGGCCTTGCTGACCGCGTTGAGCGCGCCGAAGTAACGCACCTGGAAGAACCCGCGCGCCTGGTCAATGTCGAGGCCGTCGACGGGCATCAGCGTGAGGGGTTCACCTGCGGTGTAGACGAGGTGGTCGAACCCGCCGATCTTTTCAAAGAACGACGCGACGTGGTCGGCGTCGAGCACGTCGAGTGCCCGGCCCGTGGCGGAAGCGGTGAGCTCGCCCAGTGCGGCATCGACGCTGGACTGGCGGCGCGAGGCAATGACGACCTCCGCGCCGGCATCCACGGCTGCATGTGCCGTCGCGAGACCGATTCCGGAGGTGCCGCCGATGATCACGACGCGCTGATTGGTGAGGGACAAAGTGTTCCTTTCGATCGAACAGGATCGAGTGTGTGCGCTCGATCGCCAGCCCGTCCAAGACCTCTTCATCACGCGGTGAGACCCAACGGGTATGAGCCATGATGAGGGTGTGAACGCCGATCTCGACCTCCGGAAGCTGCGGTACTTCGCTGCCGTCGCGGACACGTTGAGCTTCGGTCGCGCCGCGGAACAGCTCCACATCGCTCAGCCGGTGCTGTCTCGCCAGATCCGCGCGCTCGAGCAGGAACTCGGCATGCAGCTTTTCGTCCGCGATACCCGCGGGACCGAACTCACCGACAGCGGACGTCTCCTTCTCACCGAGGCGCGCTCGCTGCTCGCTTCTGCCGCCGCGGTGCGTCGACGCGTCGCGATCGCGGCGCGCGGCGAGGACGTCTTCACGGTGGGCTTCATGCCCGGGCTGACCGTCACTGACGCAGTGCGGACGTTCCGACGCGGTGCGCCGTCCGTCGACGTCCGGGTGCTGCGTACCGGGTGGGAGGAACAGGTCGCGGTGCTGCATGACGGTCGTGCAGACGTCAGCTACCTCCGAGAACCCTTCAACAGTGCGGGCATCCAGACTGTGTTCCTCCACGAGGAGCTGAGGGTCGTGATGCTCCCGACGGGGCATCCCCTCTCCGGTGCCGACCAGGTGACGATGGAGGACCTGAGCGCTGAGGTGCTCCTGCAGGACCCGGCAGCCGTGCCCGAATGGTCCACCGCTACGCCCGTTCGGCGTGCGCTCGAAGGTGCTACCCAGCGCAGGTCACGAACCGTTGAGGAGAAGCTGGAACTCGTCGCCGGCGGTGCCGGCATCGCGATCCTGCCGCTATCAACGGCCCGGTTCTACCGCCGCCCAGACGTGGCGTTCTGCGTCATCACCGACCTGGCACCCACCGCCGTGCACATCGCCTGGGAAGCTAGCCGCTTCTCGGAGCACATCACGGCATTCGTCGACGCCGCACAGTCCATCGCTGCTCAACGCTGACGTCAGGCGTCGCAAAGTCTGCCCGGTTGAGGATCGGCTATCGAGACTGGTCCGGGCCTTCTTTGCACGCGTGCCTGTGCTGGACCGCCCTGGCAAGGTGACGGGTGGCCGCAGCTCTCTGGGCTCCCAAATTGGATGAGGCGTCAAGGGGTTGCGGGTTCTGCGCTGGTCCCTATGCTTACCGCAGTAGCAGCCCTAGACCCTGGCCGCGTCGACCGTTTCGCCTTCACTGCCGGGCAGTGTGGGCGTTGCGGGCCGGCTGAGTGTTCCTGGCTCGTGATCTGCCGGCCCGTTGAGATGTCCCGGGGTCTCGTGTCCTGGGGCGGGCGTCGATGGCCGTGTTCCGTGTTGAACGATGCGGGCCGCAGCTGTCGGAGCCGGTACCACGGCCGGCGTTGCCGACCAGCGACCCGAACGCCGATCGGCAACGCCTCCCTGGCCCTGACCCCACCGGGGTGGCGCAACTGTAGCCCCAACTGGGCTGGGACGCATCCCGTCATCCTTATCCGGTTTCGGAACCTGCCTGCAGCGGCTCCCGGTTGCGGTGATTATCGATCCGTGCCTGAACTGATGCGCCGCACCCAACGCGTGACGCAGACCGCTGACCCGGCGGTTGCTGCGGACGCGATCGCTCGTACCCATGCAGCACACGCCGTTGATGTTGACCCCGGTGGTGCCGCCTTCGCGTTCGAGGAACGGGTCCGCGGCACGCACCTGCTGTCCTTGGAGACCACAGCGTGCACCGGGGTCGTCAGCGGCACCATCGAGTCCGACAGCGCGATGGTGTTGGTGTGGTTGAAGTCCGGGAGCGGCACCATCGACGGCAGCCCTGTCCCGATCGGCCGCCCTGTCTTGTACCGGAACGAGCCTCAGCAGGTGCGGTTCGAGTCGTTCCAGAAGGACTTGATCCGCATCGACCGCGCAACGGTCGAACAGGTCGCCGCGCAACGTGGCGAGTGGGCGCCGAGACCGTTGGAGTTCCACCCGCACCACGTTCCCGAAGGGCCGACGTTGGCCGCGTGGTGGTTGATGGTCCGCACCGTCGCCGCGGAGGTGATCGGCGGGCCGGACGTGGTGTCGGAGGAGCGTGAACGCCAGCTGGCCCGGTTCGCTGCCGGCGGGCTCCTCACGGCTATCCCGCACTGGCCGGTCGGCCAGCACGCCCCGACCACTGCAGTCACGCGCTTCGCTCGAGCAGAAGCGTTCCTCCTCGAGCACGCGCGTGAACCGATCACCGTCGCCGACATCGCTGCCGCCGCAGGCCTGAGCGTCCGCGGGGTGCAGGCGGCGTTCAACCGGCACCACGGCATCACCCCGCTGGCCTACCTGCGACACATCCGCCTGCTCCTCGCCCGGGAACGCCTCGAGTCCGATCCAGAGCTCACCGTCGGAGAGGCCGCTCGGTGGGCAGGGTTCGGGCACCTCGGACGGTTCGCTGGCGCGTACCGGGACGAGTTCGGTGAGCTGCCCCGGCAGACGCTCCAGGCGTCACGTCCCTGACGCAGGCTGTCGTCTCGACAGCGACGGGCGCGGTCAGGCGCGGTCGTACGGGGGCGTCGCGATCGCCCGTTGCCACTACGAGAGTTCGGCTCCGTCGATGAGGTCGGTTTCGTGGACGGGTCGTGCGGGCCCTGCGGCTGCAGCGAGTTCCCGGAGGTGCTGCACGAAGCTGTCGTGGTCGGCTTCGAGTTCGTCTTCAGGGGCGGGGCTGACGGTGATCTGGCTCGCCGGTCCGATCAGCAACGTCTCGATCGCACCTTGGCCATCGTCATCGAAGGTGGGGACGTCGATAGTGTCGGTCTTCCCGTTCGAGCCGAGCACGGCTGCGTACTGGATCACCGCGTCTGCAACGTCATCGGCAGCCATCGTCGCCTGCCCGTTGTAGTGGATGTACTTCATGTGACCAATCATCGACGGAACCGATGAAACCACGTTCAGAACGCTCCGCTATCCGCGGGCGAGAAGCCGGGATGGTGTTGCTCGCCGGGTTGCGCCTGATGGGCTGCCGCTTGTCCCGCAGACCAACAGCGCGTGGAATCCCGAGAGAGGGCGAAGTCCTCGAAGTCTGCTCCAGGGTCGAGGCTGGTGCCCGCCCGTCCGCAGTTAGGGGGCTGCGTCGGGCGGGCACCACGGAAGGGGATCAGGCCCTCCGTGGCAACGGTAGAGCGTCAACGAGCGCCGATGGACACGGTTCCGGGGTGACGTTTCTCCGGGGAGGGTGAACGTGTCCGTTCCGGGGTATCTCTGTGGCCCCTCACACACAAAACTCAGCTCCAAGGGCCCGCCTGCTGTACGCGAGCGGCCCGGTAACCAGTTCGTATGGAGCAGAGGGATCAGGATGAGATTGAGTTTGTTCGGAGCGCGTCATCGGTCCGCGGGTCAGGAGAAGCAGCGGATGCTTCCGCAGCGATCGGCGCGGCTGCGCACAGGAGCTGTCGTCGGCGCGCTGGCGATTGCAGGGTCAGTGCTCGGCGCTGGGGCTGTTCTCGCTCCCGCTGAACCTGCCGTAGCTGCGACGGTGCCGACGGTGACGTGCACGACGGATCCGGCGATCTTCAACACCGGGTTCAACTCCTCCAGCGGTGGGCAGACTGGCAACGGCGCTGCTGACGAACGGTGGGAAGTCGCCGGCGGTTACCCCGGCTTGAACCACTCGGACGCGGACTACACCGGTCCCTCCGGAGCGACCTACCCGGCGGGTGCGACCTACGCACCGGCCTATGCCGGCAAGATCAACAACGCGTGGACCGACAGCCAGTCCGGCCGTTCGCAGTGGATCTCCGCTCAGTATGTGTCGCCGGCCGAGGGGCAGAACCAGCAGACTGGTGGCGGCAACTGGTACTACCGGTACCAGTTCAACCTCGCTGCGCAGGTCGACCCGGCATCGTTCCGGCTCGACATGTCTTGGCTGGCGGACAACTCTGTCGCGGCCGTTTGGGTGAACGACGTCGCCCAGTCGGGCGCGAACCTGCCGCAGTCTCCTGCGGACCCCTACAACGCGCCTGGCTTCATCCGCGGTCAGGAAGCGGTCACGCAGATGGCAAGCAACTGGCGGACGGGTCTGAACACCATCCTCGTGCAGGTGAAGAGCAACTACCCGGCCGAGGGCTTCAACGCCGAGGTGCGGTCCCGGGCGCTCTGCCCGACCATGCAGGTGCAGAAGACCGTCGATGGCCGCGTCGACGCCGCTGACCAGTTCACCGTGACCGCCGCGGACACAGCGGGGAGCGCTGTCACTTCCACGACGACCGCCGGCGCCGACACCACGGCAACCAGCACCCGCGTCCCCGTGACGTTCGGCAGCACCTACACGATCACCGACGCGATGGCCGAGGACTCCCCGAACGCGCTCTCCCGGTACGACGGGGTGCTCGTCTGCACGGACACGACAACCGGGCAACCGGTCGCAACCTCCGGGACGGGCCCATCGTGGACGGTCAACATCGCAACGCACGACGCGTACCTGTGCAACGTGACGAACGCGATGAAGCAGTACACGGTCACGAAGACCGCGTCGAAGGACGTCCTCTACCCGGGCGAGTCCATCGACTACTCCGTGACGGTCCGGAACTCCGGCCAGGGCGCATACCGCGAGGACGCGCCGGCGACCATCACCGACGACCTCTCCGAGGTCCTCGACGACGCCACCTACGTGGACGGCTCCGCATCCGACGGTGCCACCGTCGACGGGAAGACGCTGTCCTGGTCCGGCCCACTCGCGGTCGGCGAGTCGAAGACGATCACCTACTCCGCCGTCGTGAACGCGCCAGCAACCGGTGACCGTCTGCTGCACAACAAGGTCACCCCGCCCGAGGGCAACGGCGGCGTCTGCGACGTCTGCGAGACCGAGACCCCGGTCCGGACCTTCGCGGTCCAGAAGACCTCCAAGGCCGAGGGCGGCATCGCTCACGCCGGCGGCAAGGTCTCCTACACGGTGTCCGTGACGAACACCGGCAAGGCCGATTACACCGAGGACGCCCCGGCCTCGTTCACCGATGACCTGGCGAAGGTCACCGATGACGCCACCTACAACGACGACGTCACCGACGGCGCCACCGTCGACGGCGACACCCTGTCCTGGTCTGGTCCGCTGAAGGTCGGCGAGACCAAGAAGATCACCTACTCTGTCACGGTCCACAAGTCGAAGACCGGCGACGGATCGCTGGAGAACTCCGTTGTATGGCCGCCGGAGCTCGGTGGCGGCTGCCTGCCGGATGAGGACGCCTGCAAGACGATCGACCCCGTTGGCAGCTTCACGGTCGAGAAGACCTCGGACAAGACCACGACGGGCCCCGGCGGTGTCGTGCACTACGAGGTGACGGTGAAGAACACCGGTGAGGCCGACTACACGACCGAGCAGCCGGCATCGTTCACGGACGACCTGTCCAAGGTCACCGACGACGCCACCTACAACGACGACGCCAGCAAGGGCGCCGCGGTGAAGGGCAACACCCTTTCCTGGAAGGGTGCGCTGGCCAAGGGCAAGAGCGTCACGGTGAAGTACTCCTTCACGGTGAACGATCCCGACACCGGCAACCGGAAGCTCACCAACGCCGTCATCCCTGGTATCGGTGGCGAATGCGTGACCGCGGCGAGCTGCATCACGCGCACCACCGTCGTGGTGCCGCCCGTGCCCGTGGGCGCGGCGGTTGCGACCGGTGGGACCGCGGTGTCCGCTCCGGTGTGGCCGTGGATCGGTTCCGGCGCGGTTGCTGTTGCCGGGATGGTGACGCTGGGCCTGATGACGCTGCGTCGTCGTCAGAGCACGACGATCGGTGACTGACACCACGCATGAAGGTGGGCGGCGTCGACGGTGGGTGTTCCTCACCGTCGGCGCCGCCACGGCGTTGGCGATCGCCGTCAGCATCTTCGGCTTCACGCAAACGCAGTCGGGTCCGGTCGACCTGCACGGCAACCGTGTGCAGGCAGAAGAAGCACCGACGAGTGCCGCCTCAGCATCCGCCGTCCCGGACACCGGTGCCCACTTCGTGGTGCCCTCCGTCGGCCTCGACGTGCCACTTGGCGCGTTGAACGCCGTCAACGGCGAGGTCGTGCCACCCGGGTTCACCTCGGCGTACTGGATCCGCAACGAGGGCGTCCCGATCACGAAAGCCTCATCGGGGACCGTGTTCGTGGTCATGCACTCGTTGCGTAATGGCGGCGTCGGACCCGGAAACTACCTGATCGACGTCGCCGAGCAGAAAGCAAAGGTGCGCGCCGGGGAGAAGATCCAAGTCGCCGACGTCATCTACACGATCACCGGGTCGCATGTGGTCGAGAAAACTGACCTCGCCCAATCCGGCAAGGTGTGGGCGGATACCCCGAACCGACTGGTTGTGATCACCTGCCTGCAGCGACGCGAAGGCGGGCCCTCGACCGACAACATGGTCATCGAAGCGGTCCGCACATGAGTAATCACAAGGTGCGCCTTGCGCTGCTCAACGCCCGCACCAGACGGATGCTCCGCCACACCAGCGACCCCGCAGAGCGAGCCCTCGCACTAGTCGTCATCGTACGGGCAGCCGCAGACCACGCTGCGGTCGAGGCGTCGCAGCGTCACGGTGGTCAGGCACTGGAGGTGACGGGCTGCGAACGGATCCTGACCGCTGCACTCCAGCACCTGCACGACGTGCACCAGGCATCGCATCACCGACGCACGCCTGCAGCAGGTGCCCGCGCTGAGGACGGCTGACGTGGTGGTCGCCGACAGCGCATGGCGGGCGGGGCTTCCCGAAACGGCGCGGCGGGCGCTGCGCGTTGCGTGGCGCACGAACCTCAGCGGCGCCGCACGAACCTCAGCGGCGCCGCACTGGGGTTTCGTCGGGGTGAACTGTCACCGCTTCAGGGTGATTGCACCAGAGGTACCTCGACGCCGATCCGCCTTTTCCCGGGCCAGTCATTCGCGGTGATGACCGGCGTCGGCCAACGGGATGACGCCGCGTCGACACTGATTCCGGTGAGGTAGTGAGCATGAAGCCCGTCAAGACATCTCTGCTCGCTGCCGGTTGCGCCCTCGTCACGCTTGGGACCCTGGCTGCGTGCTCCGGCACGGTGTCCTCGGGGATCGTCGAATATCGCGTGACGACGACTGCTGATCACATCGGGAAGATCGAGTACCACACGGTGCAGCTCGGGGCTGGCTCGGTCGACTTCGAGGAGACCGTGCGTAAGCAGTCGTGGTCGAAGAAGGTCGACGGGGGCTGGTCACCCGGTGTCACCGCAACGGCGCCGGCGAACGGCACGGTGAGCTGCGAGATCGTCGATGCGGACGGGAAGGTTCTCGCGCATGAGGAAGGCCGCAATGGTGCATCCGCGGACTGCCAAGCGGGCGACACGGAGTAGCCGACGCAGCTACTTGGGAGAGGTTCGGCCGTTCGGGAACCCTGCCCGGTGGGCGTGGTCGACAGCTTGCTGCCGCGAGTTCACCTCGAGCTTTCGGTAGAGACGCCGGGTCATGGTCTTCAGCGTGTTGGTGCTGATGAACAGCGTCGACGCGATCTCGCCGGTGGTGAGCTCGGTGGTCAGTAGCGCCAGGATGTCGTTCTCCCTGGGGGTGAGGTTCGAGAGGTCCCGGCGGGCGGAGCTGATCCGGATCGCGGCGTGCGTCTCACTGCCCGACAGTTCGACGAGCTGCTGCAGATCGTCCGGGGCGATGGTTTCGTATCCGGTGTGCAGGCCGGCGTGCTGGATGAGGGCGTCGGCGCGGATGAATGCGTGGGTGGCGGTGTCGGTGTAGCCGAGTGCGAGCGTGGCGGCGGCGTGGACGAGGAGTGCGTTGGACTGCAGTCTGGGTTCGACACCGGTTTCGGTGATGGGTTGACTGAGGCGCATCGCGTCGCGGTCGCGGCGTTCCACGTGGGCCACGGCCGCAGCGATGACCCGGTCAGAGGGTGACAGCGCTGCGAGGGTGTCGAGGTTCTCCGCGACCCGTCCCCGGAGGAGCAGGACTCGGACCCGGCATGCTCGAGAGAGTCGCCCGTCGAAGCCGGCAGCCTCGAGCACGCCGGGGTGCTCTTGGACGCAGTTCGCGAGGCGTGTCTCGGTGACTGCGGCGTCGGCGACGTTGTGGGCGTAGAGCGAGTGCACCCAGAGTGCGGCAGCCCAGTACTCGCCGACTCCTGCTTCGTCAGCTTGGTCGAGGAACGCCTTCGCGGCCGCGAGGTCGTCACTGTCGATGCCCATCAGTGCCTGGGTGAGGAGCAGGGCGGCGTCGTAGCGGGTGTCCGTGACGCCGGTGTCGGCGGCTCGTGTCACCCATGTGGTTGCGAGGTCGAGGCGGCCGCGCTCGGCGTGCAACCAGGCTGCCTGGCTCGCGGCGCGCCGGGCAACCCGGAGCTGTTCCGTGGCGAGGGCGACTTCGTAGGTGCGCTCGTACTCGAGCCGGGCGCGGGGGCGGTCCGCAGCATCCAACGACCGCGCCCACTGCATGCGCAGGTGTGCCAACGACTTCCCGATCGGTGTCGCGGCGGCCGCCGGCAGTGCGTCGAGCTCGTCGAGGGCTTGCTCGGCGAGCTCGGCTGCTCGGGCCGGGTCGTCCTGGGTGCGTGCTGCTGCGGAGTCGCTGGTGAGCGCGATCAGCCGGTCCAGCGGGGATGCTCCGACCAGCGCCGATCGGTCGTGTTCCATGGCCGCGTGCACGCGGGCGGGGCGTCCGCCGATTGCGACGTGCTCGAGGTGGTTCGCGGCGATGGTCAGGCCCGGGTTGCGGATGAACGCTTCCCCGGGCAGCGCTTTCACGCCGGCGAGCAGCTGCTCGGGATCGGTTGCGGCGAGGGCATCCCAGTGCTCCTCGACGAGCTTGGCCGCTGCCGCCCACCCGTCCCGCGTCCCGGTATGCCGGACAGCGTCCGGGAGGGACGGGGGAGTGGCGGACGGAGTCGTAGGGGAATGGCTCATCGCATCAAGGAGTGTGCCGGGCCGGAGCGTTAAACGGCAACTGTTGCCATGCAACGGCCCGGTCACGCCGCCGCAGCTTGCCGGAGCACCTCCAGGGTGAACGCGTCACTCGCCGGGGTGAACGCACCCTTTCTGACCTATCTGATCGGGAGTTCACACGTGAAACTCAGCTTCGAGAGTCCCGTTCGGCCCCGATCAGGGGAGCTGCGCGTCGTGGGCTCATTCTGGGAGGAAAACCTGTGTCACCACGTCAGAAAGAACTGACAGCGACGAGGTGGGGTGGTCTGCGACGTGTCGTCGCGGGCGTCGCGCTCACCGCGCTTGCGGTCGGCGGGCTATCCGCCATCTCGCTCGCCACGCCGCCTGCAGCTGACGCAGCTCCGGGGAACCCGGGCACGCCGTCGGCGCCGACCACGGTGTACACCGAGGACTTCCAGAATGTCGCCGACATCACACCGATCCAACGGTTGACCGATTACACCGGCGCGACCGGGCAGAAGTACACAGCCAACCAGGCGTGGCTGCAGGCTTGTAATGGCTGGATCGCCGCCTACGCGCAGAACAACGCAGCTCCGGCGCAGATCGCAGACTGCACCTCCGCCGGCTCCAGCGCTGCTGCCGGTCGGGACGCGTGGAACAAGTCGCAGCAGCTGGCGTGGGCTATCGGGCAAAGCAACGGTCTTGCCCGGCCGGACTACAACTTCGCTGACACCGCCTTCACCGCGGGGAACCCGGGTGCGGGGCTGGTCGAGTTCCAGACGGCCACCAACATCCCGTTCACCGCAGCGAACCGGTTCATCTCCTTCAGCGCTGATGTCGCGGCCATCAACTGCAACGTGGCTGTGCCGCTGCTGCAGTTCCAGCTCCTGAACGACGCGGGCACTGCGACCAACGCCGGTTCGCAGGTGAACGGATGCGCGAACGGTCGCGCGATCTCCGTGCCCGCAACCGGGCCCACCCCCGCGGGCACGGTCAACGTGACGAACGCCACCTCGAACGGCGCCGTTCTCTTCAACGGTTCATCGGTGGGTATCCGCATGGTGAACAACCAGGGCTCCGGCACCGGCAACGACCACACCATCGACAACATCCGGATTCTCGACGTCACTCCGCAGCTGGACAAGGCATTCAGCCCGACGTCGATCCGCGCCGGTGGCACGTCGACGCTGACGTTCACGGTGACGAACACCAGCGAGCTCGGGGCGAAGAACGGTTGGTCGTTCACCGACAACCTCCCCGCGGGCCTGACGGTGGCGAATTCCACCGTCGGCGGCACCTGCGCCGCGACCAAGACCGCGACCGCTGGTGCGACCTCGGTTGCGATCACGGACGGTCAGCTCAACGCCAACCAGGCGTCCTGCACGATCACCGTGCAGGTGACCGGCAACAAGGCTGGTTCCTACACCAACGGTCCGGACAACGTGACCACGGTTGGCCTGAACGAGCCGGGTGACACCACGCTTACCATCACCGATCCGCCGGTGTGGACCTGCTCGGCGAACGGGTACCTGTTCCAGTCGCCGGCAGCTGGCGGTCACCAGATCTACCAGGTCGACCTCGTTTCTGGGGCTGCGACGCAGATCGGTTCGACCGCGGACAACGTGAACGCTGTCGGGTACAACACCCTCGACAACTACGTGTACGGCTGGGACGTCGACACAGCGACCATCGTCCGCGTCGCGGCAGATGGTGGGCTTACTGACCTCGGTCGTCCGGCCGGAGTTGCTGCATCGCCTGGCTTCCAGGTCGGCGACTTCGACGACGCTGGGCATCTGTTCCTCCAGCGCGGCGGCAACCAGGACGGCTCCTGGGTCGAGATCGACCTCGCTCCCGGCTCCTCGACCTATGGTCAGGTCCTCGACTCTGGTTCGGTTACGAAGCCGGCCGGAATCGCGAATCTCCCCTCCGACTGGGTGTTCGTTGACGGTGCTTTCTACGGCATCGGCAACACCACCAGCGGTACCGGGGCAGGGCAGCTGATCCGCTTCGACGCCACGACGCACAGCTACCAGAACCTCGGCGCCCTTCCGAACACTCGTGGGGGAGAGACGTACGGGGCTGGCTACGCAGATGCTGCAGGCAACCTGTACTTCAGCGAAAACTCCTCCGGTGCCATCTTCCGGGTTGACCCCACCAACCGGACCGCGCTGCGGATTTCGACGGGGCCGGCCTCGGCGGGCAACGATGGTGCACGTTGCGCGACCGCGCCGATCCCGACGATCACGGTCACGAAGACCGTTGATGGCCGTGATGTTCCGCAGGACCAGTTCACGGTTGGGCTGCGCAACAGCGGCAGCACGGTGCTGACCTCGGCGACGACGACGGGCACGAACACGACCGCGTCGACGACGGACTGGCCCGTTTCGCAGGGCGCGACGTACACGATCACGGACGCGATGGCGGCCGGCTCCGGGAGCCCGCTGTCTCGTTACGACGCGAGCGTCGTCTGCACCGATGCTGACGGGAACACTGTCAGCACGGGCGGGTCGACTGGTGCGTGGACGCTGCGGGTTGCGGACGCGACGTACTACACCTGCAACGTCACGAACGCGGCGCTGGAGGACCCGAAGCTGACGGTCACGAAGACGGCCGACACAACCGATCTGCCGCAGCCGGGTGACACGGTCACCTACACGGTGACGGCGAGGAACACCAGCTCGCAGCCCTTCACGGCCGCTGCTCCGGCACGGGTGTCGGATGACATGTCCGAGGTTCTCGACGACGCCGCGCTCGACGAGGGTTCCCTCGCCGCGACGATCGACAGTGATGCTGTTGCTGACCCCACGTTCACGTCCCCGAACCTGACCTGGTCGGGTCCGCTGGGTGCCGGGAAGTCGGTTGTCCTGACGTACACCGTCACCTACAACGGTGAGGGCGACCACGTGATGACGAACAACGCCTGCGTCCCCGAGGAAGACACCACCGAGGGCGCTGACCCGTGTGTTTCGGTCCGGATCCCCGCACCGGCGATCGATGACTGGAAGACGGTCGAGCGGAACGGCTCAACCCTGACCTACACGCTGCACTTCGAGAACAAGGGTGCGGCTACGGGGCCGGTCAACAAGGTCGACAACCTCGCCGGTGTCCTCGACGACGCCACTGTCACCACCGAGCCGGAGGCGGCCACTGGTCCGCTGACGGCGACGCGCGATGACAACATCATCCGCATCACGGGGAACCTCCCCGCGGGGCAGACGTCGACGATCACCTACACGGTGACGTTCAAGCCTGTCGACGAGCGTGGGGACAACGAGGCGAAGAACTTCCTCCTCGACCCGTACACGCCGCCGCCGTCGACGTGTACGCCGACGGACGAGCAGCGTCCGGACTGCACGGTCACGCCGCTGCCGGCACTGCAGGTGTCGAAGTCGGTTGACCCGAAGTCGGGCACCACGGTCACCGCCGGTCAGGTGCTGACCTACACGCTGACGTTCGACAACAGCACGGGCAAGGCCGACGCGCCCGTCACAGGCTGGAAGGACGACCTGTCCAAGGTCCTCGACGACGCCACCGTCACCACGCAGCCGGCATCCGCGATGGACTCCCTCGACGTCTCCGACATCGAAAACCGGGCGTTCACCGTCGGCGGCACGGTCCCCGCTGGTGAGACCGGCACCGTCACCTACAAGGTGACGGTGAAGGCCGACGGCGCTCGAGGGGACAACAACCTCGGCAACGCCCTCAGCAACGGAGGGCCCTGCGCTCCGGGGCTGTGCACGGAGAACCCAATCCCGGAGGTCGTGTCGTCGAAGACGGTCGACCCGAAGTCCGGCACCGAGGTGACGCCGGGCCAGGTGCTGACCTACACGCTCACGTTCACGAACAAGGGCAAGGCTGCCGGCGACGTCGACAAGACCGACGACCTCACCAAGGTCATCGACGACGCCACCGTCACCAAGCAGCCGACCATGTCCGACAAGGCTCTGGAATCCACCAAGGTCGCCGACGGGTACCAGTTCACCGGTACTCTCGCTGCCGGTCAGACCGTGAAGGTGACCTACCAGGTCACCGTCAAGGCCGATGGCCAGCGTGGTGACAGCCAGCTCGGGAACTTCCTCGTCAACACCGGCGGTGAGCCGGTCTGCGACGAAGACAGGACGAACTGCACCGAGAACCCGGTGACCTCGATCGTCGACTGGAAGACCGTCGACCCGGCCACCACCACTGACGTGGTGCCCGGCCAGGTGCTGACCTACACGCTGCACTTCAAGAACAACGGCGGCAAGGCTGGCACGGTCAAGAAGGACGACGACATCACCCACGCGATCGATGACGCCACGGTGACGAAGCAGCCGACCGTGCAGGGCGGGAACCTCAAGGCGACGACGTTCGGCACCGACAACCGTGCGCACGTGACCGGCAGCCTGCCGGCCGGCGCGACGGCGACGGTGACGTACCAGCTCACGGTGAAGGCTGCCGGCAAGCTCGGTGACGGCATCGCGGCGAACTTCCTCCTGAACTCGAACGAGGAGCCGCCGAAGAGCCCGGTCTGCAAGCCGACCAGCGAGCAGTTCCCGGACTGCACCGTCAACCCGATCGGTGCCCTGAAGGTGACGAAGATCGTCGACCCGAACACTGGCACGACCGTGCGCCCCGGTGACACGCTGCACTACACGCTCTCCTTCGAGAACGTTGGTGCTGGCAACGCCAAGGTGAACCACGTCGATGACATGACCGGTGTCCTCGACGACGCGGACGTCACGTCGCAGCCCGTCGCCTCGAACAAGGCGCTGACGCTGTCGAAGATCACCGACGCGAAGCTCACCATCACGGGCACCCTCGCTGCGAAGCAGAAGGTCATCGTCACCTACGCGGTGACGACCAAGCCCTTCGCGCAGCAGGGCGACCACGTCATGGAGAACTACCTCGACCCGGTCGATGGTCCGCCGCCCGCGACGAAGTGCGTCTCCACCGACCCGACCTGCACCCGCAACCCGATCGCCGCACCGCCTGCCGGGCTGGCGTTCACGGGTACGGAGCTCGTCGGTCCCGGGATCGGTCTGGCGCTGATGCTCCTCGCCCTCGGTGGCGGCCTGCTGGTCGTCCGCCGGCGCCGGAACAGCGGAGACGTGCAGGAGAACGCCTAACAAGTTCACGGGCCGGCCGGAGTGCGACTCGCACAAGTCCAACTCCGGCCGGCCCGGAACCACCGTCAGATCGACCTTGACCCCGGATCTGACGGTGCCCCTCGGGAGCGGATCACCCGAGGAGCGGGAACTCACCAACCCGCAACACGATCGGCGGGCCGTCCCCTAACGGCCCGCCGATCGTGCTCTCGGCACCACCTCGCACCACGCGAGACCACCGGACGGCGCACCCTCGCCCGTCCTCGCCCTCACGGAGACCCGCATGACCAACCCGCCGCACGGGAACAACCCGCAGTACCAGCCCCACCCGCCGACACAAGCGTTCCCGCAGCACGTCGTCGTCGGCTACCAGCCAGGCCCGCCCAAAGGCCTGAGCGTCACGAGCATGGTCCTCGGGCTGGTGTCGATCGTCCTCGGGTTCACGTTCCTGGTGCCCGTCGTCGGGTTCGTCCTCGGCATCATCGGCATCCGCCGCGAACCCGCCGGCCGCGGCACGGCGATCACCGGCCTGGTCCTCAACGGCCTGTTCGTCATCGGCTGGGCGCTGGTGATCATCTTCGTGTTCGTCATCGGCATCGGTGCCGCAACGACCTCCAGCTACCAGCAGTGACCACCACCGAACCGGCATCGACCAGCATGACCGGGCAGCCCGAGTTTCATTCCGTTGGGGAGCGCGAGGCTCTTTGTGTGCTCCTGCAGGCCGCGAAGCAAGCGGAGCTGACTGCGGTCGGTCCAGACCGGCGGGGCGCATTCCGGACCACTCGGTCGTTGATCGGTGCCGCCCGCAAACTCGGCTTCACGCTGCCCCTACTTGCCGAGATGCTCGAGGTCACCGAAGGATCCGTCCGGAACCGGACAGGACCGCCCCTCCCGATGCTGCCAGCGTCTTCCTCGCACTCATCCCCTCCGGGGCCGCGTCGCCGTGGATAGCGGAGATCCGCGACCTCGGCCACGGATCGCAGCGGGAAGTCGACGTCGTCGAGCTGCTCCGCTGGTACATCCGCAACACGGGCGGAGACGACCGTGCGTGACGTGAGCGCCGAACTCATCGTCACAGGTGCCGTGCTGTCGTCGCCGGCACTGGCGCTCTGGTTTGGCACCGGATGGATACCCACGGCGGTGATCGTGCTGCTCGGTGTGCCGCTGATCGTCGGCGGGATCGCCCTTCGCATCGGCACTCCGGACCGTCGGCCCACGGGGCCGGCCACGGGCCATTCACGGAGGGCACCGGTCGATGAGATGGTGGGGGAGTCGCGGTGACGATGCGGTCGGCGAGCGTGCGCTCCCTCGAGCGGCGGCTGGCGCGGTTGTACCGGTCGGCGGACAGCGCGGTCGCGCGGGCGGAACTTCTCGTCACGCTCGCACGCACGTTCGCAGTCCTCGCCGCCACCCACACCCACCGGGGACACCACCACAGCGACCCTGCCGTGCAAGTGGAGATCGAACACGTCCTCCACGCCGCCCAGCAGCATCTCCACGCAGCGCACCGACGTCAACAGGGGCCCTAACGCCGTTGGCGTTCGGAGAGTGATCGGCTATCGAGACACCGTCCCAATGAGCGGCCTATGGACGGGCTATGGATTTTGTGGTGGGCTGCCGGTGAGCACCCGTCCGGGTGCACCAAAGGGGAAAGCAATGATGCGAACTCTCAAGCGGTTCCTCGCAGCCGGGGCTGCGACCGCCTTCATGGTGGCGGGCCTGACACTCGGAGGGGCTACTTCAGCCTCCGCTGCGGGCAGCTGTAGCTACTTCGCCAAGCAGGCCGGCGAGCTGGTTGGCACATGCACCGGCACCGTCTACTTCAACTGGACGTGTAGCTCCGATGCGTTCAACACCTGGAACAAGAAGAAGATGGTCTACGGGTCGACGGCCAGCACGAAGCGCATCGTGGGCTGCAACCTCGGAGGCGTGAACGACTACTACGTTTCCAGCTGAGACAACAGCCGTGCGCTGATTGCTGGGGGCACACTGCCGTGCCCTCAGCAGTCATGCTGCACCCGACTATCGGACGTTGTGGGGTTCCACCCTCGACCTCTGACTACTCAGGGCCACCGAAGACGGACAGGAGTGTCCAAACGATGCCGATCATCACCAGTCCTACAGCGAGCACACGGAGCAGCCCTGGACTCATCGCACCCTGCGGACCTCGGCGATCGCCCGGACCTTACGGAGAACGATCTCCGGCTAGCGGTTGATCACAGGACACCCGCAGGATCCGTACGCTCAGATCATGAGAACTGCCCCGGTACCGCTCATGTCCGCACAGCTCATCTCGACGCACGGCTCGCTGACACCCGTGGTGATCGCCGGTGAACGGGTGGAAGCATGACCATCGGACGCCGACGTCTGTGCTTGGTGGCAGGCATTGCCCTGATCGTTGCCGGGTCGGCCGTTTACTTAGCGCGTCCGTGGCTGCAGCTCAACGTCCCGTTCATGGACGAGCACCGCGGCATCTTCCTGTTCGGGTGGGCTTTCATCGCGTCAGGCGTTCCATTGGTCGTGCATTCCCGCAGCCGGTCAGAGGACAGCGATCACGGGGATCCCCCGAGCGCTTGACATGCAGACTTCCGTGACGCCCAGATGACGATCGGCTACCGGGCCGCCGATTTGGTTTCGGATCTTCAGCCCTGTGCGGTGGGTCGGACGATGATCTCGCCCACGTCGCCGCTGTCGGGCTGCTCGATGGCGAACGCTACAGCGCGTGCGATCGCTTCGGGCGGCATCGCAATGGCATCGCGCTGCTCGATGAGTGCCGCAGCGACATCGGCGCTCGCGCCGACGCCCACGCCCTCCGTGTTGGTCATCCCTAGCGTGACGACCGTGACGCGGAGCGACGGGCCTGCCTCTTGGCGCAGCCCTTCGGAGAGGACGCGGACCGCGGTCTTCGTGGCCGCGTAGACGCCCATTGTCGGGACGACCCGGTGCGCTGCGGTGGAGGCGGTGTGGATGAAGCGACCGGACCCCTGAGCCCGGAACGCCGGCAGCGCGGCAGCAATCCCGTTGAGCACCCCGGTGAGGTTCACGTCGATCATCTGCTGCCAGTCGTCGACCCGGATCTCGTCAAACGGCGAGATCGCCATGCTGCCGGCGTTCGAGAGCAGCACGTCGAGTCGACCGAACTGCTCACGAGCAGCGCTGACGAACCGCTCGAGGTCATCTCGTTGGCGGACGTCGATGGGGACCGCGATCGCCCGTCCCCCGGACTGCGTGATCTCCTCGACCAACGACTCGAGACGCTCCGCCCGACGAGCCCCGAGGACGACGTCGGCCCCGGCGTGTGCGAGGTGCCGAGCGGTCGCTGCACCGATGCCTCTCGAAGCGCCCGTGATCGCCCTGGTCTTGCCCGAGATGCCGTTCATCATGATTCCTCGATGAGACCGTTCGTCTCGAGGACTCGTTGCGATGCGACGTTCTCAATGTCCGTGTCAACGACCGTAATCTTCGCTCCACCCGTGGCAGCGTGGTGAAGGGCGATGTGGATGGCCTCCGTCGCGAGACGGGCCCCTTGGGCGGAGGGAACGAGGCCCTACCTGAACTCGACCGTCCCTGTTTCGGCCGACGGCCGACGGCCGACGAAGCCGAACCCGCCAACAGCAAGACCATCGACGTGCGGCTGCAGCCCCGTTCGTCTCTGGTTCCATCACGTGCCGCACTCGATGAGCTCCCCGTGTTGGAGTTGAAGTTGCCGTCCGCATCGCTGTGCAACCCGCTCACTGTGGGTGACGATCACGAACGTGGTTCCCGCTTGCTGCAGCCGGTCGAAGAGGGCGAGCACGTCGTCTTCGGTCGCCTCGTCCAGTGCGCCGGTGGGCTCATCGGCGAGGACGACGGCAGGGCGCTTCGCGATGGCTCGAGCGATCGCGACGCGCTGCGCTTCTCCTCCCGACAGTCGCCGTGGGCGCTTGACGGCGAGGTGACTGATGCCGACCGCCTCGAGAGCCTCATGTGCTCGGGCTGCCGAGTCAGCGCGAGCAGGAACTCCGAGCCGGACGTTGTCGAGCACGCTGCGGTCGCCGAGGAGGCTGTGGTCCTGGGTGACGATGCCGATGTGTCGGAGTCGGTGCGCCGCCATCCTCCGTACGGTGCGCTCGAGCACGTGCCCGTCGTGCTCGTAGGTCCCGCCGAAGTCGGTGTCGAGGCCGGCGAGGATCCGGAGCAGCGTGCTCTTGCCGGATCCGCTGCGCCCGGTGATCGCGACTGAGTGATCGTCTTCGCGAAGGTCGAAGTCGAGTCGGTCGAACAGTGCTCGGGTTGATCCGTCCGGCTCGGTGATGGTCTTCGAAACGTCGCGCAGCACGATCATCGTGGGGTACCTCTTCGGGGTTGGGGGGTCAGTTCGATGCGGACGGCTCGTCGGCCGAGTAGGCCGTCCGCCGCACACCAGAGGAGCAGAGCGGTGCCGGCTCCGAGTCGAGCCATCGCACTGTCGTTGGGGAGCAGCGCGCTGATTGCGAGGAGCAGCCCGAGCGCGGCGGTGTACTCGGTCAGGCGGCTTGCGCGGAATAGTCGGTTCGTGGCATCCGGGCTCCTCCCGAGGAGATGGTGGACCCGCGCCACAGGCGCTCGACGGTGATGCAGGAGCCGGCGAAGGAAGGCCGTGATGATGCCCACGCCCGCGGTGAGGACGGCGAGCAGCGCGATGATGAGCAGCAGGTTGTCCTGGATGAGCTGGCGGACGAGGGAGAGCTGCACGAGGTAGGTCGGAACTCCGAGCAACGTGTACGACCGGAAGCCGGTGTCGTCTCCGATCGCGTCGAGACGCGCGACGACGGCTCCGAAATCGAGGCTGTGATCGGCGGCGAGATCGGCGTTGAGCACCTGGAACACCAGGCGCCCGAACAGCTCGGGATCCAGTCGGTCCAGTGCTGCTCGGTCGAGTCCGGCGAGTGTCGGCGGGTAGGGCACGATGACGGTGTCGTCGAGGTAGTGGTTGGCCTCACCGCGGAAGTACATGGCGCTGTCCGGTTGGAGGAAACCGACGACTTCGAGCTCCTGCTCCTGCAGGATGACCGCTCCGGTGAATCGCGCTCCGACCTCGTACACGCCGCGGTACTCGTTGCCGAGCAGCACCGGGATCCGGCCAGATCCCCAGTCGACAGCGTCCCAATCGATCGGCACGCCGTCCTGAACGGAGAGCCCCGCGAACTCGTACGCGGTCTCGTTGAGCTGGATGGACTTGATGTCCTGAACGGTCCTGCCGGACTCGTCCTGGTACTTCCCCTTGAGCGTGTACTCGGTGCCGTAACCGACGTCGAAGCGGTCGTCGCCGCGGAAGTCCTGGACGGTGACGGGTTGGTCGTACGAGGAGATGAAGTCGAATCCGGGCTCGGCATCGATGCGGTCGGCGAATGCTGCGACTGCGTCGACCGCGTGCTGGTCCTGCCGGATCGCTTCGAAAGCGTCCGGGTCGAGATCGTCGACCACCGTGTAGAGGTCGACGTCGGCATCAGCGGACAGGCCCTGAGCCACGGCCTGCGAGGTGGACTGGGTGAACGACGCCACGTTGTACCAGCAGAGTGCGAGCAGCACGAGCAAGACGATCTTGGCGACGATGATCGTCCAGTTGGACCGGAGGTCGTTCAGCAGTTCCATCGTCGGGTTCCCTGCCAGAACGAAGCGACGGACACGGCAAGCACGACGGTTCCGACCGCGACGACTGCGGTGGTGACGTCGAGGTCGAGGGGGGTGGTCTGCCTGACGACTGCCGCGCCCGCGAGGGCGGTCGTACAGGCGGCGCTGCCGATGACAGCGACTCTGGCGGCCGCGCTGCGAAGGGTGGTCAGCGGTCGGATCCCGGTGGTGAAGCGGACGGCGGCGGTGCGGAGTTCCCATCGTCCGGCCTGAAGACCTGCGACCACGGCGATGAGCATGACGACGAGTGCGCCGAGCGCGACCAGGACCGGCGAAACGGCGTCGACGTTCGTCCTGCGGTTCGTGCCGTCGTCGATGATCTCGACGCTCCTGCCGGGGAACTCTGCGCTGTAGTGGCGGACGCTGTTCGGGCCGTCCAGGAGTAGCCGCTGTGGTGACGCCGAGAACCGCGACGGATCAGCGAGGACCACATCGTCGGACAGCAGGCTGTCGGCCCGGACGCCGAGTCGCCCCACCACGTTGTAGGTCTTGCCACCGACCGCCATGTCATCACCGTGGACGCTGACGTCGGCGCCGGCGAGGGCTTCGCCGGCGCGCCCGGTCAGTGCGTGCCCGTCGTGCAGTGGGACGTCTGCCCACTGTCCGGACAGGATCGCAACGGCGCGGACACGATCCTCGAGTTCCACGAACACCTTGGTTCCCGGTTCGAACGCGCTCCGCGCCCGCTCGAGATCGTCGAGTGTCGCGGTCACCCACGCGCTCTGGCCCGTACGGAGGTCGTTGCCTTCCGCCGCGATCACACGTCGGCGAGCGTCGAACACCCCGATCAAGACCGTCAACAGCATGGCCAGCAGCAGCAGGCCCGCGATCGCCGTGATCTGTTGCTTCGTCACGTCTTCTCCTCACGCCACAGCGGGTGCGAGCCGTCGACTCGCACCCG
The DNA here is from genome assembly GCF_018598405.1 of Curtobacterium flaccumfaciens. Taxonomy (NCBI): domain Bacteria; kingdom Bacillati; phylum Actinomycetota; class Actinomycetes; order Micrococcales; family Microbacteriaceae; genus Curtobacterium; species Curtobacterium flaccumfaciens. Next base: position 70,500 of record NZ_JAHEWS010000013.1, on the reverse strand, counting down.
CTGCGATGTGTCACCTGCCGTAGTAGGTCTTCGCGGTACCGACACCGTTGCCGGGCTGGTTCGGCCGGTACGGCTTCCACACGGTCACGGCTTCGGTGCCGGACCTGCCCCACTTCCGGCCAGAGTCAGCGATGATCCTGCTGCCGTGCTCGAGTCGCGCGCGCGTGTAGTGCCGCACGCCTGCCCAGGTGGTCCAACCGTGCGAGCGCTTGTGCGTCGTCCCGCTGATCGTCTTCCGTTCCGATGCGCCACGGTGGTTCACCGCGAACACCGACATCCCGGTTTCTGCGCCCTCGACGGTCGCGCTGGTCTCAGACCATCCGCCGACGACCCCTCGCCCTCGACGTCGCTCTGCGCATGCGCGGGGATCGCGCCGAGGAACACCGTCCCCCCGACGGCGACTGCGGCGAAGCCTGCGGCGATTCGCCGAGTCTGTTGACCGATCGTGTTCATCGACTACTCCCTCTCTTGATGCTGACGTTCAGCCGTTAACATGTCAGACGTAGAACGTTTTGTCTAGGAAGTGTCTTCGGCCGCAACCCTCCTGCGGACGCGTGACGGGGGATCTGCAGCGCGACCACGGGCGGACTGGAGGCCCGGTGCCAGCTGGCACCGGGCCTCCAGTCCGTCCGTCATCTGCCCGTGACGGGTGACCGCTCAGGCGGGGTCAGCCACGCAACCGGCGTCGCCGACTGCGCAGCGTCCACACGAGTCCACCGGCCGCGAGCAGTGCCGCCGCCAACAGCCCGAGGGGGAGCAGGTTCGCGCCCGTCCAGGCCAGTGCACCGCCCGGGTCGCTGCCCGCATCCGCGCCTCCGTTGCCCGGCGCTGCCGCGCCCGGTGTACCGGATCCGTTGTCACCCGGCGTCGGAGCGCCGCTGCCCGGCGTGCCTGCACCCGGCGAGGTGGTCGGCGCCGGAGCAGCCGCAGCCTCCACGGTGAAGGCGGCCCTCGCCAGGGCCACACCGTCGACCGACGCGGTGACGGTCACTCGACCGGACGCGGTGCCCGGCACCCGCAGGTCGGCCGAGAACGCACCACTCGCGTCGGTGTGCGCGGTGGCACCACCGATGCGTGGTGCGGTCGCCAGCGCCACGTCGGTGTCCGCCGGGAACCCGGCGCCGGTCACGGTCTGGGTGTCGCCGGCGTCCACCCGAGGCGACTCGACCTGCAGGACGGGGGTCGCCGCCGCCTCGCTGCTGAAGGCGACGACCGTTCGCTTCGTCACGGACCGTTCGTCGACCGGCACGCTGATGGTGCGGGTGTCGGCGTCGTAGGTCCAGGCGGTGTCCGCGATCACCCGGCCGTCGATGGTGACGGTGCGGGGGCGGTCCGCGTTCGTGAACGTCGCCGTCCACGAGCGGTCCTGCACCTGGCCGGCGAAGGAGCCGTCGGCGGGGGCGATGGCGAGCGAGCCGCCGGTCGCCTGCTGCGTGTAGCGGACGGCGGTGGAGGCGCTGCCCGCCGCGGCCTTCGCAGACGCGGCGGCCGTGGTCATCGCGCTCGACTCCGCGGCGGCTCCCGGAGTGCTGTCCGCAGCGCTGTCTTCGCCGGCGTCTTCGTGCAGGTCGAACGAGCCGTCCGCGCCGGTCGCCACCGTCAGGGTGACGGCGTCGAGCGGTGCGGCGTCGTTCCGGACCTGCTCCGAGCGGGTGGGGACGATGCCGCCACTCTTCACGAACACCGGCATGCTGTTCAGGTCGGTCGTCACGTCGGCGGTGGTGCCTCCGGCGTACGTCTTACCGGTGAACCAGTCGGTCCACGAGCTGCCGGCCGGGAACCAGACGGAGCGGGTCGCCTTGCCGGAGTCGTCGTGCGCGGTGGTGACCGGGGCGACGAGCACGTCCTGGCCGTACAGGTACTCCGAGCCGGCCTGGGCGTAGGACTCCTGCGCCCCGGGGTACTGCAGGTAGAGCGGCTGCAGGATCGGGGTGCCCGTCTCGGTCGCCTGGGCGGCGAGCGTGTAGGTCAGGGGGACCAGGGCCTCGCGGAGGTTCAGGAACCGCTTCGCCGACGCCTCGGCAGCGGCCGGGTACTGCCACGGCAGTCGGTCGCTGTGGTTGCTGTGCAGGCGGTCGATCGGCTGGAAGGTGCCGAGCTGCACCCAGCGAGCGTAGAGGTCCTCGGGCAGCTGGGTCGTGCCCTCCTCGGCGCCCTCGATGCCGTACTGCGCACCGTTGTGGCCACCGATGTCGTGGCTGACCGAGGCCAGACCGGTCGCGGCGGACTCACCGGGGGTGTAGCCGACCTCGGCGAGCAGCATGTCCCACGACGACGTGGTGTCGCCGGTGAAGTGCACAGTCGTGCGCTTGTCCGCCCACGGGCCGGTCGGGACCGCCTGCGGGTTGCCGTAGCCACCGGCGGTCAGCGAGCCGTACGCCCGCGAGAACGCGAGCCCGCGGCCGCCGAGCGCCTGGTCCGTGTACTTCGCGTACTGCTGGTTGATGAACGCGTCGGGGGTGACGCCGTTCGCCGAGTACTTCGAGTTCTCGCTGCAGCACCAGTCGAGCCACCACATGTCGACGCCCTTCGGCTGCAGCGAGGTGTGCAGATCGAAGTACGCCTTGAGCTGGTCCGGGTCGGACCAGTCGAACAGGTACCGGTCGCCGTCGCCCTTGGTGAGCTTGCCCTTCGCGGTGGCCTGGGCCTTCGCGAACTGCGGGTCCTGGCTCGAGATCGACGGGTGGATGTTGAGGGTGTTGTGGATGCCTTCGGCGTGCCAGTCGGCGAGCAGGCCGGTCATGTCCGGGATCCGGGACGGGTCAACCGACCAGCCGTTCCACTTGCTGTCGCCCTGGTTGGTGGGGCTGCCGATCTTGTAGTCGGTGTCGATCGCCATGACGTCGACGGGGACGCCTTCGTCCTGGAACTGCTTCGCGATCGCCAGGTAGTCGGCCTGCGAGCGGTCGTAGTACTCGGAGTACCAGATGCCGTACGCCCAACGGGGGAGCAGCTTCGTCGGACCGGTCAGGACGGCGAGCTCCTGCAGGGCATGACGGTAGTCGCTGCCGTACCCGAAGACGTAGCCGTCCTGGTAGCGCTCGCCGCCGTGGTCGCCGGCGGGGATGACGGTGTCGGTCGCCTGGTCGTACAGCGCCGAGGCGCTGTCGTCGAGGAGCGACCAGCCGTCCTGGTAGAGCAGGCCCGGGTTGGTCTTCACCGATCCGTTGGCGGTGTCGAGGTCCCGTCGGTACCCGCCGAGCGGTGCGTGTGCGGCGAGGACCGGCGACGCGGTGTTGACCACAGCGACGGTGTCGAAGTTCACGTTGCAGTTGTTCGTCACGGTCGGGCACCCGATCACGACGTCGTTCGTGCCGGCGGCCAGGTGCACCGGCACGGTGGCGGTGTTCCAGTAGTCCCAGCCGCTCGTCCTCGGGAGCGGTGCAGTGGTCGACTGCTGACCGGTCGGGGCCGCGGTGAGCGTCGGGGTGCCGGCTGAGCCGTTGGCGTAGCGGACCTGCAGGGCGTAGTCGCCCGCGGCGGGCACCCCGGTGATGTGGGTCGTCAGCTGCGCCCCGGCACGCTCGAACCCGGCGACGAAGCCGACTCCGGCGAAGCCGTTGTGGTTGGTGGCGGTCGTCGCCGGAGCGGTCCGTGCCGAGTCCTCGGCCTGGCACACGGTGCCGAACGCGCAGTCCTCACCGGTGACCGTGGTCGACGGTGCCGGGTAGGCGGCACCCGTGCTGACCAGGGCCAGGCTGTCGACGTTCACCCGGCCGGAGTCGTCCGCGGTGCGTTCGATGCGCACACGGTGCTCGCCTGCGGGCAGGTCGAGCGTCGTGGCGGCGGTGGTCTTCCAGTCGTCCCAGTTCGCGCCGGGTGCGAGCCGGATCGTCTTCGCGGCGCCGCCGTCGACGGTCAGGCTGAGGGTGCGGGTGGCGACCTGGCCGTCGCCGCCCTGCGAGTTCGCGTAGCGCAGGGCGAGGTCGTACGAGCCGGCCCGTTCCGCCGTGGTCGTGAAGGTCATCGCGTTGCCGACGGACTCGAAGCCCGCGGCGAACCCGGCTCCGGTGAAGCCCGTGTGGTCGGTGGCGAGCGACAGGCCGGTGAGCCCGAGCGTCTCGGCCTCGCAGAGCGATCCGATCGTGCACGAGGGGGTGGGCGTCGACACCCACGGCGTGCCGGTGACCCGCTGCCCGGAGGCCGTGGTCACGGTGGTCTGCAGGGAGTCCTGCGTGAATGCCCCCGAGCCCTCCTTGTACCGGACGGTCATCGCGCCCGTGTCGAGGGTCAGCCAGCCGTCCCGCTCGGTCTTCGTGAACGTCGTGGGTGCGAAGTCGTCGCGGCCGATGACGTTGAAGGTGCTGCCGTCGGTGAACTGCGAGTCACCGGCGTACTCGGTGCGGATCAGGGTGGGGGAGAGCACCTCGAACCGGGCCTGGCCCGAGACGACGGTGCGGTCGGCTGCGGGGTCCGCGGCGGCCGGGATCGCGGCGATCCCGAGCATGCCGAGGGCGGTCGCAGCGACGATGCCCGACGACAGCGCACGGCGCAGCCCTCGGGATCGGAAGGAGATGGGGCGCAAGTGGGTGCTCCTCGTGGACGTCGTCGTCCATCGGGCCGTGCAACGGCCGTGACCTGCGGGCCGTCCCTGCGGCGGCCCGTTTACAACGCTGTAAACCATACGACCAGGAGGGCTCCCGAGGAAGGAGCAGCTGGGGGTCGGCTCGTTTCGCGGCTTCCGCCGCCCTGGTGAGCGGCGTGGTCGCGTCGTGCGTGGCCGTGGACTCGAGCCGCTGACGGACTGGAGGCCCGGTGCCAGCTGGCACCGTCCCTCCAGGCACGGCCGTCACCCCGCTGGCGCGGTGCGCCGGTACCGGCTGGTGGGGCCCACCTCCAGGCACGGCCGTCACCCCGCTGGCGCGGTGCGCCGGTACCGGCTGGTGGGGCCCACCTCCAGTCCGGCCGTCACCCCGCTGGCGCGGTGCGCCGGTACCGGCTGGTCATGTCGAGAAGCCGCGACTCCGCGTCGGAGTCACTCGGTGGGGCGACGCCGGCGACTCAGGATCAGAGTCCCGGCACCGGCCAGGAAGAGCAGCGTCGCGAGCAACGCCGGTCCGGCAGGCGACTCTGCACCGGTCGCGGCCAGCGTGCCCGTCGCCCGGGCTGTCGGTGTGCCGGCGCCCTGCGCCGCCGGAGTCACCGTCGGCGTCGTCGCCGGGGTCGGCGTGGGCTCCGCGGTGGGCGTCGCGGTCTGCCCTGACGCGGCTGCAGCGATCAGCGGGCTCTCGGACATCGCCGTGCCGGTGAGGCAGTGCTTGAGCTCGGTCTCCTTGACCCAGTGCGACCCTGCGGCGACCGCACGGCATCCGGAAACGAACGCGATCTCCCGCTCGTTGTAGAGCATGCGCACGAGCGGCGTGTAGGCCGCTCCGGTAGCGGGGTCGATGCCTGCTCGTGACACGACGTCCCACTGCACGTTCGCCGCCATCGGCGTCACCTGGGAGCCTCGCCACGGGTTGGTGGCGTCGTCGTAGACGTCGGCGTCCGAGGTCGGAGCAGCGTTGTCGGGCGCGGCGACGGTGGAGCCCGGCAGACGCAGCAGCGCAGCGAACGGGATGATCGTCTCGGCGTGCGCGAAGCGGAAGGTCGCGACCACGTCGCCGCCGGCGACGCGGGCGTCGATCGTGGCGAAGAAGTCGTCGAGCAGGGGCTCGGCGATCGAGTAGGTCTCGTCGTGCCCGGCGAGGCTCGGACCCTTCTCGTAGAAGTCCTCGGCGTCGAGCAGGTACGCGAACCACTCGGCATCCGCCGGCCGGCCAGCGAAGTATTGCGCGAAGTCGAACTGGTGCGGAGCGACGTTCTCCTCTTGCATGTCGGCCGCGATGATGTACAGGTTGTACAGCGACATCGCCGCATCGACGGTGCTCGTGATCGACTTCTTCCGATCGCCGCAGGCATCGGGATCGGCCTTCGTGTCGGCGCCGGGCGCGCACGCCACCGCGCCGCCCTTCGAGCCGTCGGCGGTGTTGTACCAGGTGTGTGCCTTGTCCGTGCCGATCGCGGCGATGAACCCGGGCGTGAAGATGCCGGAGAGCAGGTCGTTCGCCGCTTCGACGGATCGCGGCTTCGCCTCGATGTACTGCATGGCTGCCGCGATCGTGCCGCCGTCACCGGTCTGTTCGGCGACGTAGTCCTCGTACGCCTGGGCGCGCTGGCGCTCGGGCGACCCTTGCACCTTCTCGGTGCCGTCCGGGTTCTCGACGTCGTGGAAGTAGAGCAGGTCAGGGCGCGGTTCGAGCGTGACGCCCGCGGCCCCGAAGCCCCGCAAGAAGTTCTCGCCCGACTCCGTGGCGCGAGACTCACCCGAGGTCTCGGCGACCACTCGCCCGCCCGTCTTCGCCGCAGCTGCGAACAGCTGCTTGTTGCGCTGCGCGGCTCGCGCTCCGATGCCCTGGTGCTGGGCGGCGCCCCGACCCGTGAGCATGCCGTAGCCGTTCGCGACGTTCGCCGCGGTGATGGCATCGAGGTTCGCGGAGAACTCCCTCCCGATCTCCGGCGTCAGGAACCCGTTCTCGGCCTGCGCGGTCGCGGCGAGACGGTGCAGCAGCGCGTCGTACTTGTACGCGGAGAGTCCCCGGGATCCGTGTCGGGCGACCGACTCCGTGGCGACGGGTGCGTAGCCCGTCGGTGCCGGCGAGTAGGCGTCGATGTCCGACTGGCTGGGGGCGATGTAGGGCTGCTTGCTGCTGTAGAAGCTGGCCTCGTCGGCGTGCGCCGGTGTCGCGAACACCAGCGAGGCGAGGGCAGCGACGGCAACGCAGGACAGCGCGGTGCGGGTGTTCATGGGTCCTCCGGTATCGGGACCCTCGGGTGGCGGTCCGACAAGCAGGGTTAGCGGCAGCGGGTGAACAGCCCTTGACCCGGGGGTGACCGGACGGTGCTGCCGGGCACGGCAGCACGCGTGGGACGCCACGACAGGAGCGCGGGCCCTGGACGCGTGCCGCTGACGGACTGGAGGCCCGGTGCCAGCTGGCACCGGGCCTCCCGTCCGTCAGTTGCGGGCCACCGAAATCTGCTTGTAGCTGCGAGGAGACATCAGACCTTCCTGACTTGCACTGGCTGGCGCCCTTGTCGAGGACGAACGGGTTCCACCCCGAGAGCGGGTTCCGGGGAGCCCGTACCCATCATCGGATGGTGACGACGAGCTTGCCTGACCGGGTCCCGTCCTCCATGTCGCGGTGGGCCTGCACGATCTCCTCGAGTGGATACACCTTCGCGATCGGGACCTGCACGGTGCCGGCTGCGACGGTGTCGAGGAACGTCTGCAGCACCGATGCCGGCAGGTCGCTCGCTTCGCCGGAGTACGCGGTGAGGCGCACCCCGTTGGGGATCACCGCCATCGGGTAGAAGTCGGGGATGGTCCAGACGTCGGAGAGCATCCCGCTGAACGACACGGTGCCGTGGACGGCTGTGGCCCGGAGCGTGTCGGGCAGCGTGCCGGTGCCGATCAACTCGACCGCTCCGTTGACGCCGTCCGGCACGATTCGACGGACCGTGTCGGCGATCCTGCCCGTGTCCACCACGACGTGGTCCGCACCAGTGGCGTGCAGTCGCTCGGCGCGGTCCGGGTTGCGAGTGGTGGCGATGACGGTCATGCCCTGCTGCTTCGCCAGCACGATGCACGCGAGCCCGACTGATGACGTGCCACCACGGACCAGGATCGTGTCGCCCCGGCGGGCGTCGACGCCGACGGTGAGCGACCCGTGTGCAGTCTGCAGCATCTCCGGGACGGCACCGATGGTGGCCCAGTCGAGGGCGCTGGTGAACGGCACGACGCTGCTGGCTGGGACGAGGGTGTACTCGGCGTAGCCGCCGTCGAAGTCACGGCCCATGCCACCCATGAGCGCCGCGACCGTAGTCCCCACTGCGTGCTCACCACCCGGGGCTGCCTCCACGGTCCCGACAGCCTCGATCCCGGGCACCCGTGGGAAGGTCCCGAAATGGCCCATGCCGCGGCGGAAGTGCAGCTCGGACCGGTTGAGCCCGAACGCTTCCACACGGATCAGCACCTGGCCTGGGCCTGGGATCGGGATCGGCAGCTCACGGAGGTGCAACACGTCGGGGCCACCGGGTGCGTCGATCACGACGGCCCGCATGGTGGCCGTCATCGCCTTGCCTCCAACGTCGACTGCAGGCGGTCGAGTGCCGCGATGCCGTCTGCGATCGCCGCGGCATCGGCATCCGAGAGCACGGCGTCCAGCGCTTGGTCGAACCGCTCGTCCGCGAGGGCGAAGGCGTCTCTCCCCTGGGGTGAGAGCACACTGCGGACACTGCGCCGATCGTCCGGGTCCGTCGCACGCTCGAGGAAACCATCGGCGGCGAGCCGGTCGAGCAAGCGACTGGCTGCAGCGATCGACGTCCCGACGCCGGTCGCGACGTCCTGCACCCGGGCGCCCGATGGGGCTGCCTGGACGATCCGCAACACTTCCAGTCGGGCCAGGCTCAGCACACCCTCGCCCCGCATCCGCTTCTCGACCGTGTTCCACACGTCGGTCTCGTGCCGCACCAGCGCGGCGAAGTACTCGTGAAGACGCGCCGCTCGCCCAGTCCGGTCATCCGGGGCGTCGATTCCATGGAGGGGGGCGAGGTCCGTGCTCATGCTTCGACTCTACGGCATCTAGTTGCTATGTAAAGTAGTTGTCCATGACCACAGGCACACGCCTCTCCTTCCTGCGATTCGTTGACTTCATCAACAGCGCCGACCCGTCCATCGGTGAGACGGTCATCGCACCGGAAGCGGCGTTCTTGACGCCGTTCTCGCCCGAGCCGCTGCGCGGACTGCCGGGGTACCTGCAGATCCTGACGATCATGCGGGGCGCGTTCTCTGACATCCAGTGGAGCATCGACCGCATCGTTGTCGAGGGCGACACAGTCGCAGCACGTTTCGAACTCCGCGGCACGCACGACGGCGAGTTCCTCGGTGTCCCCGCCACGGGGAGGACGGTGGTCGCGAACGCGAGCAACTTCTACCGTTTCGACGAGGGACTGATCGTCGACGAGGTCGGCCAGCCGGACGTGCTCGGCATCCTCGGGCAGATCGGGGCGCTCCCGCCGTCGTCGCGGAGGTCCGGAGCGCAGCCGTCGACGGACCGGGGGTGATCGCCGCATCCGGGCACGGGCGTCACTCCGCTACCGCGCGCGGTTCTCGGAGAGTTGGATGGAACGATGCTATGCCGCGTTCCGCTTCGTGTGCTCGCCCTTGCGTTCGGTCTTGGGGCTCTGGTCGCGGGGTTCGTGATGGCGCTCCTCGGTGCGGGCGTCCACTCCGTCGGACTCGTAGCCGGAGGGCTGGTCATCGCGGCGATGGGATTGCTGGCTGCGATCGTCGGTGCGATCGGCTTCGCACTCCACGGGTCCGCCCGACCCCGGCGTGACCGAACGAAGCGCTGAGGCGGCCCGACCGCTCCTGTCTGGGATCTGGTCATGGACGGGGACCAGTGGCTGGGTGAACAAGGTGTTGATGTCACGGCCGCTCCGACCCGTCGCCATGAAGCTCACCCAGGTCGCCGAGACCGATCGCGAGTTGCCGGTCCTCCTCGATCGCTGAGCCCGCAGCGCGCGTCGTCATCGCGCGCGAGCGCCGCCGTCGTCATCGATCTCGGGCATCACCGTCGCCGTCGAAGTCCTGCCGGTTGCCGGCGATCACCTGCTGGTGTTCCCGCACCCAGTCGGCGAGGGCGAGGGCCACGTACTGCAGCGACCGTCCGAGGTCGGTGAGCTCGTACTCGACGCGGGGCGGCACCTCGGCGTGGACCGTCCGCGAGACGAGCCCGTCGCGCTCGAGTGCGCGCAGCGTCACGGTCAGCATCCGGCGTGAGATGCCGGGGATGACCTCGGAGAGCTCGGTGAACCGCCGCCGCTCGTCGCCGAGCACCCCGATCACCAACAGCGTCCACTTGTCGCCCATCCGGGACAGCAGTGACCGGAAGAGTTCCGGGTCCTCGCTCGTGCACAGCTCGGCCATCGTGGGCATCGACTGGTGGAGCCGGGCCTGCAACGTCTCCAGCGCGGTCTGGTCCGTCATGGGGTCTCCCGTGGTTACTGCCGGGTAACAGGGGATCGTTTGCGGTAACGGGAACCCGGCGGGCAGGGTTACCCATCGTAACCGAAGCCCGGGTCGCCGACCCGGGAACGATCGAAGGAGTGTCATGACCCTGTTCCGCCTGGACGCCAGCATCCGCACCGAGGGCTCCACCAGCCGAGCGCTCGGTGACATCGTGGAAACCGAGTGGAGTGCCGTGCACGCGGGCGCCGAGGTGACCCGCCGTCACGTCGGCACCGACCCCGTGCCCGCCGACAGCTGGGCCGACGCCGTCGCCGCATCCGCGACGCCCGAGTCCGAGCGCACGGCGGCCCAGGTCGCCGCGGTCGCCCTGGCCGCCGAGCTGACCGACGAGCTCGCCGGTGCCGACGCGCTGCTGTTCGCCGTGCCGCTCTACAACTTCGGCGTCTCGCAGCACTTCAAGTCCTACGTCGACCTCGTGCTGACCGACCCGCGGATGGCACCCGGCGCCGTGCCCGCGACCGTGGGCAAGCCGGCCGTCCTGGTCACGGTGCAGGGTGGCAACTACTCCGCTGGCACACCCCGGGAGGGCTGGGACCACGCCACAGCCTGGATGCGCCGCATCCTGGAGGACGTCTGGCAGCTCGACCTCGAGGTGGTGACGCGCGAGTTCACGCTCGTCGGGGTGAACCCCGCCCTCGACCAGTTCACCGAGCTGGCCGACGAGTTGCGGGTCCGCGCCGAAGAGCAGGCGGCCCAGCACGGCCGCACGTTGGCGGCCATGCCGAAGGCTGCGTGAAGCCGGCTCCTACGACGCGAGCATCTGCGCCACCACCGCGTACAGCTCCCTGGGGTCGCCGGCGAGCATCTGCTTGATCAACGCGGCCTGCTCGTCGACGACCACCTCGTAGTCGTCGCGCTCGACCCCGTCCAGGGTCGCGCGCGCCACGTCCGCCGGGTCGGTCTTGGCCATCGAGATCCCCGCGGTCATGTCGGTGTCGGCCACTCCGAGGTGCACGGACATCACCGTGGTCCCTTGGCCGGCCAGCTCGTGCCGCAAGGCGTTGCCCATGTTCCACAGGGCGGCCTTCGACACCGCGTAGGCGGAGGCTCCGGGCATGGCGAGCCAGGAGGCGCCTGAGGCGATGTTCACGATGCTCCCACCGCCGTTCGCCGCCAGGACCGGCGCGAACGCGCGGATCACGGACAGGGTGCCCCAGACGTTCGTGTCCATGTCGGCGTGCGCTGCGTCCAGGTCGCCCAGCAGGGTCGCCGTGGTCGCGATCCCGGCGTTGTTGATCAGGAGATCCACGTCGGTCGCGACCGCGGCGGCCGCTGCGACGGACGCGGGGGAGGTGATGTCGAGGGCGAGATGCTCGACGCCCTCGAGGTCGATCAGTTCGGGGCGTCGGGCGGTCGCGTACACCTTCGCCCCGCGTGCGATCAGCTGTGCGGCGAGGTGGCGTCCGATACCGCGGTTCGTGCCGGTGACGAGGGCAGTGGCTCCAGAGAGGTTCATGCCGCTACGGTAGAACCTGACGTCAACGTGAGGATCAAGACCGAGGGACAGAACGATGCGGATCGGCGAACTCGCAGAACGGGCCGGCGTCAGCGTCCGGTCGCTGCGGTACTACGAGGAACAGGGGCTCCTGGAGTCGGAGCGGACCAGCGGCGGACACCGGGAGTACCGCGAGCCCGATGTCGCGCGGGTGCGCTTCATGCAGATGCTCTACGCGGCGGGCATGCCGAGCCGCCGGATCATCGAACTCCTGCCCTTCCTCGACACCGGGGTCGCCACGCGGACGATGCTCGACCACTTCGACGAAGAGGGCGATCGCATCCGACGCCAGATCGAGGCCCTCACCGCTACCCACGATCGCCTCGCACGACTCCGCGACATCGCTGCGGAGTCCGTCGCGGGGCGGCCGCCGGAGGAGTGCCGCTCGTCGGCGAACGCCGCCGCCGCCTGAACACACCCGACTAGCTGGCGGCGGGTTTGCTGAACAGGTTGACGACGTTGCCGTCCGGGTCACGGACCAGTGCGGAGCGGTTGCCCCACGGCATCGTGGTCGGCTCCAGGACGACGTCGTCGCTGCTGAGCTGCAGTCCGGCGAAGTCGCCGTCGACGTCGGCGACCTCGAACTCGATGAGCACGGAACGGTCCGTCGCCGGCGTCAGCGCGCCCCCGAGCATGGCGACCGTGGCAGTGCTGGCGATCGCGAGGGTCCCACCCGGGCCGCTGAACTGCGCGAAGACCGGTGCGGGGCGCTCGGCCTGCTGGCCGGTGACCCGCTCGTAGAAGGCGACCATTCCCTCGAGGTCGTCGGTGATGATGCGGACGGATGTGAACGTCATGGGGTTCCTCACGGTGGTGCTGCTGACTCGGAGTGACCAGCTTCTCCGGCGGTCGCGACACCGTCCTGTCGGTGTTTCCGGAAACCGAGACGCAGCTACCCGTCGAGGACCGGCCGGAGTCGTCCGTACTGGATCGCCAGGTCCTCGGAGCGCAGGACACGCTGCGCGGGCCGCTCGTCGGTGACCTCGACCGACAGCATCCGGTCGCCCCGGAACGCCCGCACCCCGTCACGCATCCGGCACCAGGCGATCAGGTACCACTGGCCGTCCTTCCCGATCGACCCCAGCGGTTCGACGTCGCGGACGGACTCGGCTCCGCCGGCATCCTGGTACCGGAGCCGCACGACTCGATCCGCACGCAGGGCCGCCGCGAACTCGGCCGGGGCGACCGTGTCCTCCTCGCTCTCCAGGAAGTGCACCCGGGACGCCAGTGTGCTGGCTCGTGCGGCGTCCCCGGCGGGCATGACCGCGAGCGTCTTCCTGGCCGCGGTGTGCGCGGCGTGCCGGAACGGGCTGCGCCCCAGCGAGCCGAGCCCGATCAACACCGCGAGGGCTTCATCCGGCGTGAAGCCCGCCGGGCCGAGCGTCGCGGACGCGTCGATGACGTACCCACCCGCCCGGCCGGGCTCCGCCCAGATGGGCACACCCGACTGCTGCAACGCGGAGATGTCCCGTTCGATGGTCCGCACCGACACCTCGAACCGTTCCGCGAGACGACGCGCGCTCCGCGGGTGCGGGGAGACGGCGCGCAACTCTTCCACGAGGCCGTAGAGCCGGTCGGTGCGGTTCACCTCGTCATCTTCCCTCGCGCGTCGACCTTCCGTCCGATCCACGCCGTCTCGTGTGACGGGTGTTCGCGGGGCTCGCGTTCGTCGGCGCACGCGGTCGCGGCGTGCGCGGCACTGGACGCGCGCCACTGGCGGACTGGAGGCACGGTGCCAGCTGGCACCGTGCCTCCCGTCCGTCAGTGGTCCTGGACCGGGCCCGTCGACCCGCGCACGGGCGCGCTCACTCCGCGGAGCGCAGCTCCTGCACGTCGCCGTCGGAGCACTTCGAGACCCCGGTGATGCTGTAGCGCTGCGGGTAGGCGTTGAAGCCGATCGAGGTGACGGGGCCGTCGACGCCGCGGATCCCGGTGAGCGGGTCCGCGCCGCCGCTCTCGAACCGTTCCGTCGTGATCCCCTTGGCCTTCCAGAGTTCCTCGACGGTGCGGATGTCGGCTGCCGGATCGCCGCCCCCGTCCGTGCCGCTCCGCTCCAGGATGTACACGAAGCGGGCGCCTTCCTGGCCGCCCGACCGCGTGCAGACCTCGGCAGCGGGGCCGCGGTAGACGGTCCAGTCGCCGCCGACCGCGTCGGTCGACTCCTTGACGACATCGACGATCGACTTCTTGGCGTCGGACGGATCCACGGTCTTGCCTCCGGGGGTGTTGCTACAGCCGGTCATGGTCAGCGCCGCTGTCAGGACGAGGGCGACGCCGGTGCTGGTGCGGGCGAGGCCGCGGAATCGTTCGTTCACGGTCACAGTGTCCACTGCGGATTCTCCAGGAGCGACTCCTGGAACTGGGTCGGCCCCTTCGGCTGGGCTTCCGTCATGAGCTCGGGGTGCCCGGTCGTGGCGAAACCGATGTTGGTGAGGGACTCGGTGTTGGGGTCGAGGTAGCCCCGTTCGTCCTCCGTGTGCGTGCCGTGGTCCTCGACCGGGTTGAGCGCGCCCGAGCCGTCCGCGCCGAACGCGGTGGCCCCGAAGTCCGGATCGGTCGGGTCCTGGCTGTGCACGGGGCTCAGTCGTCCGGTCCACGCCCACTGGTCGCCCTTCTCGGGGTCGATCGCCCAGACGTCCCGCGCCTGTCCGGCGTACACGTGGTCGGCGTTGAGGTCGTCGGCGTCCTCGATGGAGTTCGGGAGGCCGGCGGACCCGATGGTGGTGAACGAGTCGACCTGCACACCGCTCTGAGTGAGGGCGTACGCCGACGTGGTCGAGCCGTAGGAGTGGGCGACGACGTTCGTGGTGGGCCCGTCGTCCTGGCGGACCGCGTCCAACCCCCGGATGGACGCGGCGAGCTGGTCACCGCCGGTCTCGGCGTAGTCGCTGCCGAGGACCCCGAAGTCGAGCTTGCCGGAGACGACCGGCTGCGGCGGGGTCTTGTAGCCCATCCACGAGATCACGGCGCGGTCTTCGGGCCCGGTGTCCGCCTGCTGGTCGTAGAGGTGCTGGGCGGAGTCGGTCCACCCGACCATGCCGGTCGTGTCGGAGCCCATCCCCGGCACGGCCCACGTGACGTTGTCTGCGGTGTCGAGGTCGCCGACCGACACCGCCGCCAGGGGCGGGACGTCGTCCGTCAACGAGACGATGAACCGTTCCCCGGCCTTGCTGCCCTGCTCGAACTGGCTCGCGGTGTCGATCGCCCGCAGCGCCTCGAGGTTCTCCGACGCAAGCATCCACGACGTCCCGTTGTCGTACGCGACCGTGGACCGGAGGTCTTCCACCTCTTGCTCCGCTGCCCGGATGCGGGCATCGAGCACGACCCGGTTGGCGGTGTCCCGCGCCCAGTAGTCCACACCCTCCAGGTTGCCGAGGACGCTCAGGACCGGCAACGGCAGCGCCCTGAGGTCGTTCGCGTCCGCCGCCGAGTAGCCGAGTCCGGCCCAGAGTGCCGCGACCTCGGCCGCGGAGAGGTCCGGGTCCAGCATCTGCTGGAACGCCGGCGGCAGCTCGGCGGCAGCGGAGACGTCGAGGGTCGCGTTCGAGATCGACCCGTGGCCTCCGGCCTGCTCGAAGGCGTCGGCGATGCGGTCGGCCCAGGCGGCGTCCGCGTCGTTCTCCTCGAGCAGGCGTTCGAATCCGTGCAGGAACGTCGAACCGTCGATCTTCGCCCACCCGCAGCTCGCCGTGAAGCCGGTCCATGCGTTCCGCAGCGTGGTCTGTTTCGTGGACGCTGCTCGGTCGAGTGCACGGGAACCGCTCGCGAAGGACTGGAGGTGCCCCGGATCGGCCGAGCTCGTGCCGCCCGACGTCCCGCCGCCGGTCCGCGTCCGGGTCCGCGCCGAGAACGACGCGGAGATGCTCGGCGGAGCGATCGGGATCTCGGACGGCTTGAGGTCGAAGCTCTGCATGCCGGGCAGCCGGAGGACGCTGATCGGGTCCTCGGCCGACTCCCGGTCCCGTTCGTCCTGCCGGACCTGCCACGCGGCGAGGTCGGCCTGCCGCTGCCGTTCGTTCGCGGCGGCGGTCGTCGTCGCGTCGACCTGCGTGCTCAGCTCGTCGAGCACGGAGGCGAGCTTCGGACGGTCGTCCGCTTCGATCTGCGCCGATTCCTCGAAACGCTTCGCGTACGCACCGTCGAAGTCGTCGAGCGCGTTCTCGACGCCGGTGCGTCGTGCGGCGCTCTGACCGCGCAGCGTCTCGGCAGCGCCGGACGCCGCCTGCGCCAGCAGATCGGCTGCAGCGTCGTCGTACTGGATTTCCCCCACGGTGATCCCCCTTGCGCCTGTTCCCCGACGCGATCCCGACTGTACAGGGCGGGTGCGCGGAGCGCACCGATGACCGTCAGCGAACCGTGAGGATGCGGGCCGGCAGCGTCAGCGAACCGTGAGGATGCGGGCCGGCAGCGTCAGCGTGGCGTGAGGGGAGCGCTCGCTCCGTCGGCCCTCCGGCATGATCGGCAGGTTGCCCGCGTGCACCGCGGCTACGATCACCCCGGCCCACCCGCGGGCCGCACGCACCACGGAACCAGGAGGACACCGGTGGCCCTCATCGACAACGGCATCTACGTCAACGGAACCCGGACGGACTCCCCGGCGGACCTCGGGCGCACCTACGAAGCGCTCGACGCCGCGGGGAGGGGCGCGATGGCGTGGATCGGGCTGTTCCGTCCGACCGCCACCGAGCTGGCGTCCGTCGCCGACGAGTTCGGGCTGCACCCGCTCGCCGTCGAGGACGCGCACAAGGGGCACCAGCGGGCGAAGCTCGAGCGCTACGGCGACACCCTGTTCGTGGTGCTGCGACCCGCCTGGTACGACGAGGACGAGGAGACGGTCGAGTTCGGTGAGGTGCACCTGTTCACCGGGCGCGACTTCGTCGTCACCGTCCGTCATGCTGAGCAGCCGAACCTGGCGGACGTGCGGAAACGACTCGAAGCCGATCCGGAAGCCCTGGGGCGCGGATCCGAGGCGGTGCTCTGCGCGGTGCTCGACGAGGTCATCGACAGCTACGCCCCCGTTGTCGCCGGGCTGCAGGACGACATCGACGACATCGAGGACGACCTGTTCGACGGGGACGTCGACCCGTCGTCGTCACGGCGGATCTACCAGCTGCTGAGCGAGGTCATCGGGTTCCAGCGCGCGATCGGCCCGCTGCCCGAGATGCTCAACGCCCTGCTGCGGGGCGCGCAGAAGTACGGCACGGACACCGAGGTGCAGAACCAGCTGCGGAACGTGCTCGACCACGCGATCCGCGTCACCGAGCGGGTCGACACGTTCCGGACACTGCTCGAGAACGCGCTCACGCTGCACTCGACCCTGGTCACGCAGGAGCAGAACGACGCGATGCGCCGGATGACCAGCGCGAGCCTGGCGCAGGGGGAGGAGAGCCGACGGCTGGCACGTGCGTCGATGGAGCAGGGCGAAGAGGTGAAGAAGATCTCGTCATGGGCGGCGATCCTGTTCGCCCCGACCTTGGTCGCGTCGATCTACGGCATGAACTTCGAGCACATGCCCGAGCTGCGGTGGGCGTGGGGGTACCCGGCGGCGATCGTCGCGATGGTCCTGCTGGCGGTCGTGCTGTGGGCGGTGTTCAAGCGGAAGCACTGGCTCTGAGGTTGTGTGACGACCGGAGGGGCAGTTGACTGAGCGCGACTGGAAGAGGTTGCTCCGATGGAGAAGCAGACAGCACTGATCGTCGGGGCTTCACGCACCCTCGGTCTCGGGATCGCCAGGAGCTTGCTCGACCGCGGCTGGAACGTGATCGGCACGGTCCGGGGGAACTGGCACACGCCGCTGCACGACCCGGCTCCGGATGCTGGCGATGCCCTCGAGATCGAGGTGATGGACATCACTGTCCCCGAGCAGGTCCTTGCAGTCCGTGACCGGCTGCAGCACCGCACGCTGGATCTCGTGTTCGTCAACGCCGCGATCGCCGACGAGGACCTGCCGATCGCCGAGGTGCCGACCGAGGTCTTCGTCGACGTGATGGTCACCAACGCGCTGAGTCCGATGCGCGTTGTCGAGGCGTTCGCACCGCTCGTCCGTGACGGCGGCTCCGTCGGCGCGATGTCGTCGACCCAGGGCAGTATCTCGATGAACGAGCACGGTGGCCACGAGGTGTACCGGGCGAGCAAGGCGGCGCTGAACCAGCTGATGCGGAGCTACGCCGCGCGCCGGGCGGGCGACGCGGTCTCGCTGTTCCTCATGGACCCGGGCTGGGTGCAGACGGAGCTCGGGGGAGCGGGGGCGACGCTCACCGTCGACGAGAGCGCACCGGCGGTCGTCGACACCCTGGTGCAGCACGCCGGCCAGCCGGGTCTCCGTTTCCTCGATCTCCACGGCGGCACCGTCCCCTGGTGAGCCGTCCCGGGGCCGGGCTGCGGCACTCGACGGGTGACGACGACGGACTGGAGGCACGGTGCCAGCTGGCACCGTGCCTCCCGTCCGTCTCGGCTCACGTCCGGCTCAGAGCCCGTGAGCGCGCCGTCGACTCCGTGACGCGGTCCGTCATCCCTCGCGGACGTCCGCTGTCCGGACAGCTCGCACCCGCAGGAAGTCGAGCTTGTCGGCGTCGGGGCCGCTCTCGGGCGTGGAGTAGACGACGAGCTTGATGTCGGAGTCGGGCACGGTGACGACGTCGCAGTCCAGGACCACGTCCCCGACGATCGGGTTGTGGACCGTCTTCACGAGCGACTGGTGGGCCGCGGCTCGTCCTTCGTCCCAGTACGCGGCGAAGCGTTCGCTCTCGTTGCGGAGTCGACCGATGAACGCCCGGAACCCGGCGTCCGCTCCGAGGTTCCCCGCCGTGCGCCGGAGGTCGGCGACGAGCGCCCGCTCGAACGGCTCCGGTCCACCGTGCGCCGTCGCGATCTCGGCGATCCGATCGTCGAGGAAGGTCTGCACGATCAGGTTCTGTTCGGGGTCCTTGCGCACCGACGGCGCGTCGAACAACGCCTGCCAGAGCGGCGTGGAGTGCAACAGGGTCCAGTCGGCGGCGAACACGGCCAGCGGCAGGTCACCCATCCGGACCAGCATGCGCTGCACTCCGGGCGGGATGTGACGGGACACCACACCAGCCCGGGGAGACGCCAGACCGGCCGCGCGGTGGAACAGGTCCGTCTCGGCGCGGTCGAGCTGGAGCGCACGGGCGAGTGCCTGGACGACCTGGGCCGAGGGGGTGCGGGAGCGGCCCTGCTCCAGCCGCATCACGTAGTCGGCGCTGACACCGGCGAGCTGCGCGAGTTCCTCACGGCGGAGTCCCGCCGTCCTGCGCCGACCGTACGACTCCATCCCGACGTCCTCGGGGGTCAGCCGGCCTCGCCACGATCGGAGGAGATCGCCGAGGGCTTCGACCTGGTCTGTGGACACCCGACCATTCTCCGCGAGTGGACCCGCCGGTGGGTAGGACTGTCCTTCCGTGGCTGGAGATCCCGCAGCGTCGCACGCTGGTCACCTCACCACCACGAGAGGACCACGAAATGACCGCTACAGCGAACGGGTACGTCACCGTCATCTGGGAGACGAAGGCCAAGCCCGGCCGGGAAGCCGACCTCAAGACGTTCATCACCGCTGCCGTCACACCGTCACGCAACGACGCCGGGAACATCGACTACGAGGCACACGAGGTCGACGGTGAGCCCGGTGCGTTCGTCATCTACGAACGATGGGAGAGCCGGGAACACCTCGACGCGCACCTCGGGGCACCGCGCATGCAGGAGCTCGTGCCGCAGATGCTCGAGCTGATCGACGGGTCGATCGAAGACGGCATCACACTCCTGCGTCCCTTCCGTCCCGCCCGCTGAGACCGACCGAACTCCGGAGGAGAACCATGACGAACACCCTCATCACCGGCGGCAACAAGGGCATCGGCCGCGAGACCGCCCGGCGGCTGATCGCGGCCGGGCACACCGTGTGGATCGGCGCCCGCGACACCGATCGCGGACGGCGAGCCGCCGACGAGCTCGGCGCCTCGTTCGTGCAGCTCGACGTCACGGACGATGCCTCCGTCGCCGCGGCCGCCGCCACGATCGGTGACCAGGCGGGGCACCTCGACGTGCTCATCAACAACGCCGGCATCCTCGGGGACGTCACCGCACCCGAGGACATGACCGTCGACCAGCTGCGCGCCGTCTACGAGACGAACGTCTTCGGCGTCGTCCGTGTGACGAACACGTTCCTGCCGGTCCTCCGGCGGTCCGCTGCGCCCTCGGTCATCAACGTGACGAGCGGCCTCGGGTCGTTCACGATGATCCACGACCCCGAACGCGTCGAGTCGCAGTACCCGCTCGCGGCCTACGGGTCGTCGAAGACCGCGGTCACGATGCTGACGATGCAGTACGCGAAGACGACGCCGGACGTCCGCTTCAACGCGGTGGACCCCGGCCAGACCGCGACCGAGTTCACCGGTCACCTCGGGCACACCGTCGAGGAGGGCGCGGACGCGGCCGTCAGGGTCGCGACCCTCGGCGCCGACACACCGACCGGCACCGTCACGGATCGCGAGGGCGCCCTGCCCTGGTGACCGCGCGGCGGTCCCCGCGCCGTGACGGACTGGAGGCACGGTGCCAGCTGGCGCCGTGCCTCCAGTCCGTCCGCTGGTCACCTCGCGCGACCGACGCAGGCTTGTTCACCCAACCGACGCATGCGCGTGGCAGGGTGGTCCGGGGCGTCGTCGCCCGCAGCCCAGCCAGCCGCCAGCGGAGCACGATGCCAACACCCGACCTGATGATCGTCACGGACCTCGACGGGACGTTCCTCGACCACCACGACTACTCGTTCGACGCGGCCCGGCCGATGCTCGAACGGCTGCGGGCAGACGACGTCCCCGTCGTGTTCTGCAGCAGCAAGACGCGGGCCGAGGTCACGGCGCTGCAGGCCCGCACCGGGCTCGACGGGCACGCGTTCGTCGCGGAGAACGGCGCGGTCGTGGTCGCTCCCGGCAGTCGTGCGCTCGCGGGGCCGTCCGACGGTGACCTCGGCCGGCTGCACGCGGCGCTCGGCCGCATCCGCACCACACTCGACCTGGGCTTCTCGACGTTCTCGGGCGCGACCGACGAGACCGTCGCCGACTGGACCGGGCTCGACGTCGCAGCTGCGGGCGCGGCCCGGGCACGCGAGGCGTCGGAAGTGCTGCTCTGGCACGCCGGGGACGACGACCGGGCGGACGCGTTCCGCGCGGCGCTCGCCGCGGTCGGGCTCGACCTGGTGCGGGGCGGACGGTTCTGGCACGTGCTGCCGGCGGGTCGTGACAAGGGCGCGGCGGTCCGGATGCTCATCGCCGACCACGAGCGTCGGACGGGAACGGTCCCGCGCACCATCGGCCTCGGTGACGGCCCGAACGACACCGCGCTGCTCGACGCCGTCGACGTCGCGGTCGTCGTCCGCGGACACGGTCCGGCACCTGGGCCGCTGGCCGACGACCGCCCCGAACGCGTGCACCGCACCACCGCCTCCGGCCCGGAGGGCTGGACCGAGGGCATCGCCCACTTCACCACCCCGTCCGTCAGGAGCCACCGATGAGCGACTTCCACCAGAACGGCGTCATCACGACGTTCCACGACCTCGGTCGCCGCAGCACCGCGAGCCTCGAGGAGGACCTGCGGGGCTTCGCCGAGAAGCGGCCGATGAGCCTGATCCTGCCGGCGCTGTACTCCGAGCTCGAGCGCCCGGCGCTGTCGCGGATCGTCGACGAGCTGGCCGAGGCCGACTGGCTCAGCGAGATCGTGATCGGGCTCGACCGGGCCGACCGTTCCCAGTTCGAGCACGCCCGCGAGTTCTTCTCGCGGCTGCCGCAGCGGCACCGGATCCTGTGGAACGACGGGCCGCGGCTGCGCGAGCTCGACGCCGAGCTGGAGCGCGCGGGACTGGCACCGGGGGAGCCTGGCAAGGGCCGGAACGTCTGGTACTGCACGGGCTACGCCCTGGCGTCGGAGCGGGCGGACTGCATCGCCCTGCACGACTGCGACATCACCACGTACGACCGCGGCATGCTCGCCCGGCTGTTCTACCCGGTCGCCAACCCCGCGTTCGACTACGAGTTCTCGAAGGGCTACTACGCCCGGGTGGCCGACGGCCGGATCAACGGTCGCGCCGCACGGCTGCTCGTCGGCCCGCTGCTCCGGTCGCTCCGCCAGGTCTACGGGGAGTCCGAGTACCTGGAGTACCTCAGCAGCTTCCGGTACCCGCTGTCCGGCGAGTTCGCGATGCGCGCGCACGTGCTCAACGGCCTGAAGATCCCCGGCGACTGGGGGCTCGAGATCGGCATGCTGTCCGAGGTCTACCGCGACTACGCGACCCGGCAGGTGTGCCAGGTGGAGATCGCCGACGCGTACGACCACAAGCACCAGCCCCTCGCCGAGGCCGACGGCACCGGTGGCCTCGCCCGGATGGGCAACGACATCGTGCAGTCGCTGCTCCGGAAGCTCGCGACGATGGGGGTCCCGCTCACGTCCGACTCGTTCCGGGTGCTCAAGGCGACCTACTACCGGAACGCGCTCGACATCGTCGAGGTCTACCGGCACGAGGCCGAGATGAGCGGGCTCGCGTTCGACCAGCACGCTGAAGAGGCCGCGGTGGAGCTCTTCACCAAGGCGATCCTCGACGCCGGCGGTGCCTTCACGGCGCGGCCGAACGACAAGCCGTTCATCCCGAGTTGGAGCCGGGTGCGCTCGGCGGTGCCGGACGTGCTCGACCGGCTGCGGGATGCGGTGGAGGCGGACCAGCAGGACTGAGCGCGCGCCCTGGGCACGCGCCCTGGGCGCGCGTCGACGGCGGACGGGAGGCACGGTGCCAGCTGGCCCCGTGCCTCCCGTCCGTCGGTCTGGCGCCGTTCTCAGGCCGCGCCCTGCGGCGTCCAGCCGAGTTCCGGACCCAGCCGTTCGGCGATGTCCGTGATGATCTGCGCGTAGTCGTCGGGCTCGAACGAGAACGGGAGTGCGAAGGCGACCTCGGTGACCGCCTGGTAGCCGACGTCGGCACGCAGCCGGTCCGCGATCTCGGCCGACGTGCCCACCAGGTCGGCGGCGAAGAGCATCCCGGCGGGCCCCATCGGCACGCCGACGCGACCCGAGCGGCTGTCGACGTAGGCGCGGTAGCGGGCCTCTTGCTCGCTCGTCGCGGTGTCGGTCGGGATGACGACCAGGCCCTGCGAGACGCGGGCAGCAGCGGGGTCGGGGTGGACGGCGAGGTAGGCGTCGATCTGGGCGCGCTGGTTCGTGGCGAAGTCCGTGCCGACCTCGCTGCGGGTGACGCTCGAGGTGAGCAGGTGGAAGCCGTTCTCACCCGCCCAGACGGCCGACTTCGTGCTGCCGGTGCCGTACCAGATCCGGTCGGCCAGGCCGGCGCTGTGCGGCTGGACGGTGCTCGCGAACTCCTCGATGCCGCGGCGTTCGACGGTCTCTGTCGCCGTCACCGGGTCACCGCGCACCAGGTCGCGGAAGCGCAGGAGCCGGTCGTTGCCGAAGTCCTCGTGCTCCAGGGTGCCGGGGTAGATCGCGTCGCGGTAGAGGTCGAAGTTCATCGGGGTGCCGACCGAGAAGCCGGGGTTCAGGCGGCCGCCGAGCAGGACATCGACCGTGCTGAGGTCCTCCGCGAGACGGAACGGGTTCTCCGCGCCGATCGGGGTGACCGCGGTGCCGAGGTCGATGCGCGAGGTGCGCTGCGAGGCGGCGGCGAGCACCGCGACGGGGGAGGAGATGCCGTGCTGCAGGTGTCGGTGGCGGAGCCAGGCGCTGTCGAAGCCCAGGGCCTCGGCGCGCTCGATCACCCGCAGGGTGTCCTCGTGGCCCTCCGACGGTCGGGCGGGGTCGAACGACCCGATCGTCAGGAAGCCGAGACGTTGCAGGGGAGTTCCGTCGAGGGGCATGGGTCGATCGTGCCAGACCATCGGGTGGATGGCAGGGTGGATCCGTGCACATCACCCTGGCTTCCGCGACCGACATCGTCATCTCCGGCATCCGGTTCCCGGAGGGGAACCGCTGGCATGGCGGTCGGCTCTGGTACTCGGACATGCACACCGGTGAGGTCTTCTCGGTCGACCCTTCCTCGACCGACGGCCCCCGGCTCGAAGCCACGGTCGCGGGACAGTCGTCGGGGCTCGGGTGGCTCGCCGACGGGCGGTTGATCATCAGCTCGATGGAGTCCCGCACCGTCGTCGCCGTCGAGCCGGACGGCAGCACCTCGGTGTTCGCCGACCTGTCCACCATCGAGTCGTCGCTCGTGAACGACCTGGTGGTCGACGCCCAGACCGGCCGGACCTACATCGGGGCCTTCGGCTACGACCTGTACGCAGGCGAGGGGCTGCGCCCCGGTCCGCTCTACGCGATCGACCCCGACGGCTCGGTCCGCCTCGCGGCCGAGGGTCTGGTCTTCCCGAACAGCGCCAACATCCTGCCCGGCACCCGGACCCTGGTGGTCAGCGAGACGTGGGGTGGCCGGCTCACCGCGTTCGACATCGAGGACGATGGGTCGCTGACGGGTCGGCGCGAGTGGGCTGCCCTGCCCGGCGGCGTGACCCCGGACGGCAGCACCGTCGACCGTGACGGCGCGATCTGGGTCTGCTCGGTCGACACGGGGGAGTTCCTGCGGGTCGTCGAGGGCGGCGAGGTGACGGACCGCATCGACGCCCCCGGGGAGTGCGCGATCGACTGTGCGCTCGGTGGCGAGGACGGTCGCACCCTCTACCTGGCGACCGCCGACAGCTACGACCCGGCCGTGACGGCGACGACGCGCGCCGGTCGGATCAGTTCGGTGCGGGTCGAGGTGCCGGGGTGGTGAACGCGAGCGACCTCGCCGAGGCGACGCGTCGTGCCGAGTACTAACGTCTGACACCCGCGGCCGGGCAAGCGGCTCGGCGTCGACGCGCGTCCGCTCGGTGCGAGGTTGTACGCCTGGTGCGAGGCGGCAGGGTCACACCAGGCGTACAACCTCGCACCAGGCGACAGGGGGACACGCCCGCCACCCCGCACCCCCGCGTCACCCGCACCCCTCCGGGTACGGCAGACTCGACCGACAAGCATCCAGGAGTGATCGTCATGTTTGTCGCCGCCATCGTCTTCCTCGTCATCGCGCTTGTCGCGCTCTTCTTCCGGACACGGACCTACACCACTCCCGGGCGGCCCGCCACGCCGGGCCGAGAGGCACGCCCCGCAGTCCCCACCCGTCGTCCGAACCGCATCGCCACGTGGACCGCAGCCGCGGCCGGAGTCCTGTTCGTCGGGCTCACGCTCGGCAGCACCCTGTACGCCCAGGACACCGGTGAGTCGAAGGTCCAGGTGGACATCTCCGGCAACATCGTCGGGCAGACCACGGACTCCGGGTTCCACTTCAAGGCGCCGTGGGCCACGCTGCACACGTTCAACATCCGGAACCAGACGGTCACCTACATCAACGCGGTGAACGGCTCCGACTCGGACAACAACGGCAACGTGCGCTCCGGCCCGTTCGTCACGGTGCAGGACCAGGACGGCGTCTCCTCGAACGTCAGCCTCAACCTGCAGTACAGCATCGACGCGAAGTCGGTCACCGACATCTACCGGTCGTACAAGACCGAGGAGAACTTCAAGACGCAGTTCATCGGCAACTCGGTGCGCAGCGTCGTCCGGCAGGTCCCGAACGACTTCACGACCATCGAGCTGATCACCAAGCGGGGCACGGTCGAGAAGGCGATGATCCAGGCACTCGAGACGCGCTGGAAGGGCTCGGGCGTGCACGTCGACAACTTCGCCCTGCAGGAGATCACCCCGCCGAAGTCGGTCATCGACGCCTACGCCACGGCGCAGCAGGCGCAGATCCAGGTCACGAAGGAGCGCGCGCTCCTGGATGCGAAGAAGGTGCAGGCGCAGCAGCAGGTCGCCGAGGCGCAGGGTCAGGCCGACGCCAACGAGGTCCTCAACGAGCACCCGCTCTCCGACGCCGCCCTCAAGCAGCGGGAGATCGAGGCCCTCAAGAGCGCCGGCGACAATGGCTCGCTGATCGTCGTGCCGCAGGGCACCGACAACATCCTGAGCCTGCCGGGGACCTCTGGTTCGAAGAGCAAGTAGCGCGCGCCGAGACGCCGCCCATTCGCCGAGACGCCTCCGTTTTCGGCGGCGTCTCGCGCACGGGGCGTCGTCGAGGGAACACGACGGCGTCTTCCGAACCTGAGGCGCTCGCCGAGACGGACGGGAGGCACGGTGCCAGCTGGCACCGTCCCTCCAGGCACGGCCGTCGCCCCGCTGGCGCGGTGCGCCGGTACCGGCTGGTGGGGCCCACCTCCCGTCCGTCCGCGTTGCGGGCTCCAGGGCCCCGCTCAGGCCGCGCCGTGACTGGCGCGGCTGCGCCGCGAGAGCGAGTCGATGATGACGGCCAGCAGCAGGACCGCGCCCGTGATCATGTAGCGGATCGACGAGTCGAGGCTCAGCAGGGTGAGCCCGTTCGAGATCGACTGGATCACGATGATGCCGAGCAGCGCCGACCAGGCGCTGCCGCGGCCACCGAACAGGCTGGTCCCGCCGATGACGGCTGCGGCGATCGCGTTGAGGTTCGTGTCACCGGCGCCGGACGAGAGGCTCGCCGAGTTGAGGCGGGCGGCCGCGAGGATCCCGCCGACCGTGGCGAAGAGCGAGGTGAGCATGAACACCGAGATGTAGATGCGGTTCACCCGGATGCCGGAGCGCCGTGCGGCCTCGACGTTGCCACCGACGGCGAAGACCGAGCGGCCCCAGCGGGTGCGCTTCAACACGAAGTTCATCAGCACGACGAGCACGATGAAGAACACGAACGAGGTGCCCGTCCCGAAGTCGCGCGACAGGTACCAGACCATCAGAGCGAGGCCGAGGAACAGCGCGACGGACTTCACGATGGTCAGGGACACCGCACCGGTGGACAGACCGGCGCGGCGACGGCGAGCGGCGCGGCGCATCTCGGTGAAGAACAGCCCGCCGGCGGCCAGGACGGCGAGCAGGTACGCCAGCCACGGCGGCAGGTACGAGGCCGAGGCGAACTGCACGATCGGCGAGTCGTACGGCAGGTTGATCGAGCCGTTCGGCCCGAGGATGAGCAGCTGCAGCCCGAGGAACCCGAGCAGTCCGGCGAGCGTGATGACGAAGCTCGGCACCCCGAAGCGGGTGAACAGCAGACCGTAGAGCAGACCGGCGGCGGCCCCGACGGCGAGGGCGACGGTGATCACGAGCCACAGCGGCCAGCCGAGCGTGGTGAGCCCCTGGCCGAGGATCGCGGCGGAGAGCCCACTGACGCTGCCGACGGACAGGTCGATCTCGCCGAGCAGCAGCACGAGCACGATGCCGATCGCGATGGTGCCGACCGCGGCGCACTGCAGGGCGAGGTTGACGAGGTTGCCCGGGGACAGGAAGTCGGGGGAGAGCGCCTGGAACACCGCCCAGATGACGACCAGCCCGACGACCACGGGCAGCGAGCCGATGTCACCGCCGCGGACCCGTCGGACGAACGCCTTCGCCGCGCCACCGATCCCCTGGTCACGCAGGAGCCGCTCGTCCTGCAGGTCCGCGGCTGAGGGTGTCGGGGTCGCTGCGGTGAGGGTCTCGTCGGTCTTGCTCATGCGGAGGTCTCCTGCTCGGTGCGGGCGGCGGCGCGACGGGTGACCGCGTTGTCGGTGGCGCCGGTGATGGCCGCGATGATCTCCTCGTAGGAGACGTCGTCGATGCGGAACGTGCCGTTGTTGCGACCGAGCCGCAGGACCGCGACCCGGTCGGCGACGGCCTGGACGTCCGCGAGGTTGTGGCTGATGAGGACGACGCCGAGACCGCGCTCGCGCAGGCGTTCGACGAGGTTGAGGACCTCGGCGGTCTGCGCGACACCGAGTGCGGCGGTCGGCTCGTCGAGGACGACCACCTGCGGGTCGCCGATCAGCGAGCGGGCGATGGCCACGGTCTGCCGCTGCCCACCGGACAGCGACGCGATCGGGATCCGCACCGACGGGATCCGCGCGGCGAGCTGCTGGAGGAGCTCCCACGATCGGCGCTCCATCTCCTCTTCGTCGAGGAACGGGTGGGCGATCTCGCGCCCGAGGAACAGGTTCGAGACCACGTCGAGGTTGTCGGCGAGGGCGAGGTCCTGGAACACCGTGGCGATGCCGAGGGTCTGGGCCGCGGCGGGGTTCGGGACGGTGACCTCGTCGCCGCCGAAGGTGATCGTGCCCCCGTCCGGCGTGTAGACCCCGGCGAGGATCTTGACGAACGTCGACTTGCCGGCGCCGTTGTCGCCGACGATGGCGACCACCTCACCCGGGTAGACGTCGAAGTCGATGTCGCTGAGGGCCTGGACGGCGCCGAACCGCTTGGTGATCCCGCGCAGGGACATCACCGGTTCGGCGGAGGGGTGTGCTGCTGGTGACGCGTTGCTCACGGGTGTCGTGCTCACGGGTGTCGTCCTCGATCGGTGAGGCCCGCCCGGTCCGCAGTCGGACCGGGCGGGCAGAGGGGGGTCGGACCTACTTGATGCCGGCGCTGTCGCAGGCCGACTTGTACTGCGCGGTGCAGATCTTCGACACCTCGTACAGGCCGTCCTTGACCACCGTCGACTGGACGTTGTCCGTGGTGACGGCGACCGGGTCGAGCAGGGTCGACTGGACGCTGGCGCCCCCGGCGGTGTCGACGGTCGTGTCGCCCTTCGGGGTCTCGCCCTTCGCGAACTGGATCGCGAGGTCGGCGGCCTTCGACGCCTCGGGCTTGAAGGCCTTGTAGACGGTCATGTACTGCTCACCGGCGAGGATCCGCTGGATGCCCGCGAGCGAGGCGTCCTGCCCGGTGACGGGCGGGAGCTCGGTGACGCCGGCGGACTTCAGGGCCGCGATGACGCCGCCGCCGGTGTCGTCGTTCGCCGCGTAGACGCCGGCGATCTTGTCCTTGCCGAGCTTGCTGATCTGGCCGGCTGCCCAGTCCTGCGCCTTGGCGGGGTCCCATCCGGGGGTGTCGTACTCGGCGAGCACCTCGTACCCGCTGTCGTCGATGACCGAGTGCGCGCCCTTCTTGAACTGCGACGCGTTGTTGTCGGTCGGCGAGCCGTTCACCATGATGATGCCCGAGCCCTCCGGGACCTTCTTCGCCTTGAGGGCGTCGACGAGGGCCTGGCCCTGGAGCTCACCGACCTTCTCGTTGTCGAACGAGATGTAGTAGCTCAGGTCGGGGCTGTTGATGAGCCGGTCGTAGGAGATGACCGGCACCTTCTTGGCCTTCGCCTGCTGGACGATGGACGCTGCTGCCTCGCCGTCGAACGGGTCGAGGACCAGCACCTTGACGCCCTGCGTGAGCATCGACTGGGCCTGCTGCAGCTGCTTCGACGCGTCGCCGTCGGCGTTCGCGTAGATGACCGAGCAGCCGCTGCACTGGCGCTTCACTTCGGCGGTGAAGAGCGGACGGTCGGCGCTGGCGTAGCGGGCGGTGACGGAGTCGGGCAGGAGCAGGCCGATCTTGGCCTTCGACGCGTCTCCGCCGCCTCCGCCGGAACCGGTCCCGGCGTCCGCGCCGTTGGAACAGCCCGCCAGGGTGGTGATCGCGAGCAGCAGGGCGCTGACGCCCAGCATGGCTCGTGTGGTGGATTTCTTCATTGAAACGTCCTCCAACAGTGGACCGCCCCCATCGGCGGTGCCCTGAGTGTGACAGCGAGCGTTCTTGGCTGCAAGAGTTGAACACAAGGACCGCGGGCCGTGACGAAAACGTTATCCGGCGGGCGCGGGGCGGCTCGGCGGGCACGGCGCGGAGCGGCCCGGCCGGCACGGCCCGAGTCGGCTTCGCCTAGCGTGCGCGCGTCACGTCCACGGCTTCGATCGCCAGCGCCAGCGCGCCGGTCACCGCGGCCTTCTCACCGAGCTGCCCCTGCACCACGTCCGGCGTGCCGTCCACGTCGACGATCAACGACGACTCGAGGGCGTGCCGCATCGGACCGAGCAGGAGCTCCCCGGCACGCGCGAACTCGCCCGTGACCACGACCCGTTCGGGGTCGAGGACGTTGCAGAGCCCCACCGCCGCGGAGCCGATCGCCCGCCCCGCGTCGGCGACCGCCCGCATGCACACCTGGTCGCCGCCCATCGCCCGGAGGATCAGGTCCGCGAGCTTCAGGGTGCCGACCTCGTCGCGGACGCCCTCGAGCACGGCGGGCGCTCCGGCGACCGCTTCGAGGCAGCCGCGGTTGCCGCACCGGCACAGGGGCCCGTTCGGCAGCACGGGGGTGTGCCCGAACTCGCCGGCGATGCCGTGGTGCCCGCGGAACAGGTGTCCGCCGAGCACGAGTCCGGCGCCGACGCCGTTCCCGACGTCGAGCGTCACGACGGTGTCGCGGCCACGGGCCGCCCCGCTGCGGTGTTCGGCCAGGGCGGCGAGGTTGGCGGAGTTGTCGACCTGCACGGGCTTGTCCATCCGGCGGGCGAGGGACCGGCCGAGCGGGATGCCGTCCCAGCCGCGCAGGATCCCGCCGCGCGCCGTCATCCCGGTCCGGGCGTCGATCGGGGCGGCGACGGCGAGGCCGACGGAGAGGACCTCGTCCATCGACGACTCGATGGACTCCACCATGTCCAGCACGAGCAGCGCGGTCTTGTCGAGCTCGGCGTCCGCCCGGTGGTCCCGCGCCAGGGGCATGTGCCGCTCGGCCAGGACGGTGCCGTTGAGGTCCGACAGTGCCAGCCGCAGGTGCCGCGGGGAGACGTGCACCCCGGCGACGAGCCCGAGGCCGTGGGGCAGGGTCACGCGGAGCGCCCGTCGGCCGCTCGAGGTGCTCGGCGTCGCGTGCAGGGCACCGGTCGCGACGAGTTCCTTGACGATGTTCGAGACGGTGGCGGGGGAGAGGCCGGTGACGCCGGCGAGCTCGACCTGCGTCAGCCCGCCGTGACGCTTCACCGCGCTGACGACCCGGCCCCGGTTGGCTTCACGCAGTGAAGCTTGGTTCCCCGGACTGCGGCGCGGCTCTGACACGGGGACAGCGTAACGGGCGGGTCCGGAACGCTCGCCGTGACGGACTGGAGGCACGGTGCCAGCTGGTGACGGGCCTCCAGTCCGTGCCCGGCCACGTCCACGGCCCGCAGTCGCCGTCAGACGCGTCGCGCGGTCCGGTCGAGGCGCGGGGTCGGGATGCCCAACGCACCGGCGGTGCGGCGGACGTCCTCGAGGACCGCCAGGGGTTCGGCGGCGGCGGGATCGTCGTGTGCCGCGAGGCTCGCGCGGGCGATCGGCACCAGTGCCGTGGCCGCGGCGACGAGGGTCGCCGTCGTCACCGGCCGTCGGACGGGCAGCGTCGAGGAGCGGTGTCGGGAGAGGTCGACGCCCCGCGCCTCGAGGACCGGGAGGAGCTCCCGGCCGGTCAGGAACGCGTCGCGGAGCGCGTGCCGATCCCCGATCATCGTCGCCATGCCGCCGCTGCGCAGCGCCGCGGAGAACATGCCGGCGTCGAGCACGAAGTGCAGCCACAGCCAGCCACGGATGTCGTCCTCGTCCTGCACGGTGAATCCCGCCCGCTGGAACACCGACCGCACCAGCTCCCGCCGGTCCGGAGCCGCGCCGGTCGTCCCGAGCCGGATCGACCGGAGGACGGCACCGTGCAGGACCCCGTCGGCGTCGAACCCGCCGCCGGCACCCGGGAACCCGAACAGCACCCGGTCCGCGGTGAGCGGGGCGACCGCGGCGAGGGGCTCGTCCCACACGTTGCCGAGGACCAGCACGGTGGCGTCGCCGATGCGCGGTGCGAGGGTGGCCACGGCCTCCTGCAACCGGTGGTGGCCCACGCTGAGGACGACGAGGTCGTACGCGTCGTCCGTCCCGATCGACTCGAGCAGTCGCGTGGTCGACGTCGATCGGGTCCGCCGCCCCAGGGGACCGCGGCGGCCGTCGATGACATCGGTCTGCACGGTGTCGCCGTACTCGGCAGCGCGGCCGGGCCGCACCAGGTGGTCGACGTGGTGCCCGGACTGCTGGAGGGCCTGGCCGTAGATCGTCGCGACGACGCCCCGTCCGAGCATGAGGATCCGCATCAGCCACCTGTCCGCTATTCTGGAGACGATCTCCACTTGGAAGATATGGAGATCGTTTCCACTTGTCAAGGAGTTCCCGTGCCGGTCGAGAAGCCGCTGCCTGCCGAGAAGCCGTTGCGCGCCGACGCCCGCCGGAACCGCGACGCGATCGTCGCCGCGGCGCGGACGGCGTTCGAGCGCGACGAACAGCTCCGGTTCGACGACTTCGCCGGACGCGCGGGAGTCGGCGTCGGCACCCTGTACCGACACTTCCCGACGCGTGAAGCCCTGGCGGCAGCGGTCTACCGGGGCGAGGTCGAGGCGCTCTGCCGGCGCGCTCGTGACTCGACACGCCCCGCGGGTGAGGGCCTCGACGACTTCCTGCGCGGGTTCGTCGAGTACGTGGTCGACCACGCGGCACTCGCGCGCACCCTGGCCGCCGTCGTCGACGCCACCACGCAGGCCGAGGGCGGGGGCGAACTGGAGCGCACGCTCGCCGAGCTGATGGCGCGCGCGACCGCTGACGGCACGATCCGGGCCGACGTCGCCCCCGGGACCGTGCTCATGCTGCTCCACGGCATCGGGGCCGGGATCGACCGCCCCGGGTGGGCGGCGGACGCCCGAGTCGCCGCCGACCTGATCTCCCGGGGGCTCCGGGTCCGCTGAGGCACGACCGCCGGCGCGGCCGCGTCGGCGGTCCGTCAGCGCAGTCGTGTGCCCGCAGTGCTGCGGGCGCGGAGCAGCACGGCCGCGGTGGCAGCCGCGGCCAGCAGGACGAGCGCCCACGCGACGGTGGCGACCATGCCGGCGGGGTGGACCACCGACTGTCCGACCGCGGCCTGCACGGTGAGGAGCACGATACCCGCTGCCCACGCGACGGCGACGACGACCACGATCCGCACCTGCGTGATCGGCTGGGCCAGCCACGGCAGGCGTCGACCCGCGGCGGCGAGGACGAGTGCCACCAGTGGGAGCACCTGCAGGGCGTGCATGCCGATGAAGTGGGCGACCCGGTAGTCGCCCCCGACGGTGCTCCACCCGAGCAGCGGTACCCCGGGGCCGCCATCGGCGATCCCGACCGTGTGGGCGCCGACGATCCCGTCCGGGGCGGCGAGCTGGGTGGGGGTCGGGCCGGTCATGAGGAACGCCACACCGATGCCGCCGAGGGCGATGACGGCACCGGCACGGACGGCGACCGTCAGCGCGGGGGTGGGCAGCCGCAGGAAGAAGAGCGCGATCGAGGTGATGAACGTGCAGAGGTACAGCGTCGTGATCGCCGTCGCCATCACGCCCCAGACGACGACGTGCACGCTGTTCGACACGTTGAAGTGACTCGTGGTGCCGGTCGCGGCGGCCCAGACGATGAGCACCTGTTCCACCACCAGGGCCACGGCCACCACGGTGCCGAGTCGTCGCGCCAGCGTCCGCCACTTCGGCAGGTGGGCGATGAGCCATGCCCAGGTCACGGCGTAGAGCAGGATCGAGAGCGAGAACTTCAGGGGCTTCGTCCACGCCGGCGCCCCCAGGATGGTCTGCGGATCCACGACGAGTCCGACGAGGCAGATCGCGGTGGACACGAGCATCAGGCCGGCCACGGCCATGAGTGCCGCGTGCCACGCCACCGCGCGGCGCACTGCGGCGATCACCGGACCACGCTCCGGGCGTGCAACAGGGCAGCCGCCACGACGTCGGCGGTGGGTGTCGGGTGCAGGCCGAAGGTCCGCTCGAACGCCGACGAGTCGAACACGTACGGCTCGGTGTACTGGTACCGCAGTTCGAGCGTCTCGCGGGCGGAGACGTTGAACAGCGCACCGAAGCGCAGTGTCGCCGACGACATCACGGCGGTGCGGGCCGCCGGGACCCCGGCGAGCTCGACGTACTGCCGGCCGGTCAGCGCCGGGGCGGTCGGCAGGTGCCAGGTGCGGCCCTTCGCGCGCTCGTCGGTGCCGAGGACCACGAGCGCGTCCCCGATGTCGGTCGTCGCGGTGAGGGAGTGCGGCTGGTCGGCGTCGAGCAGCCAGGTCTGGCGCTTGCCGGCGGTGATCCGGTCGAGGACGAAGCCGTTGAAGACGCTCGTCGTCGCCCCTGGGCCGGTGAAGTCGGCGCTCCGACCGATGGTGACGGCCAGTCCGCGGTCGGACGCGACCCGGAGCCGCTCGAGGGCGGCCGCGCGCACGGCACCCTTCCGGCCGGAGGGGTTGATCGGGGTGTCCTCGGTCATCGGCCCGGTGACGCGGCCGTAGGCGTAGACGTTGTCGAGGTACACCAGGTGGGTGCCCTCGGCCAGGGCTGCCTCGACGGTGTTGTCGACGATCCTCGGCCACTGGTCGGCCCAGATCGTCGACGAGTACGGCAGTCCGGCGACGAGGTACGCGACGTCGGCTCCGTGCAGTGCGCGGCGGACGGCGGTGGGGTCGAGCAGGTCGGCGATGACGTGGTCGGCTTTGGCTTTGGCTTCGGCGCTCTCGTTGTCGGCTGCCGTTGCCGTTGCCGTTGCCGTCGCCGTGGCCGCCGGTCGCCGGCCGACGGACACGGCGGCGACGTCGTGCTCGCGGAGGGCTCGGAGCGTCTCGCGCCCGACGACACCGTTGCCGCCCAGGACGACGTGCACCGGAGCGCTCATGCGCCGGCCTCGTCCGTGGTGCTGACCGGGAACAGGTCGTGGGTGGCGTCCTGCTGCGCCAGGCGCCGCAGGCCCGCGAAGAGCGGATCGCCGAGGACGGTGCCGATCACCATCAGCTCCGCCATCGCGGTCCGGCCGTCGCGGTCCTGCAGCGCGGCGACGTCGGCACGTGCCGCGCTCGCCGCTGCCGACACGTAGGCGTCGAGGTAGTCGTCCGGGGCGTCGAAACCGATGGTGCGCAGACCGTCGAGCGCGCGAGCCGCGGTCTCGAGTCCGGGGTTGTCCGACGTCGCGCACCAGCCGGCGGCCGACACCCGTTCCTCGATCCGGGCACGGGCCTCCGGGGTCGCTTCGGACTCGGGTGACCGCGGGGTGGTCATCGCGTACTGGGCGACGGCGAAGACCTCGGCCAGCGGTGCGGCCTCGGCGTCGAGGACGGCCAGGACCTGCTTCGT
The DNA here is from genome assembly GCF_018598405.1 of Curtobacterium flaccumfaciens. Lineage (NCBI taxonomy): Bacteria > Bacillati > Actinomycetota > Actinomycetes > Micrococcales > Microbacteriaceae > Curtobacterium > Curtobacterium flaccumfaciens. The sequence goes on along the minus strand of NZ_JAHEWS010000013.1, from coordinate 35,903 downwards.
GACGGCAACCGAGAGCCCGCCGGTCTCCAGGAGCGCCCGCACGAGCCGGACCCGCTCGACGTGCCGGTCGTCGTAGGCGGTCTGGTTCGGCGCCGACTTCTCGCCAGGGGGCAGGAGGCCTTCGCGTTGGTAGTACTTGACGGCGGTGACCGGCGTGGACGCCGCTCGGGCAAGTTCGGATATGCGCACTATCGGAGAGTAACGCTATCCATGTGCGGACCACAAGAGCGCGAACCTGGCAGTCCACCGGTGCATGTGCGCAGACCGGCACGCGGGCCGCTGGCATGTCATACTCAGCGAAGCAGCACGACCGGCCGTCGGCCGGTCCCTGCTCGCAGGGATTCGTCTCCTGCACTTGCCGCTCCCAGCAGGTCGAGCACCACGTCCCCGGTCGATGCGCCGCGCCCCTTCCCCGGCTGCGGCTGCCAGCAGCTCATCGAGCTGTCCGCCCGACGTGGTCGACGCAGATCCGACGTTCGACGTCGCAGAGAGCACACCATGAAGAAGATCATCACCGCCTCGATCATCGGCGCATCCGGCGTGGCACTCCTCCTCGGGGGCGCGGGCACGTTCGCGCTGTGGAACTCCAGCGCCGAGACCGCGGGCGGCACCATCGTCGCCGGAGCGCTCTCGATCAAGCCGACGACACAGACGGCGAGCTGGACCGTCAACGGCGGGTCACCGCTCTCGACCCTGGACGGCTACCCGATCGTTCCGGGCGACGTCGTCACCTACTCGCAGGACATGGTCGTCACCGCGAACGGCAAGGGCCTGAAGGCGACGCTGGCCGTGGACCCGGCCTCGGTCGAGGCCACCTCGACGTCGGCCCCTGCGGACGTGGCACTGGCGAAGTACCTGTCGGCGAACGCGGTGCTGACCGCGAGCGGTGACGGCATCTCCGGTACGGCGGCTCCGTACACGGTCACCGGGCAGACCGGCACCCAGCAGGACATCACGGTCGGCGTGACCATCGCGTTCCCGAAGAGCACCACCGCCGGTGTCGAGGACGGCACGCAGAACGGGTCGGTCGACCTCGACGCGATCGCCGTGACCCTGACCCAGTCGTGATCCGTCGGCGTCGGGGGGCCGTGATGGCCGGGTGGCCGACGGCGACGTTGCTCGCAGTCGCCGTGGTGGGGGTCGCGACGGTCGTCGTGATCTCGACCGGCGGCGGCACGTTCGCACTCCTCGACGCCCGGTCGTCCACCGAACCGGCGACGATCACCTCGGGGTCGGCGGACCTGTCGCTGAGCAGCCTCGCGTTGCCCACGGCACCGCTCTGGCCCGGGGCCACCGAGTTCGGCGTGGTCACCGCGACGAACACCGGCGACGTGCCGCTCGACCTCGACATCGCGATGGGGCGCGTCCCCGTCGCGACCGCCACCGCCTCCGCCGTCCGCAGCGACCTGCGGGTGACGGCCGGACCGGCCGCGTCCGCGTCGGTCTGCCGGTCCGGCGGCGTGCGTCCCACCTGGTCCGGCACCCTGGACTCGACCGAGCCGCGGTCCGCGGGCGTCGCGCTGCGCCCGGGCGCGGCCGTCGTCCTGTGCCTCGCCGTCGCGATGCCCGCCGACGCGGCTGCGTCGCAGCAGGGCCTCAGCACCGACTTCACCACCACCATCAGCGGGACGCAGGCACGATCATGACCGACAGCACGCGGCGCCGACGGGTCCTCCTGCTCGGTGCGACGGCCGCAGCGGTCGTCGCGCTCGAGCTCGTGAGCGGCGGGACCGCCTGGGCCTCGTGGACCGCCCCGGCCCAGGTCGTCCGAGCGACCGCGACCACCGGGTCGGTCGCCGTCGGCATCCGCGGCGGCGAGGGCATCGCCACGACGTACTCCTCGGCCGCCCTGTCGCACGGTGCGACCGTGACGGTCCTGAACTCGGGCTCCGTCCCCGCGACCACCTCGCTCGCACTCAGCGCGACCGCCGGATCGGCGTTGTCCGGCGCGCTGCGGGTCGACGTCTGGCACCCGACGACCGGCAACCCCTGCTCGGGCTCCCCGTCGACCGCTGCGACCACCGGGACCGGCACGACGATCGCACCCGTGGTCGCGTCGCTGGACGCCGGTGGCAGCACCTCGTACTGCGTGCGGACCTCGGTCGGCCAGGGGCAGCGTTTCGACCTCTCCGGAGGCGCGACCACACTCGACGCGACCGTCACCGCCCGGCAGGGGGCCTGGACGGGCACCGCACACGCCCGCGCGACGCAGACGGTCGCCGCCACCGTGACGCCGACGATGCCGTCGAAGGCCGGCGAGACCGACAGCCGCATCGCGCTCACGTGGGGAGCCCCCGCGGACACGGTCGGCATCGGCTGGTACGCCGTCTACCGGGACGGCGTCCTGGTCGGCACCACCCCGGCGTCCGTCCGGTCCTTCACCGACACCGGCCTCCAGGTCTCCACCTACTACGCCTACACGGTCCGCGCGGTCGCCTCCGGAGCCGCGGGTCACGTGTCACCGCCGTCGCCGGGCGTGCAGCACGCCACCGGGTGGTTCACCTCGACCGGCCGGTACGCCCTGCAGAACGACGCCACCGGGAAGTGCATCGCGGCCGGCGGGACCACCTCCGGGTCGCCACTCACCACCACGACCTGCTCGACCAGTGCGACGCAGACGTGGCGGTTCACGCCGGAGGACGCCTGGCTGCGGGTCAGCTCGTCGTCGAACACGTCGCTCTACTGGGACGCCCCGAGCGACCGGTCCGCGGTGCTCCGTCCGGACAACGACATCAGCGCCCAGAAGTGGACGGCCGAACCGGTCGGGGCGGGCAGCGGACTGTTCCGGTTCCGCAACCGGAACGACCTCTGCCTGACGGCGGCGGGCGGGTACGGGACCACGCATGCGATGACCGTGGCGGACTGCGGCACGTCGGGACTCCAGCTGTTCTCCTTCCGGGCGACGTCGTGACGGACACCCTGCCGGAGCCGGAGCCGGAGCCGGAGCCGGAGGCTGCTCGGTGGTCGAGCGGCCTCCGGCTCGCGGGGCAGACCGCCGCGGTCCTGCTCCTCCTGGTCGTCGTGGGCATCGCCGCGCTGGCGATCGTGGTCCCGCGGATCACCGGGTCCGTCCCCCTGACCGTGCTCACGAGCTCGATGGAGCCGGGGATGCCGCCGGGCACCCTCGCCGTCGTGCGTCCCGTGGACCCGGCGGACATCGGCGTCGGCGACATCGTCACCTACCAGATCCGTGTCGACCGGCCCGGTGTGATCTCGCACCGGGTGGTCGCCGTCGCCATCGGCGCGGACGGCCGCCGACTGTTCACCTTCAAGGGCGACAACAACTCCGCGGCCGACCCCGAGCGGGTCGTCGCCGAACAGGTCATGGGCCGGGTCTGGTACTCGATCCCCGGCCTCGGGTTCGTGAACACGACCGTCGCCGGCAACGCGCGCGCCTGGCTCGTACCGACCCTCGGCGCCGCGATGATCGGCTACGCCCTGCTGCTGGGCGTCCGGGCGTTCGCCGTCAACGGAGCCCGCGGAACGTCGCGCGGACGTCGGCGACGAGCAGCTCCGGTTGCTCGAGCATCGCGAAGTGCCCGCCGCGCGCGACCTCGTTGAAGAACACCAGGTCGGTGTAGCGGCGCTCCGCCCAGCGGCGTGACCGGCGGACGTACTCGCCCGGCATGATGCTCAGGCCGACGGGCAGGGTGAGCGGTTCCTCGATGGTGCCGGGCGTGGCCCAGCCGGTGCGGGTCGCCTCCCAGTACATCCGCGCCGAGGACGCAGCGGTGTTCGGCAGCCAGTACAGCATGACGTCGTCGAGGATCTCGTCGAGCGGGAAGAGCCGTTCCGCGTCGCCGTGTTCGTCGTGCGAGCCGCCGACGTCCTGGAACATCGCGTAGATCCACGACGCCAGCCCGACGGGGGAGTCCGCCAACGAGTACCCGATCGTCTGCGGGCGGGTCGACATCTGCTGCGAGTAGGCGGACAGCTGCTGCCAGTAGTACCCGCTCTCCTGCAGCATGACCTGCTCCTCGCGCGAGGCCTCGCGGGCCTCGTCGTCCGTCGGCATGAAGAGCGCCATGTTGAGGTGGACGCCGGCGAGGCCGATGTCCTCGGCGGCCTGGAGGGCGGCGAGCTCGGCGGTGACGCTGGCGCCGAGGTCACCGCCCTGGGCGAACCAGTCCGTGTAGCCCAGGCGGGACATCAGCGCCGACCAGGCCTTCGCGGTGCGGGCGGTGTTCCACCCGGTCGTGGTGGGCTTCCCGGAGAACCCGAATCCGGGCAGGCTCGGGATCACGAGGTGGAAGGCGTCCGCCGCGTCACCGCCGTGCGCGACGGGGTCGGTCAGCGGGCCGATCGCGTGCCGGAACTCCAGGACCGAGCCGGGCCAGCCGTGGGTGAGGAGGAGCGGACGCGCCCCGGGGACCGAGGACCGCACGTGCAGGAAGTGGACGTCGAGCCCGTCGATCCGGGTCGTGTGCTGGCCCCAGGAGTTCAGCAGAGCCTCGGTCCGGCGCCAGTCGTAGGCGGTCGCCCAGTGGTCGACGAGCGCGCGGACCTTCTCGAGGCGCGGGCCCTGCGAGGTGTCGTCGACGGTCTGGGCGTCGGGCCAGCGGGTCGTGAGCAGGCGCTGGCGCAGGTCGTCGAGGTCGGCCTGCGGGGTGTCGATGGTGAACGGGGTGATCGCTGCGGTGTCCGGCATGGGGTCCTCGTGTCTGCGTCGTGAGCGATTCGATCTCGCTTCCAGATGATCTTTGCACAAGACGATCTTGTTGCGGTACGGTCTCCACCATGGACAGTCCGACGCCGACCGATGTGCTCCCCGAGATCGACTGGGGCGCCGAGGGGATCGAGACCGAACTCGGGTGGGCCCTGCCGCTGGCCTTCCAGGGCTTCACTCGGCTCGGCAGTGTGGCGGTCGCCGACGTTCCTGGTGGTCCCCGCGGGTACCAGGTGCTCGTCGCGATCACCACCGAGGAACCGTCGTCACAGCTCGGGCTCGCGCAGCGCCTCGGGATCGACAAGACCCAGATGACCTACATCGTCGACGCGCTCGAGTCGGGCGGGTTCGTCGAGCGCCGCCCGGCCCCGACCGACCGTCGGGTCCGGCAGGTCCACCCCACCGACGCCGGACGGGCCCTGCTCGACCGGACACGATCGGCCCTGCGCGACGCCGAAGGCGTGCTCATGCGCCACCTCGGCGACGACGAGCAGACGACGCTGCGCCACCTGCTGGCCCGCGTCGCACTCGGCGCCCCTGGATCGGCCGCCGCGGACCCCACGTTCCACCACCCCCTCGCCGTCCCGGAGCGATCCCGACGGCGCACCTCGACGACCCCGTCGACCCCCACAGAGTGAGGCCCCGCCCATGACCACCACCATCCTCGTCGCCGGCGCCACCGGCGACCTCGGGCACCGCATCGTCCGCGAGCTCACCCAGCACGACGCCCGGGTACGGGCACTCACCCGTCCGGGCAGCAGGGCCGCCGAGCAGCGCTTCGCCGACGACCCCCGTGTGGACGTCGTCACCGCCGAGTACGGCGACCACGACGCCCTGACCCGGGCCGTCAGTGGTGCCGACGTCGTCGTCTCCGCGGTCAGCGGGACGCGCCCGGTGATCGTCGACGCGCAGCGCGCACTGCTCGCGGCGACCGTCGCCGCCGGGGTCCGGCGGTTCATCCCGTCCGACTACTCGGCCGACTACCGCCGGATCACGCCCGGGACCAACCGCAACTTCGAGCTCCGCCGCGAGTTCGCCGCCGACCTCGACGCCGCGCCGGTGCAGGCGACGTCGATCCTGACCGGCATGTTCACCGACCTGCTCACCGGCGAGGCCCCGATGATCCTGTTCGGCCGCCGGCTCGTGCTCTTCTGGTCGTCGGCGGACCAGGTGCTCGACTTCACCACGAAGGACGACGTCGCCCGGGTCACGGCGCTCGCCGCCCTGGACGACGACGCTCCGCGCGTCATCGAGATGGCCGGGGACCGGGTGACCGCCCGCGACGTCGCCCGCACCGTGAGCGAGCTGACGGGGGAGCGCTTCCGGCTGCAGTGGGCCGGCACCACCGGGACCCTGTCCGCGATGAGCGCCGTCGGCAAGCGCCTGTCGAAGGACCCCGACGAGACGTTCCCGGCGTGGCAGGGGATGCAGTACTTCGTGAGCATGTTCAGCGGGCAGGCGCAGCTGCACCATGTGGACAACGACCGCTACGGCGTGCAGCCGTGGACGAGCGTCCGCGACGTGCTCCGTGCACACCTCAGCGGGCAGGGCCACCCGGCGACGGACTGACGGGCGCGGTGCGCGGTCGTCGGCGGCGGAGCAGGAACGCCAGCCCGACGACGACCGGCACCAGCGCGAGTGCGGCGAGCCAGACGAGCACGTCCCACTCGGGTGCGAGCGGCACGCCGAGCGCGCTCGACGAGGTCCGCCAGACCTGGTCGCCGGGGCCCTCGTGCTCGTCCATCCCCGTGACCGGGAACAGCAGTGCCGTCACGACCGCCCAGCCCACCAGTACCGCGACGGCGATCAGTGTCCACGGTCGCGGACTCGCCGCAGGGTCCGTGCGCGTCATCGGACGACGGCCCTGTCCGCCCCGACCACCCGGAGCCACCACTCGTTCCACCGTGCGCTCCGTCCTGTCCGCCATCGGTGGCTCCACGATGCCGCACGCCGGGCCGGACCGGTGTCTCGATCCGGCAACGACTCGACCGAGCCGACAGGCGGACTGGAGGCCCGGTGCCAGCTGGCACCGGGCCTCCAGTCCGTCAGCCTGTCGCGGTGACCACATCGCTCACGCCACGACGGTCACCGCCACCGGCGGCAGCCGTCGCTACCGGATCTCGAGGTCGTACAGGGAGTAGCCGTACGGGGTCGCCCGTTCGATGCCGTGCACGCGGACGTACCGCCACGAGCCGTCCAGGCTGTGTCGGTCGGTCCCGCCGTCACCGTCGGTCTCGGTGGCGAGGGTCGTCCAGTCGTCGTCGCCCGCGTTCCGGGCCTCGATCCGGTAGGAGCGTCCGAAGGCGTCCTCCCACCGGAGCACCGCGCCGTGCAGGCGGTGCGGTGCGCCGAGGTCGACGGCGAGCCACTCGTCGTCCGTGTGTGCGCTCGCCCAGCGCGAGCCCGGGTCGCCGTCGACGGCGTTGCGTGCGGGGACGCCGTCGCCCTCGTCGGCCGACGACGAGACGGTCGCCCGCCGTGCGAGGTCCGGCGTCGGTTCGCCCTGCGTCGAGTAGACGCGGAGGTCCCAGAGGGAGACGCCGAACTCGGTGTGGCGACGGTCGGCCACGAGCCGGACGAACCGGCCGCTGACCTCGTCCTCGTCGAAGCGGTGGGCCACGTCGCCGCCGGACCCGTGCTCCTCGTCGGCGACGGTGCGCCAGGTGTCGTCGGCGTCGTCACGGACCTGGATCCGGTAGGCGTCGGCGGACGCGGCCTCCCAGTCGAGCTGCACCTGGTCGATCGGCACGACCTGGCCGAGGTCGACGGCCAACCACTCGCCGTCGCGCGCGGCGCTGGACCACCGGGTCCGGCCGTCCCCGTCGACCGCGTTGCCACCGGCCAGGTCGCGCCGTTCGTCGGAGGAGGTGGTGACGGGCTTGCCGGCCGCCACGTCGCGGGCGGGCGAGGGTGCGGTTCCGTCGTCGTCGGTCGCCTCGTCGAGGGTCGTGACGGTGGCCGTTCCGGATGCTCCCGGCACAGTGGCGGTGACCGTTGCGGTCACACCGCCCTCGGTCGCTGCGGTGACGACACCTTCGCCGTCGACGCTGCCGCCACCGTCGACGGTCCACTCCGGTCGGGCCGGGTCGAGCCGTCCGCCGAACCCGTCGTGGTCGAACCCGTACGCGGCCATCCGGACCTCGTCGCTGCGACGGACGGTCGCGGCCCGGGGCGCGACGAGGACGTCCTCGACGTCGACGGTGGAGGCCGCCGGGGTGCCGGACACGTGGACCTCCCAGATGGAGTAGCCGTACCCGGTGAGCCGGTCGGTCAGGTGCAGGCGCACGAACCGGGCGGTCGCCCCGACGGTGACGGTGTCCGCGTCGGGGGTGGTCTTGTCGACCGTGCGGACGTCGCGCCACTCGTCGTCGGCGGTGTCGCGGACCTGCACGACGTACCGTGCGGCAGCGGCGTTCTCCCAGTCCACCTGCACGGTGTCGAGGTCGGTCAGGCGGCCGAGGTCGATCGTGTAGTCGACGTCGTCGACACCGTGGGCGCTCTCCCACCGCGTGCTGCGGTCGCCGTCGACGGCCTTCCCCGCGGTGTTCCCGCCGTCCGTGGAGCTCGCGACGACGTCGGCACCGGCCGCGGCGTCGGGGATCGACGTCACCGAGGCGACGACCGCCGACCCCTCGACACCGCCACCGGTGGCGACGACGTACCCGGAGCCCGCGGCCGTGGTGGTCACGGTGCCGTCGGTGCCGGCGCTCCCGGCGCCGGTGTACGACCAGGTGACGTCGGCGGGCAGGGCCGCCGGGTCGCCGTACTGGTCGTGGCCGGCGGCACGGAACCGCTGCGGCGTCCCGACGACGAGCCGGTCGAAGCCGGGCGTGACGTCGATGCCGGTCAGCACCGGTGCCGGGGCGACCCGGAAGGCGTACGACCCGTGCACGTCGCCGACGGTCGCGGTGACCGTCGCGTGCTCCGCCCGCGCCGAGGCACGGTGCACACCGGCGTCACTGACCGTGCCGGTGTCGGTCGACCAGGAGACGTCGTCGAGCGCGACGGTGGCGCCGTACTGGTCGTAGCCGGTCGCGGTGAAGGTCGTGGTGGCCCCGGGGACGATCGTCTTCGGGTCGCCCTCAGTGCTGACGACGACCTCGGTGAGCCGTGCGTCGAGCTGCGACGTGATCTGCGTCTGTGCCGGGACCGCGATCTGCCCGATCACCTCCGTGCCCTCGTAGACGTCGTAGGTGTGCTGCACGGTGTCCGGGTTGTCCAGCACGTAGCTGATCGTCCCGTCCGGGGCGCGGAACACCTGGCTGAGGGGATCGGAGGTGTGCCGGTCGGTGACCTCGGTGCCGACGGTCCGGTTCGACATCGCCTGGTGGTACACGATGCCGGCCATCGACTGCCCGGTGACGGCCGGGTCGTCGGCTGCCCACAGTGCGGCGTGCACGTCGGCGTAGGTGTCCGGGTCGTACTGCCCGAGGAACCCGAGGACGACGTTGCCGAGGGCGTCACCCATGCCGCTGAACACCCGCGCGGCGTGCTCGGTGTCCGTGCCCGGGGTGTGGTCGGTGAGGTCGACGCCGTACAGCTGGTCGATGGTCGCGGTGTCGGCGCGGAAGTCCTCCACCAGGAACGGCATCAGCGGGGACGGCGTCGGCCAGTCCTGGGGCTTCCGGTCGGCGGTCGGACCGTCGAGCTCGGCGGGCACCAGCGAGTCGGGCAGGTTCTCCGGCGTCCAGTACCGGTCCGGGAACACCACCCGTCCGTCGTCGTCCACGCTCACCAGCAGGGTGTCGGTGGCTGGGACGTACAGCGGGTTCGCCGCGGTTCGCCGGGTGACGTACCCGGGGTGGTTCGCCTCGACCGCGCGGATCGCGTCCTGCAGCTCACCGATCGCGGCCGGGCGGTCGCGGGTGATCTTGACGTCGCCGTAGCTGCCGACGCCCCACCACTTCTTCGTGAGCATCTGGATGCGTGCCGCGTTGCCGTCGGTGACGCCGGCCTGCCCGATGGACTCCGGGCGGGCGGCCATCATCTCGCGCATCAGGGCCTTCGAGAAGCCCGGGTCCCAGCCGAAGTAGTCGAACCACGGGGCGATGGGCATCCACTGGATGCCGAAGATCCACGCGGGGTCGCCGGAGAAGTACGTGGAGTGGGCCTGGCCGGAGTCGAAGAGGATCCCCGCCTGCCCGTGCTCGTACTCCTCGGGGAACGCGCCGTTGCCGTCGTACGACGCCGACGCGGGGTTGCCACGCACGTTCTGCCAGTAGGCGCGCACGGCGGCCCGCTCGGTCACGTACTGCACCGCACCGGCTGCCTGCATCGCGTCGTCGCCGAGGACCGAGCCGAGCAGGAAGAGCCCCGCCTCGGACTGGATCGCCTCGGACGACGACTCCTGGTTGTTGCCACCGGGCGAGGACACCCCGCCGGCGTTGGATCGGCCCTCCCACACGCCGAACGTCCGCATGTGCGGGAACCGGGCGTCGTCGCGGTCCCAGTTCGCGTACTGCTTCGCGACGAGCGTCGCCATGCCCTGGTACTTCGCCGCCCAGTCGTGGTCGACCCGGCCGAGCATGGCGGTCGCGACGGCGAAGTACCCGTAGTGGAAGTGGTTGTCGTTGAACTGGGCCGACCCGTACGAGTCGGCGAACCCGATGAGGGCCTTCCACGTCGGGTACATCGCGAAGAAGTGCTCCGCCTCGCCGTCCGTGTACGTGTACCAGTCGGTCAGGGCGCGCTCGAGGGTGTCCTGCAGCTTCCGGGCGTCCTCGGTGGCGCCGATCTGCCGCGCGATCGTCATGTACTCGGCGAGCTGCAGGACGTCCTTGCCGCCCCAGTACGTGTCGCCGCCGTACGTCGTCTTCGCGGCGTAGTCGTGCAGGTACTCGCGCATGATCTTCTCGGAGTACGGGTCGTCACCGACCGCCTCGGGCGTCGCACCGACCGGGGTGATGCCGGTGAACGCGTAGTCGAGGGTCCAGCCGCCGTGGCCGACCGTGGTCCGCATGGTGCCGCGCGGGGTCTCGTAGGTGGCACCGGTGAACCGCAGGTTCGTGGTGGCGTCGGCGTACTGGTGCTGCAGCCATCCCTGCACGGTGTCGTGGTCGTCGCCCTGCAGGGTGTCGGTGCGGATCGACCACTGCTGGCGGACGTTCGCTGCGGCCGGGTCGTACGAGTACGCCATCGTGGTGTCGCGGGGGACGGCGAACGCGGTGCGGTGCAGGTCGTCGAGCGTCAGACCGCGCTCGGGGACGGCGCTGAGCACCAGGTACGGCGTGCCCGCGGATGCCTCGAGGGCGTTCCCGACGCGGGTGAAGGTCGTCCGGTCCGGAGCGTGCACCCCGAAGACGTGGCCGTCCTGGCGGATCTCGAACCGGTCCGTCGTCACCGGCAGGTCGAGCGGCTCGCCGTCGGCGTCGGTGACCTCGGCGCCGTCCTGCAGGGTGATGCGCGGGGTCATCCCGTGGAACTCGAACCACTCGTACGGCGAGCCCTGCATGCTCGTGACGTCCATGTACTGCCCGCCCGGGCCGTCCTTCGGCATCCGCCAGCTGACGTTCCAGTCACCCCAGCGGAGCGCGTCGGCCTCCTTCGCGGTGAACGTCGTCGAGAAGCGCTCCGCGAGGCCGTCCGGGGCGTCGGTGAGCAGGAGCTGGTCGACCATGACGTGCGCCCATCCGGCACGGAGGTCGTCGACGATCCGCAGCTGCGCGGACTGTCCCCGGTGGTCGGAGACGTCCCAGCTGTCCCAGCGCAGCTGCTCGCCGTCCGTCCCGGTGCTGCTCGCGACGACGTCGCCGTCGATCAGGAGCTGCACGGCTTCGTGGTCGGGGTGCCGGCCACCGCCGACGAGGAACGCCAGGGTGGACCGGTCGATCGTGAAGGTCGGCGAGGTGAGCGTGCCGGTCGCGCCGTCACCGTCTTCGTCGCTGAAGGAGTTCAGGAAGCGTCCGCCGAGCCACCCGGACACCGCGCTCTGCCCGGTGGCCGTGCCGGTGGCGGTCGAGGTGAACGCGTCGCCGGTCGCGGTCCAGCCGTCGGGCAGGCCGTCCTCGAAGTCGGCGAGGGTGCGGTCGCTCGCGTCCGGCGTCGGCTCCACGGTCCCGCCCACCGTCACCGGGGCCTCGAGCCGCATCGCGGTGCCGTCGCTGTTCCACCGCGTCGGGATCGTGACCTTCGTGCCGGCGGCGCTGTTCGAGGACACGAACGGGTACGCCCACATGTCCCCGGAGTACTTGCTGACCAGCAGGTCCGTCCACCACTGGTTCGTCGGCACGGGCTTGCCGGCCTGCGACGGGTCGATGTACAGCTTCTGGCCCAGCGTCTTCCGCACGTCGGCGATGTCGGTGATCTCGTCGGGCGGGGTCGGCGCGTAGGAGCCGGAACCCACCCGCACGCCGTCGGCGGCGGGACCGACGCTGGACGGGCCTCCCGGCTGTTCCTCGGGCGCGACCGCCGCGGCGGACGGCTCGGCCGGTGACCGCGGGGTGTCGGGCGTTGCGGCGTTCGCCGGGGTGACGACGAGCGCCAGCAGCGTGGCGGCGGCCAGCGCGGTGGCGGTGGCGCTGACGGTCGCTGCGCGGAACGACCGGGTGCGGACGGCGGGACGCGGTGAGGTCACCGGGGACTCCTGTCGGAGGGGGTCGGCCGGACACGGCGGTACACGGCCGTGGTCGGCTGGGTCTGGTGGTGCGGGGCCTGCACACGGACTGATCGGCAGCGCCGGGCGAGCCGTCAGCGGTCCGCGTCCTGCGGATGCCGACGCGGACCAGGGAGCGGCGCTCCGAGCCGCGCCGTGCCGCGCGCTGGTGCCGCGACGGGCGCGGCCCTACCGTGAGCCCATGACCACGATCGGACTGCGCCGGATGGTGCCGCGCGACCCCGACCAGCGGCACCGCGCCGCCAGCCCCCTGGAACTGCTGTTCGACCTGGTGTTCGTCGTCGCGGTGGGCTTCGCCGCCACGAACCTGCACGAGATCGAGATCGAGGGACACGTCACCTCCGCCGTGCTGTCGTACGGGCTGGTGTTCTTCTCGATCTGGTGGGCCTGGATGAACTTCACCTGGTTCGCCACGTCGTTCGACACCGACGACTGGCTCTACCGGGTGATGACGTTCGTGCAGATGGCGGGGGTGCTCGTCCTCGCCGCCGGGGTGCACGCGGCGATGGTCGACAACGACTTCACGATCGGCATCACCGGGTACGTCGTGATGCGGCTGGCCCTGGTCGGACAGTGGATCCGCGCCGCCGTCTCCTCCACCCGCTACCGGCCCACCGCCACCCGGCACGCCGTCGGCATCACCGTCGTCCAGGTGCTCTGGGTGGTCTCACTCGCGCTGCCCGACGACGTCTGGCCGTACGCGGCGCCGTTCCTCGTGCTCGCCGAGTTGCTCGTGCCGGTCTGGGCGCAGACCTCGACGGGGACCGCACCGTGGCACACCCGGCACCTGGCCGAGCGGTTCTCGCTGTTCACCCTCATCGTCCTCGGCGAGGGGCTGGTGGCCTCGGCCGGGGCGGTGATCGACGCCCTCTCGGACACCGAGCACCTCGGGGCACTGCTGGCGCTCGCCGGTTGCGGGCTGGTGATCACCGTCGGCATGTGGTGGATCTACTTCTCCCGCGAGCAGCACGCCCACATCCGCTCGCTGCCCACCGCGCTCGTGTTCGGGTACGGCCACTACTTCGTCTTCGCCGCGGCCGGTGCGCTGCCCGCCGGCATCGAGGTCGCGGTCAGCGCCGACGCCGGCCACGTCGAACTGTCGTCCGCCTCGGTCGCCGCGACCGTTGCGGTGCCGGTCGCGGTGTTCGTGCTGTCGATCTGGGCGCTGGCGATCCGGCCGTCGCTGTCGGCCCGGGCCAACGCCGCGGTCGTCGTCCTGACGCTCGTGGTCCTCGCGTCCATCGCGGTGCCGGCGGTGTCGCTGCCGGTCACGGCGCTCGCCGTGGCGGCGGTCGTCGTGACCCTCGAGGTCGCGTCCGCACGGAACGACACCTGACGGGGTGACGGACGGGAGGCACGGTGCCAGCTGGCACCGTGCCTCCCGTCCGTCAGATGGTCGCGTCGACGGCCCGTGCGCGGTTCCGTCTCTGGTGCGAGGGCACGTTCGTCCCACCGAACACGGAACCTCGCACCACACGGCGCGCGCCGCGTCAGCGCTCGGGCTGCTCCGTCGCCGACGTGTCGGCCGATGTCGGACGCGCGTCGAGGCTCGGGTCGACGGCCGGGTCGGCCGAGACCGACTCGGGCCGGACCGGGAAGTCGTCGAGCGCGCCCGCGCCGACCGTCGGCGCTGCGGCTCCGCGGCCACCGCGCACGCGGCTCTTCACCGCGGCCCACGGACGGCCGAGGCCGGACCGTACCGGACGCTCGGTCGGCGCCTCGACCTCGAGTCCGTAGTACGCGCCGACGTGCTCGAGCAGGACCTCGCGCTCGGCCTTGTCGTAGGCACGGCGCTCGCGGGTGAAGGCGATGATCGTCGACCAGCAGGTCAGGATCAGGACGACGCTGAACGGCAGGGCGGTCGTGATCGCGGCCGTCTTCAGCGCGTTCAACCCGCCGCTGAGCAGCAGCGCGACGGCGAGCAGCGCCGCGACACCGGCGAAGAAGACCCGCAGCCAGTTCTTCGGCTCGATGTCACCACCCGACGCGATCATCGCCATCACGAGCGAGCCGGAGTCCGACGAGGTCACGAAGAACACGCCGATGAGCAGGATCGCGCCGTAGGTCAGCACCATGCCGGCGGGCAGGTCACCGAGGACCGCGAACAGCGACCCCTCGATGTCGACCGTGCCGTCCGAGCCGATCAGGCCGCCCGAGCCGTCGGTCTGGCGGTGGATCGCGGTGCCACCGAGGACGGCGAACCACAGGAACGTGAGCGCGGTCGGCACCAGGAGGACGCCGAACACGAACTGTCGGACCGTGCGGCCCTTGGAGATGCGGGCGATGAAGACACCGACGAACGGCGCCCACGACATCCACCAGCCCCAGTAGAAGGTGGTCCAGGCACCCTGCCAGGCCACGCCCTCGGCACCCTGCTGGGCGGTGACGTTGAACGACAGGCCGACGATGTTCTGCAGGTAGGAACCGATCGACTGCACGAAGTCGCGGAGCAGGAACTGCGTCGGCCCGACGATGAGCACGAACAGCAGCAGCGCGGCGGCGAGGATCAGGTTGAAGTTCGACAGGATCTTCATGCCCTTGGTGACGCCGGTGACGAGCGAGACGATCGTGACGGCGGTGATCACGGCGATGATCGCGATCTGGCTGACGAGGCTGCTGTCGGCGATGCCGGCGCTCTCGAGTCCCGCGCCGATCTGGATGACGCCGAGGCCGAGCGAGGTCGCGACGCCGAACAGCGTGCCGACCAGTGCGATCACGTCGATCAGGTTGCCCCAGCCGCCGCGCACGCGGTTGCCGAGCAGCGGTTCGAGGGCCCAGCGGATCGACACCGGGCGACCCCGGCGGTGGATCGCGTAGGCCAGGGCGAGGCCGAGGACGACGTAGATCGCCCACGCGTGCAGGCCCCAGTGCAGGAACGTCTGGGTCAGTGCCTGCTGCGCGAGCTCGTTCTCGCCGCCGGTGACGCCGGGGCGCGGGGAGGCGAAGTGACTGAGCGGCTCGGAGACCCCGTAGAAGACGAGGCCGATGCCCATGCCGGCGGCGAAGAGCAGCGAGAACCACGAACCGGTCGAGAACTCGGGCTCGTCCTGGTCCTTGCCGAGCTTGATGTCACCGAAGCGGCTGAACCCGACGAACAGCGAGAAGCCGACGAAGAACGCTGCGATCAGCACGTAGTACCAGCTGAAGTTCTTGACGATGCCGTCCTGCAGTCCGAGGAACAGCGCCTCGGCGGTGGACGGGGAGATCAGGGTGAACGCCACGAACCCCAGCACGATGACGGCGGCGGGCCAGAACACCCACCGCCGCAACTGCGGTGTGGTCGTGACGGGTCCGGGCAGGGGAGGAGTGGTGCTTGCCATCCGTCCATGGTGCCTGCTCGTGGTTCTGTGCGTTCACGCAGGCGTGTCGCGGGCGCCGCCGTGGTGCGCCCCCGGTGCGCCCCGTGCGAGGTTCCGCACTCGGTGCGGCGCTCCGGCCCTCGCACGGAGTGCGGAACCTCGCACCAGGTGGCGGCGCGCGGCGGTGGACGCGCTGCGCGGCGGACGGGAGGCGCGGGGCGGGCTGGCACCGTGCCTCCCGTCCGTGGGGCGCACCGACCACTGTCACAGGCGATTACAACGTTGACGTACGCTTTACAGCGCTGTAAACAGGAGCCTGCGCGACGATGCGCAACGAGGGAGAGACCCGATGGTGGGAAGCAGGACCGCAACACTCCAGGCCGCGCTGAGCCGGCGGGGGTTCCTCGCGGGCGCGGCCGGTGGCATCGCACTCGGCACCATGGCGCTCGCCGGGTGCGCGACCCCCGGACGCGCAGCCGGTGGTGGTACGACGCTCCGCTTCTACGAGCAGAAGCAGGAGGTCATCGCGTACTTCGACAAGCTGCTGCGGCGGTTCGAGGGGGAGCACGCGGGGTTCTCCGTCGTGCACGACAGCACGGGGGCGATCGCCCCGCAGTTCGTGCGCGGCGAACCCGCCGACGTCGGGTGCTTCAACGACAACCTCGAACTCGCGCGGTACATCTCGCGCGGCGTGCTCAGCGACCTCAGTGACCTGCCGTCGGCGGCGCGCGTCCGCCC
Organism: Curtobacterium flaccumfaciens; assembly: GCF_018598405.1. Lineage (NCBI taxonomy): Bacteria > Bacillati > Actinomycetota > Actinomycetes > Micrococcales > Microbacteriaceae > Curtobacterium > Curtobacterium flaccumfaciens. Next base: position 19,588 of record NZ_JAHEWS010000013.1, on the reverse strand, counting down.
GGACATCGACACCCTCACGAACCAGTACGCCAAGTTCGAGGACCGTACGAGCGTGCTGCCGTACTCGCTCGCGGCGGCCGGGGTCATCTACAACAAGCGGATCTTCGCCGAGCACGACCTGCCGGTCCCGACGACGTGGGACGAGTTCGTCGAGGTGTGCCGCACCCTGCAGAAGGCCGACATCACCCCGATCTACGCCACCGACCGCGACACGTGGACGCTCTGGCAGGGCCTGTTCGACTACTCGGTCGGCAGCCTCGTCGACACCGGGTCGTTCTTCCGCAAGATGAAGGCGCTCGGGCCCGACGTCGGCCCCGACTCCGAGGTGTCGTTCGAGCAGGACTTCGCGGTGCCGATGGAGCGCGCGAAGACCATCTCGTCGTTCTTCAACCCCGACCACGCCACCCGGGCCTACGCCGACGGCAACCTGGCGTTCGGCAAGGGCGAGGCCGCGATGTACCTGCAGGGCCCGTGGGCGCTCGGGCAGATCGCGCTCATCGACGAGGATCTGCCCGTCGGCACGTTCGCGCTGCCGGTGTCGAACGACCCGGCAGACCGCAAGGCGCGCGTCAACATCGACCTCGGACTCTGGATCCCGACGGCGTCGCAGCACCCGGACGAGGCGAAGGAGCTCGTCGAGTTCCTCATGCAGCCCGACGTCATCGACGCCTACAACCGCGACAACCTGGCGTACTCGCCCCGCATCGACGCCCCGCCGCAGCAGGACGAGCGTCTCGCCGGACTGCAGCAGTACGTCGACGACGCGGCGTTCTACCAGGGCGCCGGCACCTTCATCCCCACGTCGATCCCGCTCGGCAACTACCTGCAGTCGGCGATCCGGAGCGGGGACTTCACCTCGATGCTGCAGCGGCTCGACTCGGACTGGCGGCGGCTCGCCGGCCGTTCCGCGACGGTCTGAGCCGGACCAGGACACAGGAGCCACCATGACCATGCAGACCCCGCTCTCCCGCGACACCGACCCGGCGACCTCCGGACCGGCGACCGCGGCGTCCCGCACGCACCGTCGTGTGGGTTCCCTCCACCGCACGGAGGGCATGTACTACCTGTTCCTCGTGCCCGCCCTCGTGCTGTTCACGGCGTTCGTCGTCGCCCCGGCCGGCGTCGGCGTCTTCTACAGCTTCACCGACTACCTGGGCTTCGGGCAGTGGAACTTCCTCGGCATCGAGAACTACAAGGCGCTCGTGTCCGACCCCGCGATCCTGGCGTCGTACGGGTTCACGCTCGGCTTCGCGGTCGTCACCGTCATCGTGACGCAGGTCGTCGCGCTGTCCCTGGCGATCGCCCTGGCGAAGAAGATCCGGTTCGCCGCCGGGCTGCGCTCGATCTTCGTCATCCCGATGGTGATCTCGGGGATCATCGTCGCCTACGTGTTCAACTTCCTGTTCTCGAACACCGTGCCGGCCCTGGCCACGAGCGTCGGCTTCGGCCCGCTCGAGCAGAGCATCCTCGGTGACCCGAACCTCGCCTGGCTCGCGATCGTGATCGTGTCCGCCTGGCAGACCGTGCCCGGCGCGCTCCTCATCTACACGGCGGGCCTCACGTCCATCCCCGAGGAGCTGTACGAGGCCAGCTCGCTCGACGGGGCGACGGGCTGGAAGCAGCTGCGCGCGATCACGCTCCCGCTGCTCGGCGGCTTCATCGTCATCAACACCGTGCTCGGTGTGAAGGGCTACCTCGGCGCGTACGACGTCATCGTCGGCCTGACCAACGGCGGCCCCGGCAGCGCGACGAGCAGCGTCGCGATGACCATCTTCGGCGGCTTCACCGGCGGCGACTACGCCTACCAGATGGCGAACGCGACCGTGTTCTTCATCATCACCGTCCTCATCTCCGTGCTGCAGCTCGCGGCGACCCGCGGAAGGAATCTGCGACTCGCATGACCGCCATCGACACACGACCCCCGACCGACACCCGCGCGGTGACCACCGGCGGCTCCGGCTCCGGCCGCGGCCACCGCCGACGCCTCGGCGGCACGAACTGGACGCTCACCGTGGTCCTCGGCCTCGCGTCGCTGACCGTGCTCGTCCCGCTCTACGTCACCCTCTCGATGGCGTTCAAGACGACCGAGCAGTCCGTCGACGGCAACGCGCTCTCGCTGCCGTTCCCGCTCAACCCGGGCTCGTTCGCCGAGGCCTGGCAGCTGACCCGGTTCCCGGTGTCCTTCTCGGTGTCTCTGGGCGTCGCGGCGCTCACCGTCGTCGCGACGCTGCTGCTCAGCTCGTTCGCCTCGTACGCGATCGTCCGGAACTGGCACAAGCGGTTCTTCCGGTACTCGTTCGTCTACCTGCTCGCGGCGATGTTCCTGCCGTTCCCGGTGGTGGCGCTGCCGCAGATCAAGCTGACCGCCGAGATCGGGCTCGACAACCCGATCGGCGTCGGGATCCTGCACGCCATGTTCCAACTGTCGTTCAGCGTGCTGCTCTACTCGGCGTACCTGCGCTCGATCCCGGTGGAGCTCGAGGAGAGCGCCCGGATCGACGGGGCGTCCACGTGGCAGATCTTCTGGCGGATCATCCTGCCGCTCCTCGGTCCGATGAACGCGACGGTCGGGATCTTCGCGTTCCTGGCGTCGTGGAACGACTTCATGATGCCGTCGCTCATCACGGCGGACCCGGGGTTGCAGACCCTGCCCGTGGTGCAGAACATCTTCCAGAGTCAGTTCGGCACCAACTACAACGTCGCCTTCGCCTCGTACCTGATGGCGATGGCGCCCACGATCATCGTCTACCTGTTCGCGCAGCGCTGGGTCATCAGCGGCGTGACGCAGGGTGCGGTCAAGAGCTGAGAGGCACCACGTGAGCACCACCAGCACCGACACGACCAGCAGCACCGGCACCGGCACCGTCCTGCCCACCATCCGCCCGTTCCCCGGCTCGGACCCGGTCGCCGACCCCGCGGCCGTCGTCAGCGGCGGCCACTGGCGCATCACCGTCCTCGACGCGGGGGCGTTCCGCGTCGAGTGGAGCGACGACGGCGGGTTCGAGGACCGCGCCTCGACCTTCGCGATGCGCCGCCGGCTGCCCGTCCCGGCGTTCACCGTGGAGCACACCGGCACCGGCGTCGTCGTCACCACCGACCGCGCCCGCCTGCGCTACGACGGCCGCCCGTTCAGCCCCAGCGGCCTGGTCGTCGAGACCACCGGCCCGGACGCCAACCGCTGGCGCTGGGGACAGGAGCCGCGCGACCTCGGCGGCACCGGTCGCACCCTCGACGACGTGGACGGCCGGATGCCGCTCGAGCCGGGGATCCTGGCGCGTGACGGCATCACCGCGCTCGACGACAGCGAGTCGTTCCTGTTCGCCGACGACGGCTGGATCGGCACGCGGGTCCCCGGTCGCCGCGACGTCACGGTGTTCGCCTACGGCCGCGATTACGACGCTGCGCTCCGCACGTACCACGCCGTGTCCGGGCCGCCCTCGCGGATGCCGCGGTGGGCGCTCGGCAACTGGTGGAGCCGGTACCACCCGTACAGCGACACCTCGTACCTCGAGCTGCTCGACCGCTTCGCCGACGAGCAGCTGCCGTTCTCGGTCGCCGTCATCGACATGGACTGGCACCGGGTCGACTCGGTGCCGCCACGGTTCGGCAACGGCTGGACGGGGTACTCGTGGGAGCCGTCGCTGTTCCCGGACCCCGAGGCCTTCCTCGCCGAGCTGCACCGCCGGGGGATGCGCACGACCCTGAACCTGCACCCGGCCGACGGCGTGCGGGCGTTCGAGGACGCCTACCCCGCGGTGGCGCGGGCGATGGGCGTCGACCCGGACACCGAGCAGCCGATCCCGTTCGACCCGACGGACCGTCGGTTCCTGCAGGCCTACTTCGAGCAGCTGCACCGCCCGCTCGAGGAGCAGGGCGTCGACTTCTGGTGGATCGACTGGCAGCAGGGCCGCGAGACCGGGCTGCCCGGCGTCGATCCACTGTGGCTGCTCAACCACTTCCACCTGCTCGACTCCGCACGACACGCGCCGTCGGGCGGAGACGCAACCGCGGACGCAGAAACCGCCACCACCGCCGAGGCAACCGCAGTCCCGGCCCCCGTCGACGGCATGACCTTCTCGCGCTACGCGGGCCCGGGCAGCCACCGGTACGCCGTCGGGTTCTCCGGTGACGCCGTCGTGTCCTGGGCGTCCCTGGCGTTCCAGCCCGAGTTCACCGCCACCGCCGCGAACATCGGCTACCCCTGGTGGAGCCACGACATCGGCGGACACACCCGCGGCGTCCGCGACGACGAACTCGCCACCCGGTGGGTGCAGTTCGGGGTGTTCTCGCCGATCATGCGACTGCACTCGGCGAACAACCCGTTCATCCGCAAGGAGCCGTGGGTGTTCCCGGCCGAGGCGCGCGCCGCGATGGGGGAGGCGCTCCGCTTCCGCCACCGCCTGGTGCCGTACCTGCACACGATGAACCACCGCACCGCCGAGGGCACTGCCCTGGTCCGCCCGCTCTACCACCTGGAGCCCCGCCGCGACGAGGCGTACCGGGTGCCGAACACCTACGCCTTCGGGTCCGAGCTGCTCGTCGCCCCGATCGTCGCCCCGCGCGACCCGGTCAGCCTGCACGGAGTGGCCCGGGCCTGGCTGCCGCCGGGCACCTGGACCGACGTCTTCACCGGCACGGTGTACGCCGGTGACCGGTTCGTCGACCTGCACCGCACGCTCGACACGGTGCCGGTCCTGCTGCGCGCCGGGGGTGTGCTGCCGCTCGCCCCGGAGGACCAGCTCGACGCCACCGCGAACCCGACCGCGTTCGAGGTCCTCGTCGCCCCCGGCGCCGCCGGGTCCTTCACCCTGGTCGAGGACCGCGAGGGCGACGGTGACCACGGTGCGGAGACCCGGCTGACCTGGGACCCCGACCGCGCCGAGTTCCGGGTGCACGCCACGACCGGTGCCCTCGACGTCGTCCCCGCCCACCGCGAGTGGCGGATCACGTTCCTCGCGGCTCCGGCCGACGGGCAGGAGACGTCGGCGCGGTCCGCCGACCGGTTCTCCGTGGACCTGTCGGTGGATTCGGCGTCGGGCGGCTCGGTCACGCTGGTCGGCGCACCCGTCGTCGGGGTCGATGCGCGCGACGCCGTGCGGCGGGCCCTCGAGGGCGCGCAGGCCGGCAACCCGGAGAAGCTCGAGGCGTGGGAGGTCGTGGCGAAGGACCTGCCGCGCGCCGACCGCATCGTCGAGCTCGGCACCGTGGGCCTGCCCGACGCCCTCCGGGACGTCGTCGTCGAGCTGCTCGGCAGCGTGCACCCGGGGGAGTCGGCGCCCGCGGGCCGCTGACGGAGAACGACGGGGACGAGGCCGGGAGGCCCGTGGCGGCGCCGCCACGGGCCTCCCGTCCGTCGTCAGGCGCCCTGGTGCGCCGCCCGGTCGGACGTGCCGTCCGCGTACGGCGCGCTCTCGCCGACCAGCAGCCGGTGGCCGACCGTGACGAGGCGGCCGGGTACGTCGGATCCGTCCATCCGCTCGACCAGCAGGTCGAGCGCGGTGTCGGCGAGCGCGACCGTGTCGGGCGCGACGGAGGTCAGGCTCGGCACCAGGCTCGACCCGAGCCCGATCGCGTCCCACCCGACGATCGCGACGTCGCCGGGCGCGTCGAGGCCGCGCAGGCGCATCGCCCGGAGCGCGCCGAGCGCGGCCAGGTCGTCACGGCACAGCAGGCCGTCGACGCGGAGCCCGGCGTCGAGCGCCGCGCCGAAGGCGAGCTCGGCGCCCGCGGCGTCGCCGATCTCGCGGGGGACCAGGAGTGCGTCGTCGAACGGGAGGCCGGCGTCGAGGAGGCCCGCGCGGTAGCCGTCCAGACGCAGTCCGGACGTGCGCGACGACGGTCCGGTCTCGTGCCCGAAGAACCCGATGCGCCGACGGCCGAGCGCCACGAGGTGTGCGACCGCCTCGGCGGCTGCCCCGGCGTTGTCGATGACGATCTGGTCGGCGTGCGGGGGCCGGACGTCCTCGCCGAGGAACACCACGGCCGTGTCCCCGCGGATGCGGTCGATCGCCTCCGGCGTGAGCACCTGCGGGTGGATCACCACGCCGTCGACCATGCCGGCCTCGCGCCCCCGCACCGCCGAGCGCTCACCGTCCGGGTCGCCGCCGGTCTCCTCGAGCAGGAGCTGGTAGCCGCGTTCGGCGCAGACCCGCGAGAAGACGTGTGCGAGCTCGGCGAAGTACGGGCGACGGAGATCCGGGAACGCGAAGGCGAGCATGTTCGAGCGACCGGTCGCGAGTGAGCGGCCCGAGACGTTCGGCCGGTAGCCGAGCTCGTCGATCGCGGCCTGCACCCGGCTGCGCATCGGGTCGCTGACGTGCCGGTAGCCGCGGACGACGTTGGACACGGTCTTCATCGACACGCCGGCGTGTGCGGCGACGTCCTGCAGCGTGACCTTGCCCATCCGCTCACCGTAGCGGGCGGAGGGTCGACGGACCCGTCGGACCGGCCGCGCTCGTCAGGGGACGAGTCGGCGCTGCACGATCGAGCGGGCGACCTCGGAGAGCGGCTCGTGGTGCTCGAGCGCGTACCCCCGGATCACCGCGAAGGCGTCCTCGATCGAGACACCCCGCAGGTACGACACGACCCCCTTGGCCTGCTCGATGACCTCGCGCGAGCCGATCGTGCGCTGCAGCTGCGCCCGGACGGCCTCGTGCTCCCGCAGGGAGCGCTCATGCAGGATGCCGATCGTCGCGACGTCGGCCAGGGCCCGTGCGACCCGCAGGTCGGCCTCGGGGAGGGCACCGGTGTCGGTCCCGAACAGGTTGAGCGTGCCGATGACGTTGCTCCCCAGTCGGAGCGGGACGGCGTGCACCGAACGGAACCCCAGCGCCAGTGCGCCGGTCCGGAACATCGCCCACTCCGCAGGGGCGGCGTCGATGTCCGGGCACGTCACGGTCCGGCCGGTCGCGAAGGAGGTCATGCAGGGCCCGGCCTCGGCGTCGAGCTGCAGGACCTCGACGAGCCGGGTGGCCTCCGACGTGGACGCCACCACCTCGAGTTCCTGCTCGTCGTTCGCCAGCAGGATGCCGGCGGCGTCGATCCCGAGCACGTCGGCACAGGTCTCGACGAGCGTCTGCAACAGTTCGACGACGTCGTAGGCGTCCACCAGGGTGTCTGTGATCGTCGTGAACGTCTCGACGATCCGGGCTTCCCTGCCTGCTGTCGTCACTGGACCTCCTCGATCAGGTCGCCGCGTTTCTCGAACCGGACCGTGCCGTCCAGGATCTCCTCCGCCACGCGACGCATCGTCGTCCGGCGGGCGAACGCGTGTCCCTGCAGCAGCAGGTACGCGTCCTCGGGGCTGATGTCGAGCTGTGCGAGGACGACCCCGGTGGCCTGGTGCACCACGCGACGCGACGACGGGCTCCGGTCCAGCAGGGCGTCGTCCTCGTCGGCGATGGAACGGAGGGCTCGGCGGAGGACCCGGCGACTGACGGCCGAGGCGAGCGTCATGGCCTGCCGGACGGTGTCGTCCTCGATCGTCGCCGGCTGCGGGACGTACACGTCGACCGCACCGAGCGGGAAGGGCCCAAACGCGACCGGGAACGCGAACACTGCGCCGACGGGTTCGCGCCGGACGGCTTCGTTGAAGGCCGGCCACTCCGGGTTGGGACGCTGCACGAGGTCGGTCGCGAGGACCGGGGCGTCGGTCGCGAGGGCTGTCCAGCACGGGCCCTCGGACAGGTCGAACTGGATCTCGTCGACGCGGGTGGCGACCTCGTCCGTCGCGGACACCGTCTCGCTGGGGCAGAGGGCACCGAACGTCGAGATGGCGACACCACCCATGGGCAGTGCGAGCGCGAACGGCCCACTGAGTTGATCGTCGGCGATGTCCGCCGAGCGGAGCGCGCGGAGTGCACGCTCGAATGCGTCATCCATGGGCGCCTTCCCTGCCGTCTCTCGATCCTACGCGCAGGGCGGTTTCGGACGATCCGGACGGCGCAGTCGTGTTCGGCGGTGGGCCGGCGCGCCAGGCCGGGAGCTCGGCGGGCGGGTACGACCCCTGCTCGTCCTGCACGCGGAGCATCGCGTCCAGGGCCACCAGCGTCACACCGGAGGTCTCGCGCACCACCGTCCGCACCGCGTTGCCGAGCAGGAACGCCATCAGGTCCTCGCTGCCGCCGTCGGGCCGGTAGTCGCGCCACGGTCCGCTGCCGGCTCGCTGCAGGGCACCGGCGAGCACCGCCGTCGGGTCGTCGACGTCGACTTCGCAGTCCAGCACCAGGCGGAACCGCCGCTGGTTCCGGTCCGACAGGCTCGGCGCCCCGTCCTCGTCGTCCTCCGGCACGAAGGACCGCAGCGCGGACGACGGTGCGATGCCGTAGGCCGCCCGGAACGCAGCGGCCATCCGCCCCGCGTTGCTGAACTGCCACCGCTCGGCGATCTCGGCGATCGTCCGGCGGTCCGGCGCTCCCGATGCCGCCTGGAGGTCGCGGCGCACGCCCTCGAGCCGGACGGCCCGCAGGTACACGCCGGGCGTCTGACCGAGCTCGGCCTGGAACCGCTTCTGCAGGCTCCTGGGCGACAGCTGGACAGCAACGGCGATGTCCGTGACCGTGATGTGGGTGGCCGCGTGCTCCTGCACGAAGCGAACGGCGTCCCGCACCGCACGTGAGAGCCGGGGTGGCCCGTCCGGCACCGCGGTGCTCCCGTCGCTCATGGGCCGACCGTACGACACCGCTGCACCGTGCGCTCCCAGCACCGCCGTGCAGACCGCGGATGATCCGCCCTACGCGGTCTGCTGTCAACCCCTGACGTGACGGGAAATGTCCTGCCGATACTGAAAGTGTCTCGTGCACCGCCGGTTGAAGCGGTGCGCCACATCGGACCAACAGGGAGGCGCGATGGGACACGCACAGGGAACCTCGACCATGATGAGCGACTCGGTCGTGTGGAAACAGGTCGTCCACACCGACCGGATCCGCGCGCTCGCCGCGACGGACCCGACCGACATCCGGGTGCAGCCGGTCGACTCCGGGTGCTGGCGCGTCGTCGACGCCGCAGCGGCCTGGGGCGGCCCCGACATGCTCCTCGGGTTCATCGAGCGCACCGGCGACGGTTTCGACTGCACGCTCATGGCGGCACTGCACGAGCACGACCGGCGCGCGACGCTGCAGGACGCCCGCGCCTGGTTCGAGCACCGCTGCGGGCAACACCTCGATGAGGCACCGTGCTGACCGCGGTCCACGGCACGGACGCGGCCCGGACCGTCACCGCCAGGATCGACGGTCAGCGCCGTCGGACCGAACGTTCGGGGAGCGACCGTGCCTTCGCGGCACGCGTCCTCGCCCAGGCCGGACACGGGCGGGACGTCGCCTTCGACGCCGAGGAGGACCCGTTCCGCCTGCCGTTCCGGTTCCGGTACCGGACCCGGCGGGACGGTTGCGTCAGCCTCGTGACGGCGTCGGCGACCTCCGGGTTCTCGGGGGTGTTCGAGCCGATCGACCGGATCGTCGTCGGGTGGTCGAGCACCGGGGGCGTGCGTGTCGGGGTCGACGACGAGACCGTGCTCGAGACCCGACCCGGTACGCCGGTCCTCATGCCGACGACGGGGGCGTTCTCGGTGCGCGCCCCGAAGGGCACACTCCAGCTGGTCAGCATCGACCGGTCGCTCCTCGACCACGTGCGCGGGTCATCGGGGGGAACGGCGCCGGAACTGCCGACCCACGGGGCCGAGCCGCCAGGCGGCGCGCTCGAGCACCTGCGTCGGTGCGTCGAGCAGGTCGCCGTGACGGCCACCCGCGACGGCTTCACGTCCGGTGCCCGCACAGGTGCGCAGGTGGCACTGGTCGAGGCCGTCCTCGGAGCGTTCGGCGCGCGGGTGACCGCAGTCGTCCGGCGTTCCGTCACCCCGTCGACGGTCGAGCTCGCCGAGGCCTACCTCGACGGGCACTGCGATCGGGTGCTCTGCCTCGCCGACATCTGCGACGCGGTCGGGGTCAGTCCGCGCACGTTGCAGACGGCCTTCATGCGGGAGCACGGTGTCTCACCGATGACGTTCCTGCTGCGGATGCGGCTCGACCGCGTGCACGCCGCGCTCGAGTCCGGCACCCGTCACGAGACCAGTGTGGGGGAGGTGGCGATGGCCTGGGGGTTCCGGCACCTGGGGCGGTTCTCGGGCACCTACTTCCGTCGTTTCGGGGAGTACCCGGGTCAGACGTTGCGCGCATCGTCCGGCCGCTTCGCAGACGGTACGGAGCGTCACGCGGGCTGATCGGAGGCGCCCACAACGTGTTCCGGACACCACGGTGAACACGCAAGTTCGGCCCCTAGGGTCGCCACAAGCGCACTCGCGTGAACTCCCTCGAACCGGTTGAAGGACCGATCCGTACCGGAAGGCGGTCCACATGACCACCACTCCGCTCGCTCCGGGTTACACCCGCACTCGTCCCGCTACGGGAGCCCGCAAGGGCACCTCGACCTACTCCGCGCTCCTGGCGCAGGTGAAGGAGAACGGCTTGCTGCGCCGTCGTACCGGTTTCTACTGGGCACTGTTCGGCGCACTCGTCGGCAGCCTCGCCCTCGCCTGGGTCGCGTTCGCGTTCCTGGGTGACTCGTGGTTCCAGCTGATCGTGGCGGGTGCGCTGGGCGTGCTGTTCACGCAGTTCGCGTTCCTGTCGCACGAAGCCGCGCACCGTCAGGTGTTCGAGTCCCAGAAGTGGAACGACCGTGCGGGCCGCTGGCTCGGCACGTTCCTGGTGGGGCTCAGCTACTCGTGGTGGATGAACAAGCACACCCGCCACCACGGCAACCCGAACACGGTCGGCAAGGACCCGGACATCGCCCCGGACGGCATCCGGTTCCTGCCGGAGGACGCCGCCGCCGTGAAGGGCGGCGCGATGAAGACCTTCATGCGCTTCCAGGGGTGGCTGTTCTTCCCCCTCCTCACGCTCGAGGGCATCAACCTCCACCGCTACGCCGTGGTGTCGATCGTCACCGGCAACGGCACGAAGGCCGACGTCAAGAACCGCATCATCGAGGGCGCCCTGCTGGTGGCGCGGTTCGCGATCTACCTGACGGTCGTGTTCTGGTTCCTGCCGTTCGGGATGGCGTGTGCGTTCCTCGGGGTGCAGCTGGCCGTGTTCGGCGTGATGATGGGTGCCTCGTTCGCCCCGAACCACAAGGGCATGCCGACCATCGCCCACGATGCGAAGGTCGACTTCTTCTCCCGCCAGGTGCGCACGTCGCGCAACATCCGTGGCGGCTGGTGGGTGTCGTTCCTGATGGGTGGGCTGAACTACCAGGTCGAGCACCACCTGTTCCCGTCGATGCCGCGTCCGGCGCTGAAGCAGGCCCGGCTGCTCGTGCGTGACCACTGCGACACCCTCGACGTGCCGTACACCGAGACCACGCTGCTGCGTTCCTACGGCATCGTCGTCCGGTACCTCAACCGCGTCGGCCTCGCCGCCCGCGACCCCTTCGCGTGCCCCATGGTCACGCAGCTGCGCATCCACTGACGCCGTGCTGAGCGCCATGCCCACGGGCACCGTCAAGTGGTTCGACCACAGCAAGGGGTTCGGGTTCATCCACCCGGACGACGGGTCCCAGGACCTGTTCGCGCACTTCTCCAGCATCGTCGCGGCGACCGGCTCCCGGCCGCTCGCCCAGGACGACCACGTGCAGTACGAAGTCGGCCCCGGCAAGAAGGGCCCGCAGGCGGACAACATCTCGTTGATCCGCTGATCGGCACCGTCACGAGCAACGCCCCGACCGCTCCGGTCGGGGCGTTGCTCGTTGCGCATGTGGCCACGGCGCGCCGAGTCTCGCCCTGCCGGACAGTTCACGCGCACGTGAGCGCGTGAGGTGTCGCCCAGCCCGTGACGACGCCGGCCGCCGGCCCGGCGTCCCACAGGACGGACGGGAGGCCCGGTGCCAGCTGGCACCGGGCCTCCCGTCCGTCTGCGCGCACGTTCTTTCCCATCGCGGGCGCGTTGGTTCGCAAGAACGGGCGTACCTGGTCGGAAGAACCCACCAGGTACGCCCGGTTCAACCAGGTACGCCCGGTTCCACCAGGTACGCCCGGCTCCGCTCGGTATGCCCGGTACCACCAGGCACGCCCGGTTCCACCAGGTACGCCCGGTTCCACCAGGCACGCCCGGTTCCGCCAGGTATGCCCGGTTCCGCCAGGTATGCCCGGTTCCGCCCAGGTGTGCCCGGCGCGCAACGCGAGTCGGCCCGGACCACGCTGCTGCGTGGTCCGGGCCGACCTTGGTGGTGCGGGGTGTTACTTGATCTGTGCGGTGATGGTGGCGGTGCCGACGAGGAGGCCGCGCTTGACGGCGTCGGTGCCGAAGGTCTTGTTCAGCAGGCCGGCGGCGTCTTCGGAGATGTGGACGGTGGTGCCGGTCAGGATGGCGTTGTCGCCCTCGAGCTGGAGGGGCTTGAGGGAGCCGCCGTGCAGCTCGAACAGGAACGCGTTGGCCGCGGCGACCTTGCCGTTGACGAGGACGTCGCCGTAGAGCTTGGACGAGCCCGGGTTCACGACGAAGTTCTCCAGCGTGACGGTGGTGTCGCCGGCCTTCAGGGTCAGACCCGAGTCGTCGTGGTTCAGCAGGCCCTGCACGTACGGGCGGTAGTCGCCGTCGGGGGACCAGTAGGTGACCGACCCGGCGGTGATCGGGAACGACACCGACCCGTCTTCCAGGGTCGCGTCGCCGGAGACGCCGGGGGTGAGCTTGAGGGCGGTGAGGGCGTCGGTGAAGCCGGAGTCGAGCTTCACGGCGGTGGAACCACCGAGGACCTCGGGCACCGAAGCGACGGGTGCGGGGATCTTCGACTCGGACGAGGACACCGTCTGCACGTTCGGGGTCGCGGCCTGGGCGGAGGAGATCCCGAACGCGGCACCGCCGAGGACGAGGGCACCGGTCGTGGCGAGGGTGATGGAGGTCTTGAGGCTCTTACGCATCGTGATCAGTCCTTTGCTGTTGTCGCGCTCGGCGCGGTTGCTGTGTGCGCGCCGAACACACCCTCGAACAGGGTGGAGAACCAGCGGTGTGCGGCTGGTGAGCGCTCCGGGTGGTTCCCGGTCGTTGCAGGTGATTCGGCGTCGTCCGCGAGTCGGATTGGGACGAGTTCTCCGACCCCGTCGCCTCTAGGCTCGGGCCATGCGGGGAACGACGATCCGACCGACCACCGAGGACGACTGGGAGTCTGTCCGGGCACTGCGGCTCGAGATGCTCCGGGACACCCCGAAGGCGTACGGCGAGCGGCTCGCCGACGCGGAGCGGATGCAGGAGCGTGAGTGGCGTCGACGCGGCCGCCGAGAGCACGACGTCGGCGGGACGACCCTCGCCGCGATCGACGCCGACGGCCGGTGGCTCGGGACGATGGGCGTGTTCGTACCCGGTCCCCGGGTCGGGCCACTCCTGGTCGGCGTCTACGTCACGCCCTCGCACCGGGGTCGTCGTGCCGGCGTCACCGATGCGCTGCTCGACGAGATCGAGGAGTGGGCGGCCGCGCACGGGTCGGCCCTGCGGCTGCACGTGCACGAGGGGAACGCCCGTGCGCAGGCCTTCTACGCCCGGCGTGGCTACGAGCCGACGGGGGCGACCGAGGCGTACGTGCTCGACCCGAGCGAACGGGAGATCGAGATGATCCGGCAGCTGCGGGGATCGCTGTGACCGGCGGGACGCCCGGGGCTGCAGGGCCCGCCGTGCGGTGGCTGCTGTCCGACGTGGGCGGAGTCCTCGAACTCGTCGACGACGCCGCCTGGCCCGGACACTTCCGGGCGCGGTGGGCCGAGCGTCTCGGGATGACGACGGACGACTTCTCCGCACGCCTCGTCGCGGCCGACCTGCCCGACACCTCGCGTCGGACGGGCGTCGTCGACCGGTACTGGGCCGGGATCGACGCGGCACTCGGGCTGACGGCCGACCAGCTCGCCGTCATGCGTGCCGACTTCTGGGATGCGTACTGCGGAACGCTGAACCAGCCGTTGTACGACTTCCTCGCCGGACTCCGCGGCACGATCGGCCTCGCGATCCTGTCGAACTCGGGCGATGGTGCCCGAGAAGAAGAGGAGCGACGCTTCGGGTTCTCGGCGGTGTTCGACCCGATCTGTTACTCCCACGAGATCGGTGTGAACAAGCCCGATGCCGAGGCGTTCCGCATCACGCTCGAGCGCTTGGGGGCGGACCCGGACGAGGTGTTCTTCGTGGACGACGTGCCCGAGAACATCGAGGCCGCACGTACGCTCGGCATCGGGGCACACCTGCACGTCGATACTGACGAGACGATCCGGGTGCTCGGTGCGGTCGTGCGGGGGAGCGCGCGGGAATGACCGTCGGCATCGTGTTCTTCGACGTCGACGGAACCATCGTCACCCCCGGTTCCAGCAGCAGTTTCCTGGCCGCCCGGTTCGGGCACCAGGACGCGCTCGACGACGCAGAAGCCAGCTACGCCGACGGTGCGCTCACCAATCAGCAGGTGAGCGAGATCGACGCCCTCGCGTGGCGAGGCACGACCACCGCGGCGATCGACCGGTGGCTCGACGATCTGCCGGTTCTGCCCGGAACCGAGACCGTCGTCGAGTGGTGTCGCGCCCACGGCGTCGAACCCGTGCTCGCGTCGCTCGCGTGGCAGCCCGTGACCCGTTCCCTCGCGCGGCGGTTCGGATTCGTCCCGAACGGCGGGCCGCGCGTGGGGGAGCGCAGCGGCGTCCACGACGGCACCGTCGCCGAGCACTTCGACGAGTTCGACAAACGGGACCGGGCGCTCGCGCTCGCTCGCGACATCCGTGTGCCGATCGAACACTGCTGCGCCATCGGCGACAGCCGATCGGACATCCCGCTCTTCCAGGCGCTCCCCAGTTCGCTGGCGCTCAACGCGAGTCCGGCGGCACGTGCCGCCGCGAGTGACTCGGTCGACGCGGACGATCTCGCACTCGTGATCCCGTGGCTCGAGCACTGGATCCAAGAACTCATCTGATCAAGCTGCGCCGCGAGCAGGACAGCTGCTCCCGCGCCGGCTCCGAGCCGGATGCGGCATGATCGATCCGTGTCTTCTGTGAACCCGACCGACGCGTACCGTGCAGCCCGCGACCAGCTCCTCGCCGCGGACTCTCCCGAAGCGGCACGTGCCGGGTTCCGGTGGCCGGACGTCGGCGAGACGTTCAACTGGGCGACCGACTGGTTCGACGTGATCGCCCGCGACAACAGCCGGACCGCGCTGTGGATCGTCGAGGAGGACGGTCAGGAGCAGCGACTGAGCTACGCCGAGATGGCCGCACGGTCGGATCGGCTCGCCGCGCGCCTGGACGGCTTCGGTGTGCAACAGGGCGACCACGTCCTCGTCATGCTCGGCAACCAGGTCGAGCTGTGGGAGACCATGCTCGCCGTGATCAAGCTCGGTGCGGTCATCCTGCCGACGTCGACGATGCTGGACACCGCCGACCTGCAGGACCGCGTCGACCGTGGCTCGGTGGCGCACGTCGTCACGAACAAGAGCGAGACGCACAAGTACGACGACGTCCACGGTGCCTTCACACGCATCGTGATCGGCGGTCCCGCCGAGGGGTGGACTGAGTACCCGGGTGACCTGGGCGAGCCCGCACCCGCCGACGAGGTCCGTCCCCACGTCGTCACCCGCACGACCGACCCGTGCCTGGTGTACTTCACGTCCGGCACGACGTCGAAGCCGAAGATGGTCGTGCACACCCAGACGTCGTACCCGGTCGGGCACCTCAGCACCATGTACTGGCTCGGCGTCCGGCCCGGCGACGTGCACCTGACGATCAGCTCACCCGGGTGGGGCAAACACGCGTGGAGCTGCTTCTTCGCCCCGTGGATCGCCGAGGCCACCGTGTTCATCCACAACACCGCGCGGTTCGACCCCGTCGCGCTCCTCGCGCAGCTCGAACGAGCCGAGGTCAACACGTTCTGCGCGCCGCCCACCGCGTGGCGGATGATGCTGCAGTCCGACCTCGGCGCCAAGCCCCGGGCGCTCCGCGAAGTCATCTCGGCCGGGGAACCGCTCAATCCCGAGGTCATCGGCCGCGTCGAGGCGGCGTGGGGCCTCACCATCCGCGACGGCTACGGGCAGACCGAGACCACCGCGATCATCGGCAACGCCCCGGGCGCCCCCGTGACGCCCGGTGCGATGGGCAAGCCGCTCCCCGGCGTCACCGTCACGCTGATCGACCCGCTCACCGGCGAACCGGGCGACGAGGGCGAGGTCTGCCTGGACCTCACCGAACGGCCCGTCAACCTGATGGCCGAGTACCTCGGCGACCCCGACCGCACGGCGTCGTCGATGCGCGACGGCTTCTTCCACACCGGCGACATCGCCGTCCGCGACGCCGACGGCGAGCTGACGTTCATCGGCCGCACCGACGACGTGTTCAAGTCCTCCGACTACAAGGTGTCGCCGTTCGAGGTGGAGAGCGCCCTGCTGCAGCACCCGGCCGTGGCCGAGAGCGCGGTCGTCCCGGCTCCCGACGACGCCCGTCTCAACGTCGTCAAGGCGTACGTCACGCTGGCCACCGGATGGGAGGCGTCGGCCGACACCGCCAGGCAGGTCCTGGAGTACGCGCGCACGGCTCTCCCCGCCTACGCGCGCGTCCGTCGGGTCGAGTTCGCGGCACTCCCGAAGACCATCTCGGGCAAGATCCGCCGCGTGGAGCTGCGGGAGCGCGAGGAGCAGTCGGTGACCAACGGCACGCGCGCCGAGGGGGAGTGGCGCGACGACGAGTTCCCCGGCCTCCGCGCACCCCGCCCACAGGTCGGCTGAACCGCACGGGCACCCAGGGCTCGACACATGGAACTGATCGGGGACGTCTCGCGCGGCGACTGGTTGCTGGCCCGGGCCGGCGTGTTCGCCACGTTCGGCGGCGTCGCGGGCACCGGCTTCGAGGCGTACGTCCGGATCCTGCATCCGCTCCGAGCGGATCGCGAAGACCGTACGACCGTGGACGAGTACGACGAGCACCCGGTCCTCGAGTCGGCCGAGTGGCGCTGGGCCGACGTCGCCGCGCGCACCCGTCGGGCGATCAACCCGCTCGTGTCGTGGCAGACGCTCAGCGGTCGGGACGACGAGTCGGACCTGCCCTTCGAGGACGGCTGGGTCGTCCATCCACCCGAAGCGGGCTGGTACGAGCCGAAGCAACTCGCCGCGCTCACCGGGCTCCTCGCCGACGCGACGTCGACGCCGGACGACCTGGTCGGGGCGATCTGGGACGGGTGGGGCGACCTGAACGGGACGTCGACCCTGGCGTTCGGGTGGCAGGGGAGCGGCGAGCCGACCGCAACCGAGCGCGCGGAGATGCAGGCGCACATTGCCCGGAGGCAGGCGCAGCACCGGCGGGAGCAGGCTGCCCTCCGGCAGTCGCTCGCGGGTCCGCGGTTCGCCTGGCCCGACCGGGAGTGCATCCTCTTCTCGACGTCCCTGCCGGAGCTCAGCGATCCGTCGTGGACGGAGGACGCCCGCGTCGGGACGTACGTCGACTTCGGGCACACCCCGCAGATGCTCTGGCCCGAGGGGCACGAGTGGGTGCTCGCCACCGAGATCGACTGGGACTCGACGATCGTCGCCGGCCCTCGGTCGCTCGTCGACGCGATCCTCGGCGACGACCGGTTCGAAGCGTTCGAGGTCGACGCGGAAGCGTCCCTGGGCTGATCACGCCGGCACGGTCGCCTCCGTGGTCACCCGGCGGACACTCCGGGTCGACGCGGCGGCCACGGTGGCGACGACGATGACGACGGCACACCCGATCAGGGTCGTGGTCGTCCCGGCGGCGTGCGCCAACGGTCCCACCAGGGCCTCGCCGAGCGGGACGGCGACGAACGACCCGACCATGTCGTACGAGTAGACCCGCGACAGCACAGCCCGGGGCACGTTCGACTGCAGCGCGTGGTCCCAGGCGATCGCGAACAGTTCGATGGCCACCCCGCCCAGGGCGAACGCGACGAGCAGGGTCGGCAGGGCCGGTGCGATGCCGAGCGCCAGGACGGGGATCGCGGTCACGGCCATCAGCGCGACGCCGATGCCGAGGGCGTGCCGTGGCCGCCACCGCAGCGCGATCAGCGCTCCGAGCGCCAGACCGACGGTCTGCGCGGCGACGACGAGCCCCCAACCCGCCCTGCCGAACGAAGCGTCCGCGACCACCGGACCCAGCACGGTCGTCGCGCCGACGAAGGCGGCGTTGAGCACCGCGAACTGGGCGACCACCGTCCAGACCCAGCGTCGTCCCGAGAACTCGGCCCATCCCTCCCGGATGTCCGCGGTCACCGACGGACGGTCAGCCGGCGCGACGGACGGGCGACGTGGAAGTCGGATCCGCGCGTACAGGGCTGCAGCGACGGCGAAGCCGGCGGCGCCCGCCGCCAACCCCCACCCGGCGCCGACGAGTGCGACCATGCCGGCGCCGGCGGAGGCCCCGACGATGGTGCCGGCGTTGATGCTCAACCGGATCACGGCGTTCGCCGGGCGGAGCAGCGCCTCGGGCACGGTCTCGGGGACCATGGCAGCGGTCGTCGGCAGGCTCACCGCGGCGACCGCACCGTTCAGGACGCTCAGGACGACGAGGAGCGGGACGGTCGCGGTGCCCGTCAGGACCAGCCCGGCGACGGCGCCCTGCGTCAGGGCAGCTCCGAGTGACGTGGCGACGAGCACGACGTCACGGGGGAGACGGTCCGCGATGACCCCGCCGAACAGCAGGACGGCGACGTTCGCGACCGATCGCGCGGCGACCACCAGCCCGAGGTCGACGGGGGACCCGGTGAGGTCGAGGACGGCGAACGCCAGGGCGATCGGGGCGACGGCGTTCCCGACGATGCTCACCGTCCGGGCGGCGAGCAGCCAGCGGAACGGTGCGTGGCCGAGTGCGCCTCGTGTCGACGCGCTCACGGTCGCCGCATCGGGAACATCGAGACGGTCATCGACACCGGAACCGTGCCCGGGGTGCGGGGCCGCTGCGCCGCGGCGTGGAGCAGAGCGGACGTCTGGCCGACGTGGTGCACCACGCGGCGCCACGTCTCCGGGCTGACCCACAGTTCGGCATCGGTGGAGACGCCGGGCCCCGTGGTCCGTTGCTGCACCCGTCGCCGGAGCTCGTCGACCTGCGCCTCGATGTACACGAGCTGGTCCTCGACCGAGACGTCGTCCGCGCCACCGTCGTCGCCACCGCCACCGCCACCGCCACCGCCACCGCCGCCGGATCGGCCATCGGGGTCGAACGGCTGGGCCGACGACTCGTGCCGGTACCGCTTCGCCTCGCCGCCACGGAGCCGGACGACCTCGACGACGGTGACCAGCCCCGCCCGCTCGAGCACGCGCAGGTGGTAGCTCGCTGTGGCCTGCGAGAGCCCGAGCTCCCGGGCGGCCTCGGCGGCGCTCATCGCGGTGCTCGTCACGAGCGAGAGCAGGCGGAGCCGGATCGGGTGGGCGGTCGCCCGGAGGGACTGGAGGCTCGACATGCGGCAATGCTCTCCTGACCCGGAGACACCGTCAAACGGCCCTTTGGGGGTTGTCGGGAGTCGGCTGCGCACCGATCCTTCGCGTCCAGCGACAGTTCACGGCCCGCCGCACGCGAGAACTGTCGCCCAGCGCGAAAACCCGCGCGACCCGCGCGACCCGCGCGACCCCCCCGCCC